>JAGKXA010000293.1 GCA_021151615.1 Cellvibrionaceae bacterium | reverse complement strand
AGTCTCGCCAGCTTCACTCAATCCGGCTATGACAAGTTATCGCCGATTAATGAGCCGCGTATCATTTTCACCGAGCGTTACGAACTGGTGAGAACCAGGGGTCTGAGGCGCAGTGGAACGGAAAACCGAGTTAAGAGGCCAATATAGATGGCTAATAATTAAATTAGTGCGCAGTGTACGTTTAGTCATTTATTTCATCTGCATCTCTTAACGGGCGTAATTCGCCATTAGCAACGGCTTCTGGTACTAGAAACGAATATCTACCCAGCATATTAATATGTTCGTGTAACAAGGGTGACAATCGCATGACATCCTCATCGCTAATCTGCTCGCCTTGTTTACGTAGTTGGTTTATAGCAGATTCCATATAAATCGTATTCCAAAGCACGATCATATTCAGCACCAAGCCAAGCGCACCCAGTTGATCCTCTTGTCCTTCCCGATAATGCTGTCGCAATTCACCGCGCTGTCCATGAAAAACGGCTCGTGCCACACTGTGACGACCTTCGCCACGATTCAACTGGATCAACGTTTGCCGCCGTTTTTCTTCATCATCGATATAATTCAAAGTATGCAAAGTTTTATCAATGCGGCCAAACTCTGCAATAGCTAACGCTAATCTTGTTGGTTTGTCGCCCACTTGCAGTGTCCGCATAATCGTTGTTGCTGACACTTTGCCTAATTTTAGCGACCCTGCCAAACGCAACATATCATCCCAATGAGGGATAATTTTTTGTAGGCTAATATAGTTGGTCGATAGCGTATTAAGCTGACCATAATCCGCATTTTTATCAATTCGCCAAAAGCGAGATCCACCGATATCAGCTAGCCTTGGACTAAAGCGGTAGCCAAGCAAACGAAACAAACCAAAGACAATATCACTGTATGCACCCGTATCCGTCATGATTTGTGTAGGCTGAAGGTCTGTTTGCTGTTCAAGTACAACGGATAATAAAATCAAACTATCACGTAAGGTTCCAGGAACAACAATGTCATTAAGTCCCGAAAACTGATCAGATAACATATTGTACCAAGTCACACCTCGACCAATGCCGAAATATTTTGGATTAGGTCCAGCATGCACTGTTTTAACAGGGACAACAAAGCGCATACCATCGGCTGAGGCAACATCTCCACCACCCCATAATTTCGCTAATTCAAGTTTGCTTTGAGCTGAGACTAATAGGACATTTGCGGCGGATAATGTTTCATCCCGAATATAATTTTGGTCAACCCATGACAATCGATCGCGCTTTAACGCAGGAATATCGTTGCGTACCAAAGGCTCAAGCCCCGTATTGCAGGCTTCGGACATCAATACCGCACACAAGCTCACTGGTAAATCAACAGCACGAGCAGATTGCTCTGATATATGTGTAAAAGCTTCCGTGAATCCTGTACGAGCCGAAATTTCTAAAATAAGTTCGGGCAAATCAACACGTGGCAACATCCGAATAACTTTTTCGCGCAAGCTCAGCAGTGAATTTGACTCCTCCATTTTTTCCAACGGACTCAGGACTAATTCAAGCTTGTCGTTAACTTTATCAAACCTGACGGCTGGATTATGGGGGAGCCTTGATTCTACGGCACGATAAGTATCGTCCAATTCCTTAGATAAAGCGGTGAGTACAGGCGTTGGACTGACTGATAAACCAAGGGTTCGGCAAATAATAGGGCGTGATGTTTCCCAGTCTGCTCCTTCAAGAAGACCTGAACGGGGGTCTGCATATCGCCAACTAGGGGCAACAAATACATCTCTTCGTTGTAAAGCCGATTGCAGCGCACTCAATGTACAGAAGGTGTAAGCACGAATGTCTATTGTATTATCTTCTTTTAAAACATACGGTTGCCAAGACTTATTAATAATGGCACGAGGAATAGTTTGATGATTGATTTTCTTGTTGACGACATAAGTCCGTAACCAATCTAAGGCGAGAATAATGGGTTCGCCCGTAACGTTTGCACCAAATTTAATCTGCTTTACTAAAGTAGGTAGAAATCGGCGTACTGTTTTATACGTATTTTCCAGCTCTTGATAATAGACATTATCCTCAGGGCGAATCAGCTCATTAACACCATTTAGTGCCAGCTCAAGTGTATGACGCGGTATTTTTGCAAATAATGCTGTGCGAAGTGTGGTGTCCGATATATTTGGATCTAGAACTATTTGGCAGGCAATGGCTAAAACAGCAGCCGATTTATCCAAGTCCTTCAGTGAGCGCAGACGTGCTTTTTTATCGGCCCTCACTGCACCTCCAAATATTTCACGTAGTAATGCCTCTAAAACTTCTAGAGCATCATCTTGTGCCGTTGCTTCCAAGCAGTGCATAAAAGCCACCAATGTCGCTAATCGACGTGGCTCTGGTAATCGTGTTATAGCACTGACTTTCGCTGTGGATGCAAAACGAGCCAAAGCAGCAATACGTGTCGTGGGGATAAGAGCTTTTGCAGGTAGTTTAATCTGCATTTCACGAATAGAACTTAGTCTCTGCAAGGTATTAACCAAGGACTTGCTACTGACTGAAACTGGAGCTGTACGTAAAATATCTAATGTTGAGCTGCGACTATGCAGGGGGACAGTCAACAATCGCTCTAGTTTTTCTTGTTGTTCCTGAGTAATACTGGTGCTGAGTAAATTCCACAGACGCACTTCTACTCGGTGACGTAGTCTAGAAATAAATCGCTCGAGTGTGCTACAGCCAGGCAACAATACTTTGTGAGCCATCAACCATGTGGTTGCCCGCTCAAATAACACAGTGGGTCTATCTGTACCTGTCCAGCATAAGTCATATAACCATCGCGTTAGACGAAAGCCAATTTGATATTCGGTTATATCCGTATAACCATATCTTAATCGTATTTCAGCGGCATGCTGCCAGCGTTGGTCACTATCGCGGTATAAATCAACGCATGTGGGGTCATCAATGTATAATTGTTTGGCTACATCTCGCAATACAAGGGGAGGTATAGCTAAGGGGTCATCGAGAAAAGTGCCTAGGTAGCGCACAGTACCTAGCTGCAAGGCAAAACCAAGTCGATTGTGATGACCACGCTTTTGCGAGATTAATAACAAGTCCCTGTCGTCAAGATAAAAATAGCGAACAAGGTCTTGATGCGTGGGATCACCCATGAATCGTCCATAACTTTCACGTAGTTCAGGTGATAGAAAAGTGACAGGCATCTAAGTGCCGATGCTATCTTGAGAAGCTAAATAAACGCCCCATATACGTTTGACTTGACTGACGCTACAACCAGCTAACTCAGCCGTTCGCTTTATAGTCTGATGCGCTTTGCGTAGCGCAATGATACGGTCATGAGTTGATAGGTCTGGTTTTCGACCAACGTATTTACCCGCAGTCTTGGCAAGCATCACACCTTGAGATTGTCGTTCTCGGCGTGTTTCATAGTCTTCTCGAGCCATTTGCAAAGCGAGTTTGAGCAATAATTCCTGCATGGACTCAAGGACAATTTTTGCTACGCCATCTGCTTCTGCGGTAAATGCAGACAAATCAACCAAACCAGGCACAGCAAGACGCGCGCCTTTTGCTCTAATTGAGTTAACGAGTTGTTCTGCTTCGGCCAACGGAAGGCGACTAATGCGATCCATCTTTTCAGCAATCACTACTTCACCTACTTGTAAATCGGAGATCATGCGTAGTAATTCTGGGCGATCAGCGCGTGCGCCCGATGCCTTTTCTCGGTAAATGCCTGCAATGTAATAGCCTGCTGCTCGGGAGCTATTTTCGATGTCTGCTTGACGAGCAAGATCCTGCTGATCTGTACTAACGCGCAGATAAATACGTGCGATTTTCATTATTTGATAGCCAATTTGAGTATACTCATTTTAGCTAGTCTAAAACACATGGCCAATAATTGTAAAGCTGATGTTATTTGGCTATTTAATTATTAGCCATCTATATTGACCTCTTAACTCGGTTTTCCGTTCCACTGCGCCTCAGACCCCAGTTTTTAGGCTTGGTGTTTCAAAAATTTTGTAAATCACAGGCTTGAATTTTGTGATGTTAGGTATC
>JAGKXA010000738.1 GCA_021151615.1 Cellvibrionaceae bacterium | reverse complement strand
GTGCAGGCCGCAGCGAGTCCAACAAAACAAGCAAATTCAAGCATTTGCACTAGTTTTAGCGGGGCGAGGCCAATATAGATCAGGGCGATCTATTTTGGCCTCAGACTAACAATCGCCGCAATTGAGCGCTTGGCGCCAATAATCGGCGGTATAGGATTCGAGATAACATTCGAAATCTTCCTGTGAGCAAGGTTTGGCAAATAAATAGCCCTGCAAATAATCCGCACCGCAGGTGCGGCAAAATGCTGCCTGGGCGAGGGATTCAACACCCTCCACAATAATGGTTAAATCCAGGGTTTTACCAAACACAATCAGCGCTTTTAAAATGCGCGCATCATTAGGATTTTCCGGCACGCCTCTCACAAACGTGCGGTCAATTTTCAGGGTTTTAGCAGGCAATTCTTTCAAATAAGCCATGGATGAATAACCGGTGCCGAAATCGTCAACCGCGATTTCAATCCCGTATTCCTGCATTTTTTTTAGTTTCTGCGCCGTGCGTTGCAGCGTTGCGCCAACGCGCAATTTGCTGACAGGCCTTCAAACGGCTTTTGGAGTCTATTTCACCAATCAGACCAATCTCTTCGGCGAGGGAGATAAACGCTGCTGGCGGCAAGATTCCGCGTTCGGGGTGATCCCAGCGGATCAGGCCTTCAGCACCGCAAATTTCAAACGTTTGTGCATCCACAATCGGCTGATAAAACAAAATAAAATGATCGGTGGGAATTAAATTGCGCAATTCCTTTTCCATGCGAATACGCTCTTGCATTTGCGACTGCATGATTTGCGAAAAAAACTGGTAATTGTTGCGGCCATCGTGTTTTGCGCGATACATCGCGAGGTCAGCCGCTTTCAGTAAATCACTGGCATTTTGTCCGGCATCCGGGTAGGTTGCGATACCAATACTGGTTGAAATCGCGTTTTCAAATTTTCCAATAATAATGGGTTTGCGCAGGTCATCCAGAATACGTTGCGCTAATTGGCTAATGGATTCCTGGGTGTCGAAATTGTGTGCGAGTACGGCAAATTCATCACCGCCAAGACGACAGACAATATCGCCCGCGCGCACCACGCGCAGCAGGCGTTGTGCAACTTCCTTTAATACCTGGTCGCCAATCACATGGCCAAGGCT
>JAGKXA010000292.1 GCA_021151615.1 Cellvibrionaceae bacterium | reverse complement strand
TTGTAAGCGAGATGGCCGGGAAATGCTTCCGCACCTAACGTCGGGAAGCCGCGTTGAACACCCAGCAAAACGCCTGGGCCGTAAAGCAGGATTTTGGTTTCAAAACCTTTGCGCAAAATGCGCTTGGCTTGCAGCAAATTCACCAGACCAATCGAACCTTCAAAGGCAACGGTGTGAAAGGTCAGCAGCGCTTTTGCACCGGGTTCAGCTTGTACATCCTCAAATACTTTTTCTTCGTAATCGACCAGAAAGTCACCGGTTTGGTAATGGGGGATATCCACGGCTGGCATAGCGGTTTCCTCGTAATTAGGGTTAGGTTGAGCGACTTCATTCAAGTCGTACTACCCCTATTGCGACATCCGTACCAGTGGCAGACAAAGCCATCCCCGCCTTGCCAAAATAATTTTTTGTTTTTTAAAAACAATAGATTAGAGATATTTGTAAACCGATCCGGGCAACCATCCGGGTTTAAAACAAGAAATTTTCACTACGCAATTGCATCAAATTACGCAACTGCGTAGCATGTCGTTACGCAAATGAGTAGATACTCAACCCGCAAATGAGGCCTCGTCATGTTAGATACAGATTCCTCCGAAGAATGGGGCCGCCTTGCCTACTGGATGCGCAATGCCGCCTTTGAGCAATGCCCCGAACCACTAATGCTGCTTGACCCACTGGAAAACAAATACATCGACTGCAATATCGCCGCCACGCAGATGCTGGGGTTTGATCGGCAGGAAATCCTCAAGATGCCCATCTCCTACATCCATGGGCGCGAGCTGGGGCAACTCATTGTCTTTACGCAAGAGGCCTTGCAACGCGGTCACGCCAAAAGCAAACGCATTTCCTGCCGGTTAAAAAGCGACATGCATATCCCGGTGGAATTATCAGCATCGCGCACAGTGATTAAAGGCCGCGAGTATTTAGTGGTATCGATTAAAGATATCGACCTGGAAGAGCGCCAGCGCGACAAAGCCGAAGCAGACCGACTCGCGCGCAACGGCATACTGGAATGGAAACATTTGCGCTCCATTTTCAGCAAGGTGAACGCGATAATTTATTAATGCTCACCTCGGTGGGCGATGGAATTTATTGCGTAGACACTAACGGTTTATGCACATTTATCAATCCTGCCGCCAAACGTTTACTAGGTCGCACCGATGGCGATGTACTTGGCCAGAATATTCATTATGTACACCATCACACCCATGATGATGGAACCCACTATCCCGTTGAAGAATGCCCCATCTATGCGGCGATTCGCGATGGTGTAGTGCACGAGGGAATTCAGGAAGTATTTTGGAAGCACGACGGTACACCTTTCCCCGTTGAATTCACCAGCACACCAATAATTTCTGAAGGCAGCATTATTGGCGCGGTAGTCGTATTTCGCGATATCAGCCAACGCATGGAAACCGAAAAAAAACTACGCGAGGCATTAACAGAAGTCAGCGCCTTAAAAGCGCGCCTTGAAGACGAAAACGCGTACCTGCAGCAAGAAATTTTAAGCGAGCAGCGTTACCATGGAATTATCGGCGAAAGCACAGCAATCAAACGCATCCACCAACAAATCGAATTGGTTGCACAAACGGAAGCCGCTGTATTGATTACCGGTGAATCCGGTACAGGAAAAGAATTAATTGCACGCGCCATCCACGATGCCAGCAACCGCAAAGACAAGCCGATGATTCGTGTTAATTGCGCCGCCATTCCTCACGAATTATTTGAAAGTGAATTTTTTGGCCATATCCGCGGTGCATTTACCGGTGCCGTGCGCGACCGCATTGGCCGCTTTGAACTAGCCAATGGTGGAACATTATTTCTGGATGAAGTGGGTGAAATACCGCTAGAACTGCAAAGTAAGTTATTGCGCGTATTACAAGAGGGACAACTCGAACGCGTTGGCGAAGAAAAAACCCGCAATGTGGATGTGCGCATAATTGCGGCAACCAACCGGGATTTGAAAATGGAAGCAGAGGCTCATCGTTTCCGTGAAGATTTATATTTCCGCTTGAATGTTTTCCCAATCCACTCACCACCACTGCGCGAGCGCGGCACAGATATACATTTGCTTGCAACCCATTTCCTTGAGCAAGCCAGTCAAAAGTTCGGCAAAAAAGACTGCAAGCTACGCCAAAGCGATTTAAAGCCCCTCCAGGCTTATAATTGGCCCGGCAACATTCGCGAACTGCAAAATGTTATGGAACGCGCGGTAATTACTTCACAACAAGGCCGAGTAACCATCGATTTACCCCTAAGCACCAGCAAGCTTGAACCGGCAATTAAAGAAGAACCCTTGATAGAAGAAAATATTATTCCCGATGATGAAATGCAGAGGCGAGTAAAGCGCAACATGCTTGCTGCACTTGAACAATGCGACTGGAAATTATTTGGTGATGATGGTGCAGCAGCGTTATTGAAAATAAAACCAACAACACTGGCTTCACGCATTAAACGGCTGGGATTAAAGCAATAGATATTTATTGTAAGTAAATTGCGGAAAGTATTTTGCACATTACTTTAAATAGCCACCATATAAATAACACCTAACCTAATCAAAATTGTATTTTTGCCCACAACCCGCCACATGGTTTTTATCACTCGACATACATTGATAAAAGGAGCGCTTTGTCGACAATGCTGTTTTACAGTCATCAAGCGACAGCTGTTCCTGGGCCTTCTTAAATGCGCCAGTCGCTAATTGAAATTGCTCCTGTGTAATGTAGCCACCCTCCAGGTTTTTCTTACCCTGGGTCAACATCGTTTCTATTTGCCAGTTAATATTGCTCATTGCAGTTTCGCAATTTAGCGGGGTGCCATCCTCATGAACCTCCAGCAATGCTTTCTGCATACCTTGCATCATTTCCTTTACTTCTGGCGGGATTTCTTTAGTGGGAGCAGTCTGGGAATTTATAGCGCCTTTATAGTTTTTAACTTCCACTTTAGCGTCCTTATCTTTCGGTGGCGTCGAACTGAAATGAACCTTGCCATCTTTATCGGTCCATTTATAAACCTCACCGGCAAAAGCAGGCACACTCACCACCATCAAGAATACAAGAAATGTTCTATAACTATTAATGAACACTTTTCGTCCCCTCGATGTGCCCGGAATTTTATAGTCCAAGCATCTGGATAATTAGCAAACAGTTAGTCATTCAACCCCAATCCATCAAAAATCATCGGGATACACTTTTCAATTCTGGATTCACGGGTTTTGGATTGCCTGGCAGAGGAAAAGTGTAGCAGGTATCCACGCTGGCGGCCTGGAGTGAGCGCTTCAAATGCCTCTTTCAAGCCGGGGGTTGTATCCAGCTTTTGCTGGAACTCTTCGGGAACTGCAAATTCATCCGTCTTTTTAAACTCCACACTCAAGCCTGCCTTTTCTATATCAATCGCCGCCCGAATATAGGTTTTTAACGTAGCTTTCATTTTTTTTATTTGCGCAACACCGGTAAAACGAATCTGCCGCGCAGCTTGAACATTCTCGGTTTGCTGAACCAGAATATTGTCAGGGTCCGCCATCAAGGCACCCTTGAAAAATAAAAACGCACAGTATTCTTTAAAGCCATGAATCAATACGATATTGGCATTATCCAATGTGTAACACGGCTGCCCCCACTTCAGGTCTTCAGTTAAGTCACAACTGAGTGCAATTTCGCGCAGCAGCGCAAATTCCTCTTGCCAGCTTTTGGCTTTCGTCATAAATGCATCGACCTTGGGACTGGTTTTAATATCTTTACTCAACGCCAACTCCATCTCTTGGTTAAATACCGAAAAGCACAGCAATTAATTATAACAAGTAGATATTGACTTTTTACCACAGTCGCTTGTTATACGATTTATGATTCATACCTAAATGGCTTTGCAAATGTAAAGGCGGCTATGCTTGGCCCCACTTTTTGCAAAAGCTCTAACTTTTCCTTTCCTTCTGTTACAGATGGAATGTGCCCCACTGGAATCCACCAAAGTACTTGGTGCGGCTTTGTCATTTTATTAAACCATGTACCGCGATCACGAATTAGTTCAACGTGAAGTGATTTATAAACATAGT
>JAGKXA010000072.1 GCA_021151615.1 Cellvibrionaceae bacterium | reverse complement strand
CGCATCCCGCTGAAACCATTTAAATTCAATCGTCGCAGACTTTACACCAATAACTTCAGAGAAATAGGTCAGTGATTTTCTGTGCGGTGATGCTGATTGCAATAACAAAACCGGCAGCCTGGCCTTAACTGCATCCGCAAAGGTTGGATTAAGTGCGAACCCTTGTGTCTTACAGGGAGACTCTACCTTTGCTATAGAAAGGGCAGACGAAGCAAAGGAAGCAGAGGAAGAAGCCAATTCGCCGGGAACATCTGCCACTGTTTCAAGCCCAGCGGTCACACTGTCAATAAGATCTACACCTTCGTGGCGCAGACCGTAATTCACATTAACCAGCTGAAAAAAACCAAAACAAATAAACACAGTTACTATTATTTTTTTTATCACTTTAGCTCCGCCGTTTTCTGCCTCATACCCTAAAGATCAATTATTGATATTTCTGTTTATATTGCTGTTTCATTTCGTTCAGTTCATATTCGAGCAATACACTTTCATCATCAGGTGACAAAATACCACCTGAGGCGCGAATTGCTTTAATTCTCTCGATATTGGAACTGTATTCGCCCTTGCATTGCGGACTTGGATCATTTTGGTGAGCGACAAAGCGGGCACTTTTTTGCACCTGTTCCAGATCAGAACAGTAAATATTTTCCATATTCGGCATATATACCGTTTCCAGAGCAGCAAACGCCAATAAAGGCTTGATATTCTCTGACTGGTTACCGGAAAAACGCAATACTGTTAATTTGGAAAGTGAAGTTAGCGAGCTGATGTCAGTCACTAGATTATTAGAAATATCCAGCTCTTCCAGCTTGTCCAATTTGTTTAATACATCAACGCGGGTGAGTTTATTCTCAGAAAGGTCGAGCGACTTGAGCTTTTGCAAGGCACTTATACCCTCAATACTGGTAATGCCTTTATTGGAGCAATTCAACTGCAGAAGTTCATCGACAAATTCAATACTACTGTAGGTGTTTGGTGGCAACTGCGCCTGCTCAAGTGCAAATTCGCGAATGCATTGCAGAAGAGCAGGGTCAGCAATATTGAGCTGCTCAATGGAATATTTGACTGTTTTGACCTGAAATTCAATTTCTTCGTCGACGGAAAAGCCAGTGCGGCGCTCTTTCTGCTCTGCCAGCCAAAACATAAAATTCATGCTTAAGACCGGCAGCAAAAATACACTGGCAACAATGATCAGAAGAACAATGGAAAACGTTTTTGATAGTTTAATTTCACTGAGCTTCATTGATGCAATCCATTTAATGAAAACCTCAAACTGAAAAAGCGCAGTAAAAACTTACTGCGCTTCTCTTCATACTATTAGCCACCCTATTAGCCGCCCTATTCGCTACCCTGTTCTCTGCACCATTTTTTCTGCACAATCCTCGTCAAATCATGTGCATCAGCTAGAAGGCTACTTATTCTTTTTAAATAGCCGCGCGACAAGGCTAACTACGGCAAGCACCAGAGCACCAATCACTACTCCTGCCACACCATTTAATACAGAAGAGGTCAACCAACCCACAGGTTCAGTCGCCAGGGCTGCATGCTCAATAGCGTGATGGATAGGAGCGATGCTGTGAGTCACGATTCCGCCCCCCACCATAAACATCGCGGCAGTACCGAGTACGGACAAAAACTTCATCAATTTGGGCGCAGCGGCAAGCAAGATGTTGCCGAAGAATTGTGCTGCCGCATTCTGTTTTTTACACAGGTGCGCCCCCATGTCATCCAGTTTCACAATCAGCGCGACAAAACCATAAACACCGATTGTCATTAATACTGCAATACTTACCACTACCGCTGCCTGTTTGGCGAAGGTCGCGGCAGCAACAGTACCCAGCGCGATTACGATAATTTCAGCGGAGAGAATAAAATCTGTGCGCACAGCGCCTTTGATTTTTTCTTTTTCGAAAGCCACCATATCCACTTCCGGATTGGCCACGGCTTCAATAAGTTCTTTGTGGTGTTCTTTGTCTTCTTCTTTGGAATGCAGGAATTTATGCGCGAGTTTTTCAAAACCCTCAAAACAAAGATAGGCACCGCCAATCATTAGCAAGGGCACAATTAACCAAGGTACAAATGCGCTAATCAATAATGCCGCAGGAACTAATATTAATTTATTGAGTGCCGAACCTTTTGCTACCGCCCACACCACCGGCAATTCCCGCTCAGCGCGAATACCTTGCACCTGCTGCGCATTCAGTGCAAGGTCATCCCCCAATACGCCGGCAGTTTTTTTGCGGCAACCTTGGTCATTACCGCTACGTCATCCAATACCGTTGCTATATCATCGAGTAACACAAGTAAGCTGGCGCCAGCCATGATTGATTCCTTTAAAAATTAATCTTGTGTTTTATTAACGCAAACCCAATACATCCTGCATATCAAACAAACCGGATTGTTGTTGCTGTAACCAAATCGCAGCGCGTACAGCGCCATTGGAAAACGCCAAACGACTGGACGCTTTGTGGGTAATCTCTACGCGTTCACCGTCGGCCATAAACATCACGGTGTGATCGCCCACCACATCACCACCGCGCACAGTCGCAAAACCAATAGTGTCTTTGGGGCGCGGGCCGATTTGCCCTTCGCGACCGTAAACAGCCACTTCATTTAAATCGCGCTCCAGCGCATTGGCAAGCACTTCGCCCATACGCACCGCCGTACCGGAAGGTGAATCCACTTTATGGCGATGATGGGCCTCATAAACTTCCACATCATAACCCTCACCCAACACGCGCGCGGCGAGATCCAGCAATTTAAAACACAGGTTTACACCAGTCGAAAAATTCGCCGATAACAACAGTGGAATGTGTGTTTGATAACTTAACAACTCTTCCTTTTCGGCAGCGCTAAAACCGGTAGTGCCAATTACGATGGGTTTGTTATGTGCTGCGCAGAGTTTTACATTCTCCAGCGTGGCGGTTGGTGAACTGAAATCAATCAATACATCAAATTGGTCAATCACGTCCGCTAGCGAAGCGCTCACTACAACACCCAATTTACCCACATTGCCCAACTCGCCAGCATCAACGCCAATTAGCGAACTACCAGGGCGAACAATGGCTGCACCCACTGAGGTTTCCGGGTTTTTATGGGTAGATTCAATCAGCGCTTTCCCCATACGGCCAGCGGCGCCGGCAATTGCAATTCGAGTCATCTTTTTGTCCTGCAAAAAATTATTCATCGTCACTGTTAAACAAATGGCCGAGCTTGCCCTTTTTGGTTTCCAGATATTTGGCATTGTGCGGATTGCGACCGGTTTCGTGCGGCAATCGTTCAACCACGTTAATGCCCATATCCTGCAAGGCTTTTACTTTGCGCGGGTTGTTAGTGAGTAATTTCAACGCTTTGATATGTAAATGCTCAAGCATTGGCTTGAGGATGGAGTAATCACGCATATCCGCGCCGAACCCCAATTGTTCATTGGCCTCAACAGTATCGGCGCCCTGATCTTGCAAATGATAGGCTTTGATTTTGTTCAGTAAGCCGATACCTCGACCTTCCTGACGCAAATAAAAAATGACTCCACGCCCCACTACCGAAATTTTATGCATAGCCGCTTGCAGCTGCGGCCCACAATCACAGCGCATACTGAATAGCGCATCGCCGGTTAAACATTCAGAGTGAATACGCGCGAGCAAAGGCTCATCGCCGCTAATATCACCCATGGTCAGCACCACATGCTCTTTATCAGTTTCATCATCATTGAAACCATGCATGGTAAACATGCCAAACGGAGTGGGTAATTTGGAAGACTCTACAAAGTGGACAGTCACAACAACCTCGCAAAATAGGCAATCAACTGGAGTGCGATACAGGCGTAAACACCGGCAAGTAAATCGTCGATCATAATGCCGAAACCACCGTGCACTTTTTTATCCAGCCAGTTGATGGGCCAGGGTTTGAGAATATCGAAAATACGGAATAAAACAAAACCCGTCAGCACCCAAATCCATCCTGCAGGTGCCATGAACATGGTCATCCAAAAACCGACAAATTCATCCCAGACTATGCCGCCGTGATCGTGTACACCCAGTTGTCGGGAAGAGCGGTCACACCAGAATACACCCAATGCAAAAGTCACCACCAGCCAGGTTATATATACGTAAATTGGCAGATCCTGAATCACTAAAAAAATCGGGATAGCTGCCAAAGTACCAAAGGTTCCTGGTGCTTTGGGTGCAAGGCCACTACCAAAACCAAACGCAAATAAATGATCGGGATTGGTAAATACTTGTTTAAGACTGGGTGTATTCATTATTAAATTGGCACCATTAAAAGTGCTGGTATCCAGTGTTGGCGAGGTCAAATGGTTGTCCTTCAAATTCACACATCACTTTATTACCCGGGATAATTTCGCCAATCACTGTTGCGTTTAATTTTCCCTGGGCAATCAACATGGCGATATCCGCCATTTTTTCCGGTGCAACGGTAAAACATAATTCGTAATCGTCTCCGCCGCTGAGCGCCCACTCCAATGCTTGCGGCTGATTATTCAATGCCTGCAATGCGGGCGACAACGGCAAATTTTCTACGTCAATGACGGCACCCACATCACTGGCATCACAGATATGTTGCAAATCCGCAACCAGTCCATCAGAAACATCCAGCGCCGCTGTCGCCAATTCGCGAACCAATGCAGACTCTTGTAAACGCGGTGTCGGGCGATAAAAGCGTTCACGCAAATAATTCGCTGATGTTTCATCACACACAATACGATGTTGAATCAATGCCAGTGCTGCAGCGCCATCACCCAGACTGTGAGTAACTAATACAAAATCGCCGATATTGGCACCGTCGCGTCGCAGCACCGCGCCGGGAGCAACAGCACCCATTACCTGAATCGTAATACTGAGTGGGCCGGAAGTGGTATCACCACCAATTAATGCAATTTTATATTCGCGGGCGCAGGCAAATAATCCACGGCTAAAACGGCGCAGCCAATCCTCATTGGCTTCCGGCAAGGTCAACGCCAGGGTAAACCACAATGCATCCGCCCCCATTGCCGCCAGATCACTGAGGTTAGTGCGCAATGCACGCTCGGCGATTAATTCGGCATCAGCCTCTGCCGGGAAATGCACATCGGCAACCAGGGTATCTACCGAGACCGCCAACTGCTTTCCTTCCGGGATTTGCAGCAACGCACAGTCATCACCAATCCCCAGTAATACGCCTTCAGCAGGCTGTTCAGCCTGCTCGCGCTGGAAGAATTGCTGGATTAACTGGAATTCGCCGGGCACGGTAATTACTGGTTGGACAAACGGATTTAGCGTTGGTTGCGCTCGGCTTTGACTTCAAGCGCACGAACATCGGCGGCGGTTTTATCCAACACACCGTTGATAAATTTGTGGCTATCTTCAGCGCCGAATTTTTTCGCCAGGGCAACCGCTTCGTTGATCACCACTTTGTAAGGAACGTCGATACGGAATTTAAATTCGTAAGTCGCGAGGCGCAGCAGCGCCCGGGTAATTGCATCCAGTTCATCCAGCGAACGCTCCACCAGATAAGGGGAGAACAATTCTTCCAGTTCACTTAAATGCTCAGGGACGCCGTGGAGAATCTCATGGAAATATTCCACGTCTACTTTGCTCATGTCGTTATCGGTGCGAAATTCCGCTTCAATGGCATTGATGCTGGAACCTGCCATTTGCCATTGATAGAGCGCCTGCATTGCGTAGTGACGAGCCATGCGGCGGGTGGCAGCGGTGTGGCCTTTTTGTGGGCCGGATGAAATACTCATGAGCAATTACCTGATAAAGAACAAAGAGCGACTGTCAAAACTTTTTAATTTGCCAAACAGATCGACAAACTTTCAATAAATTCCAACAGCAAAAAATAAGGGATAAAACCGGATGAAATAATCTCCTGAGCTTATCCCTTATCAATATTTCCAATTAACCAGTGATCCCGCGCACGGGATCAGACTTATCCAAATGTAATGGATCAAACTTATATTTTTGAAAAGAGCGAAACCATTTCCAGCGCAGTAGATGCGGCTTCAACACCTTTATTACCGGCTTTGGTACCAGAGCGCTCAATGGCTTGTTCAATAGAATCAACCGTCAAGACGCCGAACGTCACTGGTACGCCGTATTGCAAGGAAACCTGCGCAAGGCCTTTGGTGCATTCACCCGCAACATAATCAAAGTGAGGAGTACCACCGCGAATCACGGCGCCCAGGGCGATGATTGCATCGAATTCTTTTTTCGCCGCAATTTTTTGTGCAGTCAGCGGAAATTCAAAGGCGCCCGGCGCGTAATAGATAGTGATGTTTTCATCTTTAATGCCGTGGCGACGCAAGGTATCCAGCGCGCCGTCTTTCAAGCTTTCCACAACAAAACTATTCCAGCGGCTTACGATCAATGCGTATTTTCCAGCAGAGGCGGAAAAATCACCTTCAACAACTTTGATATTGCTCATAATATTTTCTCAAAAATAACCAGAATTCTTGTTTGCACTCGACGCACTTACGACAACGACACTCACAATGAATACATTTGCAGCGAATTATTAATCGCCTTCCGGGCAGATATAATCCACCACTTCCAAATCAAATCCCGAAAGCGCTGAGTAGCGCATTGGGGCGGACATCACACGCATTTTGCGCACGCCCAAATCACGCAGGATTTGCGAGCCGGTGCCCACTTGCTTGTAGAGTACTTCCGAACTGCGACGCAGTTGCTTGCCGGAAATTAACCAGTCGATGCTGTCTTCCACTTCCTTGGTGGATTCGTCGTGGCAAATCAACAACACAACACCTTTCCCTTCTTCGCTGACTTTGCGCAGTGCATCCTGATAGGTCCAGCTTTTGCCACCGGCGACGGAGGTGCGCTTGAGACTTAGAACATCGCGGGCGATATCCATTACATGCACCCGCACCAGTACGGGCTCCGCGTCGATTACGCCTTTGGTCATCACAAAGTGCAGGTCACCACGGGCCAGATCGCGATAGGTGTGCAGGTCAAATTCACCGTAAAGCGTCTCTACCTTGCGGCGATTGATACACTCTACGGTCTTCTCTTTGGTTGCCCGGTAGTGAATCAGGTCGGCAATGGTACCGATTTTCAAGTGATGTTGCTCGGCAAATTGCTCAAGATCCGGCCGGCGCGCCATAGTGCCATCGGGATTCATCACTTCCACAATGACTGCCGCCGGTTCAAACCCCGCCAAACGGGCCAAATCGCAACCGGCTTCAGTATGCCCGGCACGGCTCATAACACCACCGGGTTGGGCCATCAGCGGAAAGATATGCCCGGGCTGGACGATATCGGTCGATTTCGCATTGGCCTTTACCGCCGCACGCACAGTAAGCGCGCGATCGGCCGCCGAAATGCCGGTACTCACACCTTCCGCCGCTTCAATCGATACAGTGAAATTGGTGGTGTGCTGGGATTTGTTGTCGCTCACCATCAGCGGCAAATCCAGTTGCTTGCAGCGCTCGGCAGTGAGCGTCAGGCAGATCAGGCCGCGCGCATGGGTGGCCATAAAGTTGATGTCTTCCGGGCGCACTTGCTCGGCCACCATAATCAGGTCGCCTTCATTTTCACGGTCTTCGTCATCCATCAGGATAACCATCTTGCCGTGGCGCAGATCTTCAATCAGTTCTTCAATGGTATTGAGTTGCATAGTTAACTCTCAAAAACAAAATCATTCTGCTTCATCAGGAGTACCCCCGTTATATGTACGGGTGGTGGTAGCCGAGAATATGGGGCACTGTCAGACCTTCTGCTACTAGCTCATGCATATCCATTTTTTGCCAAAAACTCCAATGTGATGCCTTGCCCTTCCGGCTCAGCGGCTTTTTCACCCAGCATCAAACGCTCAAGATAGCGGGCGAGGACATCCACTTCCAGGTTGATGCGGCTGCCGGTTTTGTAGCTGTCCATAATGGTCATTTGAAGCGTGTGGGGAACGATGTTGAGTTCAAACTCGGCACCATCCACTTTGTTCACTGTAAGACTAGTTCCATCTACCGTGATTGAGCCCTTATGGGCGATATATTTTGCCAATGCCTTGGGTGCACGAATGCGAAAGCGCTCGGAGCGCGCATCCGGGTGGCGGCTGACCACCTCGCCCACACCATCCACGTGACCGCTAACTATATGGCCACCCAAACGGGTTTGCGGGGTCAGGGCTTTTTCCAGGTTCACGCGCTGGCCAACTTTCCACTCCGGCAGGCTGGTGTTATCCAGGGTTTCGCGCGAGACATCAGCCCAATAACCATCACCTGGCAAATCCACCACCGTCAAACAGACACCGTTAGTGGCGATGGAATCACCCAGGCGCACATCGGCTAAATCCAGATTATTGGTTTTGATGCGCAGGCGCAGGTCGCCATTTTTGGGTTGCAGGGCAACCACTTCACCAATCGCTTCGATAATGCCGGTAAACATAGGGCCTCCAGTCAGTAACAAACGCCGTCGCTTAGACGATCAAACTGTTGCTGGGCGCAACGGCTGCATCCGGCGATTGCACCACCGGAATCCGCAAATCAATCACTTTGGTTTTGGCGAGGTGGTCGTGGATGCAGCGGCGATCCGGACGGAAAATTGCCAACACATCCACCAACCTCAGCAAAATACCAATCACCGGCACCATACCCGCCAGCCATTGGGTGAGGTAACGCTGGGTAATCAATTGAAGGAACGGCGGGACGCGATTATCCATAGTGACAATCGCGATACCGAGCATACGCTTGCCGATGGTTTGGCCGTAGCGGCTCAGCAAATAGCCATGCAAGCCGAAGAAGGCAATAAAGGGAAACATGGTGAGGATAGTTTTTTGCCCATTGGATAACGCCCCCAGCTTGGCAATCAGCGCCGCTTGCATTGCCTCCGGGTTCTTGGCTTTTTCCGGGTCCATTTCTGTAAGCCCCAGGTACTGCATCAGGAACATCATGGCGATCATCATAAACAGACCGTCAAGCAAAAACGCCCCCAGGCGACGACCATAGGAAGCCGTATTATCGACCGGCGGTGGAGTATAAGGTGGCGGGGATTCTGGAGCTTGATGTTGATCGTTCACGGGACAATCTCTAAAAATTAAACTTTTTAAATCCCCCTCGATCCCCCTTTGTTAAAGGGGGAGGTTAGACTCGACTCCGTAATTAGTTCAGAGTGCAGCCTTAGCTCCTCCCTTTGAAAAAGGGAGGCTGGGAGGGATTACGCTTTAATACTCAGTATCCGGACTTGCCGTAATTCGCCAATCGCGGCCCACGGCGCGGATGTCTTTAATCTTCAATGCCAGGGATGCCGACATGGTTTCCAGCGGCAATTCAAACATCGGGCGGGCATTGCTGCCGAGCAGCTTGGGCGCCATGTAGACGATAATTTCATCCAGCAAACCGCGACGTAAAAAACTACCACTAAGGGTCGCGCCCGCTTCCACCAGCACCTCATTGCACTGGCGCTGCGCCAGTTCGCGCAAAAGCGCGAGCAAATCGATGCGCCCATCTTTCGCCGGTAACGCCAGCAGCTCGACAAACCCGGGCCAGCCCGCCAGTTGCTCCGCCGTTGCGGTGCCATTGTGCACCAGCAAGATTGGGGTGGATTGCTTGAACATCAAGGCATTGCGCGGCAGGCGCAGGCACGAATCCAGAATGACCCGCAGCGGTTGGCGTTGGGCGATATCCTCGCCACTGGGTAAATCCAGCTCATCGGCGCGAACGGTTAAGGAGGAATTATCCTGCAGTACCGAATCCACACCGGAAATAATTGCACAGGAGCGCGCGCGTAACCGCTGTACATCGGCACGCGCTTTGGGGCCGGTAATCCACTTGCTTTCGCCGGATTCCATGGCTGTGCGACCATCCAGACTCATCGCCAATTTGCAGCGTACAAATGGCACCTTGCGCTCCATGCGCTTGATAAAACCGGGGTTCAATGCACGCGCATCATCTTCAAGGATAGGGCCATCCACCTGGATGCCACCGGCGCGCATGATTTCAATACCGCGTCCGGAGACGAGCGGATTGGGATCCTCCATCGCATAGACCACGCGGCTTACGCCCGCATCCACCAGCGCTTGCGAACAAGGGCCAGTGCGGCCGTGATGACTGCAAGGCTCCAGGCTGACATACACAGTTGCACCGCGCGCACCGTCGTGAACTGCAGAGCCGCCTGCTGCCAGCAGTGCATTCACTTCTGCATGGGGCTCACCGGTGCGAACATGCCAACCTTCACCAATAACCTGCCCGTCCTTCACCAACACGCAACCCACACGCGGGTTAGGCATAGTGGTATACAGACCGCGTTCCGCCAAACGGAAGGCGCGGGCCATAAATTCAAAATCCTGGGGAGTTAACGCCATAGCAAGTCAGGTCTATTGATGATCTTCGGGCTGTTGCTCGAGCCGGTCAATTTCTTTCCGAAACTCATTCAAATCCTTAAAGCGGCGATACACAGACGCAAAACGCACATAAGCCACCTCATCGAGCTTCTTCAACTGTTCCATCACTTTTTCACCCACCAGCAGCGCTTTAACCTCGCGCTCCCCCGTGGCTTGTAAAAAATGTTTGATGTGGTTGATAGCGGATTCAATCGCCTCGATGCTTACCGGGCGCTTCTCCAGCGCACGCAGCAAACCGGCGCGCAGTTTGTTTTCATCGAAGGGTTCGCGGGTGCCGTTTTGTTTGATGATGCGCGGCATCACCAGCTCGGCAATCTCAAAGGTAGTAAAGCGTTCATGGCAGGATAAACACTCGCGGCGACGGCGAACCTGATCGCCCTCTGCCACTAAGCGTGAGTCAATTACCTTGGTATCTTCCGCGCTACAAAACGGACAATGCATGATCACAAGCCCCAGCGATGGTTAAAGTGGGCGCATACTAGCACGAAATGCAGGGTTTTCGCCCTCTTGTGCACAGCCAGGATGGCGTAAGTACAGTCCCAACCAGGTACCACAAACCAATCACCAGGCAAAAGCGAATGCAAATGTCGCCACTGCCGCGGAGATTTGTAATTGAGGAAATTAAAGCGGATACCCTGTTAGCTATTCAGGTTAAAAATAGACAGAGAACTGACGGCCTCACTCGACAACTTCCACCCGATTGCGTCCGCTGGATTTGGCGATATAGAGGGCGCGGTCTGCGCGCGCAAAGAAATGTACCAGAGTCTCCACCCCGCCGAACTCGGCCACGCCAAAACTACCGGTAATACTGAGCGCTTTATTGCCCAGTTGCAGTTGCTCTGCCGCCATTGATGTGCGCAACTTTTCCGCTACTTGCTGCGCATCCTTGAGCGAAACCTGTTTAAGCAGAATTAAAAATTCCTCGCCGCCCCAACGACATAACACATCGCCGTTACGCAAACTGTTTTCCAACAAGCGGGCAACGCGCATAATCACCCTGTCGCCCGCAAGGTGGCCGTGGTTGTCATTGATATTTTTGAAGTGATCTATATCGAGCAGAATCATGGAGAGCGGCGTTTTTGCGCGATGCGCTTCATGCACGGCCTGCTCAAATAACAATTCAAACGCATGGCGGTTTAGCAATCCTGTGAGCGAATCCGTTGCCGCTACGTTTTCCAACCGACGCCGGAAACGATTCACACTGTATAAACACAATAACAACACCAGGCTGGTGATAATTGCACTGACAGCAATATTGCCCAGCAGCACCTGACGCACCCGAGCCATTTCCGCCGCTTCAGTTTGCTCTACTACCAAATACCAGTTGAACTCGGGAATATAGCGCGAGCTGAGCATAATTCGCCCCTGCTCGTTCTCGTATTCCAGGTTGGTGGGCTGGGTATTATTGTTGATAATTTTATCGGCAATAGCAGCAATGCCGGACAATTCGTGAATCGAACCTTTGTGCAATTCCCCTGATTTGGCCGAGACGATAATTTCACCGACCTTGTTAACAAAATAGACGCGGCGATTAAAGCGCGTTTGAATATCGTCGATAACTCGCGCCAGCGAATCCAAGGTAAAGCCTACGCCGGTAGCACCGATAAAATTCCCGTCATAATCCAGTACGCGGTAATTAATAAAAATCGTGACGGTATCCCTGTTGGCAAGATCTACATCCAGATTCATTTCATAAGCGGTATTCATGTCGCGCACACGATAAAACCAGATATCACGCGGCTCAGTATCCTTAACCGTTTTTAAAATTCCCTGTGGATAATAATAATTCAGTGATTTATTTGAAACGAGAAAACTGCTGACAGCACCATATTCCCGTTTGACTTCATTGAGGTAGCGTACAATTTGTGAACTATCCTGTTCACCGGATAAAATCCAGTCGCGCACAAAAGTATCGCTCGCCATTAATGAAGAAATAAACGTAGGGCGCAATACATCGCGCTGGATTTCAGAATAGATATTATCGCCGGTTAGCGGTAGACCTTGATCGATAATCGAGTGACGAATTTGATCGCGTGAAACCTGATAACTCGCCAGACTGGTGGCGAGGAATCCCAAAATCAGAATGGCACCAAGCCATACCAGCAAACTGTACTTTTTCCAGAAAACATTCAACATCATTAACTTCCGGTTTGGATTTTCCGAAAGTCTAGCAGAGCAACTCTGGCTTCACTGGAAACCTTGGCATCCGGGAAATAAAAAGCCCGGCAATTGCCGGGCAACAGACAGACCCAAAACGGACTAACAAAAAAATATTACACAGTGCATTTACACGCAGTGAGCGCGGTCTTGTATTCGGCTTCTGCTGCTTTTACCGCTGCCAGTGCATTGGTTACCGCAAGCTTCAAGGCATCTGTTTTTGCTCTTTCCGCGTTACTCGCCGCGACCGCTGCGTTATAAGCTGCAGTCGCCGTTGTCACTGCTGCTGTAGCAGGAGCAACTTGTTGTTGCGCTGCGTTGGCTTCATTTAATGCCGCAGTAATTTGCTCAACCAGCGTATTGTATTTGGTAACGAGTGCATTATATGCCGTCATTTTCGCTGACTTTGTTGTACTGGTAGTAGCGGCGTTATACGCAGCCATCGCACTATTCAACTGGGTTACCAAAGGATCCACTTTTGCGAGTAGAGCATTGTATTTGGCAACTGCCTTTTCATAATTTTTGGTTGCTGTGGTTAAATTTTTAGTTGCATTGGTCAACTCGGTTTTGGCAGCGCGCTCCAATGCAGTCTTATCGGTAATGGCTAATTTATTAGCATCAACAGCTGCTACGGCGGCTGAATGTGTAGCACGCGCCGATTCAAGTTTTGCTTTCAATTTGGCCGCATCACCAGAACTAACATTACTGACCGAGCTGGACGATTTACTGGAAACTGCAGGCGCACTTGAACTCGATTTCGAAGAGCTGGATGAGGCCACTGAAGATGCGGGCGCACCTGCGTAGAAATTCGCAATTTGCGGACCGGTAATATTCAACGCATAGCGCGCATCTGCACCAGTAGATGTATTGTTGCGATCTACACCACAGGGTTGGTTTTTACACAGGATCTCCGGGTTGGAAAATTTGTAGACCTTGCCATCCCAGTAATCCACATTGAATTCATTTTGGTAAGCCATGATAGTGGTAAATGAGCCAACTACCCCATGCCCCAGCGCGTAATGAAACACGCCGCCAACACCATCTTGTTTACGCGAATGCTTCAAACCCATGTTGTGGCCCAATTCGTGTGCAGTCACAAAATCACCGCAGGAGTTAATCGCCACATGGGCAAACATATAGGCTTTGTGGCCGCTACTCATACCTCCATTACTTCCGCCCACCCAAGCCACACCACAACTACCGTGGATCTGTTTAAAAGGGCGATACAACACCACCATATCGGCTTTGTATTGCTCGCGCGCTGCGGCAACGCCACTGAACGCAGCATCCTGGTTAAACGTAATTGCATTGAGGGCAGTTTCCGCGCCGTTATCGTCGGTGTAACTGACCTTCATGGTTTTAGCAACACGCACTTCCAGATTTACGCCACTGTCGGCATAAATTTGATTGGTTACCTGAAAAATTTGATTGATGCGAGTGGTTGGGTCGCCACCATAAAGTGCTGCCGCACCATCGGTATATACCACTAATACATCCACTACGGTAGAGGCCGCTAATGCAGGCAAGGTTAACGCGGATAAAAGAATTGCAAAGGTAGAGCGAATAAGCCGTTGAACGAAAGTTTTCATAAAATAATCTCAGTTGACTTTACTGAAACCTTCCGTGATTAACAAAATTTGAAAACCATTTTTCAAATTGTTGCGCGCATCCATTAAAGCCAAACCCGCTTTACTACTATGTTTTATGACTCATATAACACCTGCCTCCGCTAAAATTTATTTGTCTGCTTGCGACTCACTCATTCTCGTGTACATGAGGAATTTCAAGATAATCATTTTTTCCCGGTTCCGATAATTCAAACTCGGAAGGGTTTTTGTATATCCAGCCACTGCCATTAACCGATTCGAGGGTATAACTGCCTTTGGGAGTAGTGACTGTAGCGAATACCGAATTAGCGCCATAAGTCATTACTACCGGATAATCTGTGCCTTTGCCCTCCAGATGCCCACGCCAGGAATAATCCCCATTGGGATTTTCATTGCTGCTCTCTACATTTACTACCAGCTTCTCCCCCCCGGGCAAAGGCAAACTGACTTGTTCGCCCGGCATGGGATACGCCGGTGAATCCATATCAACACTTACCGGCTCGTAGATCACGACCCCATTGGGTAGCGGAATACTGGTGGGGTTACTACCCCCGGTTTGCCACGCGCTGGCCGCTTCATCCACGCCAGATTTCACTGACTGGGGAACCACCGCAACCAGCTGCTTTTTTTCCGCCAGGGCAGACTGGGCACTCGCAAGCGCTGCCTCGGCGTTGGCGCGCGCCTCCGAACTAACAAGTTCAGGAGCACCCGGCAGTGCCAGGGATTCTTGCAAACGTATCTCAGAGTTAAAGCCATTACCGCTGGAAAGCTGATAAGCCACAGCTAATAAAGCCACCGCAACAAACACCCAGTAAAAGCGCTTTAAGTTGCGAGTAGAAGTGTTGGCCATACAGATTCCCGATCATTAATTCACCTGTACAAAATTAAGCCAAAACACAATAAATCGCCAGTTTTTATTACAATACGTGAAAAAATAATCTAATTTTTGTTAATTATTGAAAATATAATTATTAAAAATGGTTTTGAGGTAATTAAAAGATTTTTTCTTAGCGGATGAAAACGATGAGCAAGGCGACAGGGTTATTAAAAAAATTACCTTTATAAGAATCGATAAATGGTCCCAAACGAGAACAATTTGCTGGGCGTTGAGTGCGTCGCGGATTCACCTTGTAAATACGGTAACCTGGTACCCACCACAAACCAATAAAAAAGGCAGCCATTAAGGCCGCCTTTTTATGTTCACTTACTTTCGTAAGGAGGGTAATGCACGTTGATTTATTCAGCGTATACCGGGAAGCTTTTGCACAAAGCAGCAACCTTGCCTTTCACTTGCTCGATCACTGCATCAGCATTACCTGCTTCCAGGCCAGCAAAAATATCGCAGATCCAGTTGGCCAGTTGCACACATTCGGCTTCTTTGAAGCCGCGAGTGGTCACCGCCGGTGTACCCACACGAATACCCGAGGTCACAAAGGGTGAGCGTGGGTCGTTAGGTACGGCGTTTTTATTTACGGTGATGTGCGCCTTGCCCAGAGCTTCATCGGCGTCTTTACCTGAATAGGATTTTCCAATCAGGTCAACCAACATCAGGTGGTTTTCAGTACCGCCAGAAACGATATTGATACCGCGCTCAATGAAGGTTTTTGCCATGGCTTTTGCATTTTTTACAACTTGTTGCTGATAAGCCTTGTACTCAGGGCTCATAGCTTCTTTGAAGCTGATCGCTTTTGCAGCAATCACGTGCATCAAGGGGCCGCCTTGACCGCCAGGGAATACCGCTGAATTCAGCTTCTTCTCGATCTCTTCGTTAGCTTTCGCCAGAATCAGACCGCCACGTGGACCGCGCAGGGTTTTGTGGGTGGTAGTGGTGGTTACGTCAGCAATTTGCACCGGGTTAGGGTAAAGGCCAGCAGCAACCAGACCCGCAACGTGCGCCATATCCACAAACAGGTAGGCACCTACTTTGTCGGCGATGTCGCGAAAACGCTGCCAATCCACTACTTGAGAGTAGGCAGAGAAGCCAGCAACGATCACTTTTGGCTTGTGTTCTACCGCCAAACGCTCAACTTCATCGTAATCGATCAAACCAGTAGCCGGGTTCAGGCCGTATTGGATGGCGTTGTAGTACTTGCCAGATGAACTCACTTTGGCTCCGTGAGTCAGGTGACCACCATGTGCGAGGCTCATACCCAGAATGGTGTCGCCCGGCGCGCAAAGCGCAGCGTAAACCGCTTGGTTAGCCTGTGACCCCGAGTGAGGTTGGACGTTTGCGTAATCAGCACCAAACAGCTCTTTCGCGCGCGAAATCGCCAAAGATTCAGTCACATCCACATACTCACAACCACCGTAGTAACGCTTGCCTGGATAGCCTTCTGCGTACTTATTGGTCAGCTTGGTTCCTTGAGCAGCAATTACCATTGGGCTGGTGTAGTTTTCAGATGCAATCAGCTCAATGTGCTCTTCCTGACGCTTGCCCTCATTCTGGATACTGGCCCAGATTTCGGGATCGAAAGAAGCAATAGTCTGGCTTTTATCAAACATAGATAAGTCCTGAGTTAGGAAGGATGGAAAGGGTAAAAAGTAGGCGCGCATTGTACACCAAGGCTTTAAATGCCTTCCACGCAAAAAAGCTCATCTGCCTCACCAATTCCGTTCAAGCAAGTAGCATTCAAAGTATATCGCTATAAATGCACCAAAAATGAACACAACAATCCACTGCGTCTGTTAAAGGTTAGAGACTGTTCTTTTTTTCAGTAATAAAAAGCACACCTCTTACATCATCAAACAAATCCGATGCAATAAAAGTCGCATTTTTTGATGGTCAATTCACGCCAGACAGCAAATAGGCCCCGCTTTTGCAGTGAAAACCCAGGAATAGTCTTAAGGACAGTGTCAATGATGTTTGTGCGTGTATCCCGATTGAGCAAAACCTGCCTGTTACTTCTGGCAGGCTGGTGTGTCTCTCCCCTGGCCTGGAGTGATTCAGCCCCGGGCAGTTACACACTGGGAACGGGTGATGAGGTGAAAATCACCGTTTACGGCCAACCCGAGTTAACGGCGGAAGGTCAGATTACAGCCAGAGGAGCCCTGGTAGTTCCTTTGCTGGGTAGCATCCCGGTGGCCGGGAAAACCAGTGCAGATGCCGCCGAACTTATCGCTGAGAGTTACCAGCGCGGCAACTTCCTCAAGAATGCACAAGTGAATCTTCTGGTTACCCAATACCGTAGTCAGGTAGTGGCGATTCTGGGGAAAGTAAATCGTCCGGGAAGAATGGTATTGGAAGGACCAACCAGCTTGACCCAGGCGTTGGCGTGGGCCGGAGGTGTAGCCCCCTCAGGTAGTGAGCGCTTGATCCTGACCCGCTTTACGCAGGGCAAGCAGGAGCGCACCGAGTATGACTTACAACAACTGCTGAATTATGAAGCCGGGGATACGCCACCCGTATGGCTTAAAAACGGCGACACCCTTTATGTGCCTAACGCTGGTCGGTTTTACCTGAACGGTGAAGTCCATAGCCCGGGAATGTACCCGCTTGATCGTCCCTTGAATGTAACCCAAGCGTTGAGCGCTGGCGGAGGCCCTACCACCAGGGCCAGCAATGGCAGTGTCAAATTACTCCGGCAGCAAGCCAACGGCAAATTGCAGGAGCTAAAGGCCAAACCGGAAGATCCGGTTTTGGACGGTGATGTTCTGGTTGTGAAGGAAAGTCTCTTTTAGGCCCCCGCTAGCAGTAACCCAAGAGAGGGATGGAATAAGAAATGTACAATATGACATTGCATAGCCTGTTCGCGATTTTGATCGCGCGCCGCTGGGTTATCATCAGCATTACCTTGTTAGCCTTGTCTGTAACACTAACGTCATTGATGTTGAAACCCAAATTCTACCTTGCTACCACGGATTTGATTGTGGATAGCCGGGGGTGGGATCCTATCAGCGGCCAACTGCAACCAACGCGTCTGAATGCATCTTATCTCAGCACCCAGGCAGATATTATCCGTAGTCGCAATGTCGCCAATCGCGTTATCGATAGCCTGGACCTGCTAAACAATAATAGCCTCGGCGATGCCGTAACACTAACCGGGGATGCCGAACTCGATCGGCGGCGCCTGCTGGCATTTCTCGGGCTGGGCATGGAGGTTTTACCCAAACGCGATAGTAGTGT
>JAGKXA010000291.1 GCA_021151615.1 Cellvibrionaceae bacterium | reverse complement strand
CTTATCCAGGCGCTGCTCAGCCAATTGATTAAACGCTGTGAGGCACTCTTGCTGCTCAGCTTTTTCAATAATCGCCTGCACCATAAAATTATGCACACTGGTTCCCGACTGCTTGGCCGCCAATGCAACCCGTTCTTTTATATCGTCAGGAATACGAATACTGGTAGTCGACATAACAATCTCCTCTCGGAGCAGAGTAGCACTTTTGTGCTACATGAAAACACTACTTTTTGGGCTGATACATTTTCAGGGTACGGGTTTCGTCCCCCTGACGAATTTCCACCTGATTTGAAGAGATCGCAGTCACTTTCCAATCACCCACCAATGTATCTCCAACAGCCAATTGACTTACGGGGGGCTTACCAGCAATTGATGCAGAAGAAATGACGGAAACAAACAGCGCATAGCGCTTATCCCCCCTGGTAACCAAACCTGTGAGACGCAGGCTTTCCGGTTTCCCTTCCAGCGCTTTAGCAGGGTCCTCCACTGGCGCTTGTTGCTGGATGCCAGTCTCGGAAAACCAACGTGGCTTTTCTGTAACCGCAATAAACAGCCCCATAGAATCTTCTGCTTTGGGTAAGACCGATGTCTGCCAGGGATTTTCACCTGGTTCCGGCTGATCACTAAACCCGAGAAGAACCCAAACAACACCCAAGATAAAAGTCAGTACGGCAAGTTTTACCGACAAGGTATAAACAATCTGCTCGTGAGCAGGTAACCGGGAAAAACGCTGTAATAGACTCATGGTGTCGCGCCCTGACTAACAGCTTCTTCCGCGCTACTGAAATAAGCAGTTACCAACATACTGAAAACACCCGAGCGCTGTGGGCTGTAGCTGAAACGCTCAACCATAAGTACCCGAGGATGCTCGGCCATGGCTCGCATCAGATTATCAATTTGCGTAACATCAAGCATGGCGGACACCTCAGCACTTACCTTAATCAAGGTTTCACCACCAACAGTGACCATTTCTGTCGGAGCTAAACGCAAACGTAACCCCTCACCCTCATGAACATTCATTAAGGTACGCAAGAAGTTTTGCAAATCAGCTTCAGCAAGACCGGCAGATTTGGCTTTCCACAACCGCGCTTGCAACTGGGCACCGACTGCCTTTTCCGCCTCCCAGCGCTCAGGCCATTCAGTTTGGGATTCTAATTGTTCCAGTTTGATTGCCGTACGCTGCAATTGGTTAATAGCTTGTTGCTGCTCCGCTCGCCAATCCCCAATACTCAGTGCAAAGTAAATAAAGAAGATATAAAGAATTCCCCAGAGCATCCAGCGCAAACGCGGATTTGAACCGGTTTGTTGTTGCAGTTGCAGCCAATGGGGCATCAACAATTTGTGCAGATTAGCCAGCATCGCTTTGCTCCCCAGAGACCGCGCCAGGCAAACTAAACAACACCCGGGTTTGGTCTGGCGTAATGCCCGGCTCTACACGTATATCACTAAAAGCGGGATTGCTGGTACAAGACTCAATAAGCGCTCGGGTATCAAGCCCTTCCTTTTGTAACACGACAATCAACTGACCGCGCTGGTATTGCCAATCGAGTAAAGCAAAGTCGAAATTAGCGAGACACTGATTGACCTGCGCGGATAAAAATAATGGTGAAGGTGTGGAAACCAGTTCACTCACAGCCTGATTAAATTCCTGCTGACGCAAGGCACCATCGCGTTGACTTACCAAATCCATCATGGCTTCATTTTTTTCAGCGACTTGCGCAGCAAGCCAGGAGGATTTGATTTCTGTACCCAAACCCAGCCCCAACTCCAGACAAACCCAGGCAATCAAAACACCGGCAATTAATTTGCTCGCAATTTTTTCCTGGGTGAGCGTTTCGCGTGTCCAAAAAGGCTTTTCGTTCCAGGGGCGACTAAGCAAATCAGGCGCTAACTCGACCCAATCCACATCCTGAATGGCTTTGCCGCATTGACGAACAAAATCTGCCTGGGCGCGAGCATCCGGTTTATTAGGTGTCCAGCGGGTGTGTAGCAATTCACCAGACAACCAATACTGCATATCCCACCCGAACAGACAGGTCTGCAAATAAAACCCATCTGTTTGAGGCTGACGCAAGAGCGGTTCAGGCAACAAAGTTTGCGGCAATTGGGGGTTTTCATCCCGACGCTTGGCAATGAGTTCGGCATCCCAAAACCAAACCTGTGCAGAATCATCGTCTTGAATTACCCAACTGCCGGGATTAGCGAAGGGGCTGGCCTGTTGTACACGCTGCTGGATTAAATTTGCCCGTAACGCTCTGGGTAAATTTTCCAACGAGATTTTTGCATAAAGAAGATATTGGCGCGGGATAATTAAACGCGCAGATTCCAATTGCACAGACAAGGGGACAATTAATTGATCCAACGGCTGGGCGCTGTCAGCGGTTATCACCCAGGGTGTGACCAAAGAGGCGGGTTTGCTGAAGAGCCGAAGGTTCATGATCACGCCTGATTATAGGTGCTCGGTATTTGTAGTTAATTTGCCACGGCCCATAGGGGCCAGCGGGCGTCAATTGTAGGCTAATCAACTCTGCTTGTCCCCCCCCGGAGTTCCAGAGGGAAATTTGAAACTCATTACCGTAGAAAAACCGGGTATTTTCCTCAGACAATCCTGCCGAAATCCCCGAGCGTAGAAAAAAATCATCCAAATCAATGAACGGGTTTTGGTGGCGCTGACTTTCCAACCGCTCCGCACTTTCCTCCGAAATCCCGAAATAGGCTCGCAGTAGAGACCTAGGCATACTGTTTGGATTTATTGTTGTGTAGCGCCGGACACTAAGCCAACCCTGCCAATCAAATTGCGGATGTGCATCCAGCCACTCAGGCCAGCCAAATACTCTGCGCAATTCAATTTCTGACCGTAGATAATCGTTCGTAGGTGAACCTAAACCAACACGCTGGTATTCATATTTTTCCGCACCAGACAAACTCAATGTCTCATTCGCATCAATATAATCTTGCAATGCAGCGATTAGTTGCTGGCGAATTTGCGCGTTGGGCTCCTGATTGCCCATCAGGCGCTGCAAATCGAAAGTGTCAGGCCCGTTTAGAGCAACTATCCCCATGAGATCCTGAACATAAAATGCACTATTTCCGAGTCCCAAATAGGTTGTGCCATCCAACCGCATTTCATCACCGATAGGATCCATATTAATGGTCCCCTCTTCAGCATTTATGTAATCAGTAACATTTTGCCGAGTCAGTGTTAATCCTGCTCTGGTGAGACGCGAACTTGATAGTACGTAAAATAAGGTTTGCTCAGTAGAGCGAAGATCCAGTTGCTGTTGCAGATTCAATTTTGCCTGCGTAGCGATTTTTATTTTTTCTTGTACATAATGATGAAAAATTCCAGCAACAATAAAAATAATCGCTATGCCCCAGAGCACAGCCGCGAGGATAAAACCCTGTTGTTGCGATGGTGGTGCACTCAACTTTCCACTATTCACGACCATACACCTTCTCCTCAGCCGTGATGATCGCGCGAGTTCGCGCCTCTGTGATAACTACGTAATTTAATAGCTCATCACCCTGATAAACCTGCAACCGGATCGCATTAGGTAACGCCGTTGGCTCTTCTTTTTGTGGTGCCCAAAGATCGCGCCAATTTTTTTCCACATCCATATACTGAAACTGGCCTTTAGCGCTCCGCCAAGTATTTACGACAAATTGCCGCCCACCCTCGCGATAGACAAGAACTAATTGTTCACCCTTAGTTTCCAACTCCCAGGCTATACGCGTTTTTAAACCCGCATTACCGACCAACGGCACGTATGTATAGGTAGAAAACTGAAACTGATTACCTTCCAGACCACGATCTTTTGGGCGCATAGCAACTTGTGACTGAATTGTTGTCGTAAACCAACGATAGGCAAATGCCTGCTGGTACGCGTTGGATTGGGTTTTTATTACCCTCTGATAAAGTCCCAATGAATAACCGAATCCTTGAACCACCAAAGTCACTACCATCGCAACAATAATCATCACCACCAACATCTCAATCAGTGTAAAGGCGCGCTGACCGTAATAAGTCGCACTAGGGAGCGAATACATCTTCATTTTTCTTCGGTTCCCGTGCCTGATACCAAGCGGTTTGGCGATAGTTGTATGTAGTTACCGATTGCCCATTTT
>JAGKXA010000290.1 GCA_021151615.1 Cellvibrionaceae bacterium | reverse complement strand
AAACAGCGGAAGGAAAGGAAAAACTCATCAAAGTGCGCGACGAATTAAATTTCTTTAACCCGGATTTTTTCTCGGTCACCTATGGTGCGGGCGGCTCCACGCGCGACAACACCAAAGGCCTGGTGACCAAATTCAAAACCGATGGCATTAGCACCGCGCCGCATTTGTCGTTTGGTGGCGACGATGATGAAAGCATCAAACAATTAATCCAGGAATACAAAGACGCCGGCGTAGATCGCATAGTCGCCTTGCGCGGTGATATGCCATCCGGTGTCGGGGGTGGGTTGCAATTGGTTTACGCCAATGAGTTGGTGGCGTTTATCCGCAAACATTTTGGCGATCACTTTCATTTGGAGGTGGCAGCCTATCCGGAAATTCATCCGCAAGCCAAAAGCTACAGCGATGATGTACGCTACTTAAAAGGCAAATTCGATGCGGGCGCCAACAGCGCGATTACGCAGTATTTTTTTAATCCTGATGCGTATTTTTTCTTTATCGATCAATGCCAGAAAGCCGGTATTACCCAGCCGATTTACCCCGGCATTATGCCCATCATCAACTACAAAAATTTAACCCGCTTCTCCGATGCCTGCGGCGCAGAAATTCCACGCTGGTTGCGCAAAACGCTGGAAAATTACGGCGATGATGAAGCCAGCCTGAAAGCCTTCGGCGTAGAGCTGGTCACCGAACTCTGCGAAACATTGCTCGAAAACGAAGCCCCCGGCTTACACTTCTACACCATGAACCAAACCGAACCCACCGCGCAAATCGTGCGCAATTTAGGCTTGGTACCGGTGGAGTAAACACCTCCCTGGAGATGGAGACAAAAAGGACGCAAATCGCGTCCTTTTTTATTGTTGCCAATCCGTTGCTGGCAATACTTTTTATTGGCTCAATGCCTGCTTCTGCAACTCATGCAATTGCGCGATACCTTTTTTGGCCAAGCTCAACATGGCCGCAAATTCGGCTTCGGTAAAAGGCTCGGCTTCGGCAGTACCCTGGATTTCGATAATTCCGCCGTCATCCCCCATGACGACGTTCATATCCGTATCGGCGGATGAGTCTTCCGGATAATCCAGGTCAAGCACCGGCACTCCCTGGTAAATCCCTACCGAAATAGACGCAATGGCGCGCTTGAGCGGTTCGCCAGTCACTTTGCCTTGCGCTTTCAAAAAATTAATCGCATCGGCTAAAGCGACCCAAGCACCGGTGATTGACGCGGTGCGAGTGCCACCATCGGCCTGGATAACGTCACAATCAATATGTATGGTGTTTTCGCCCAGAGCGGTGAGATCTACCGCAGCGCGCAGTGAGCGGCCGATTAAACGCTGGATTTCCACGGTGCGTCCCTGTTGCTTGCCGCGCGCCGCTTCGCGATCCATCCGTGTGCCCGTGGAGCGCGGCAACATTCCGTATTCAGCGGTCAGCCAGCCCTGCCCTTGCCCGCGTAGAAAAGGCGGTACATTGTTCACCACACTGGCGGTACAGATCACTTTGGTATCGCCAAACTCCACCAGCACCGAACCTTCGGCATGTTTGGTGTAATGGCGGGTAATACGGATGGGGCGTAATTGGTCGGGGCTGCGGCCACTGGGACGTTGCATAATCAAATCCTTACTGCTGGAAAAATCAGAAATTCAAAGGGATGATAAAAAAGCTGTGGTACCATCCCGCATCTGTAAACGACTGTTAATGTGCCGGGGAACTCTACCAGTTATAGCCCACGGACGTAACCGCCCCGCTTGAATTTACCTTTGCCAAGAACGACTTAGTTCCAGGAGCCGCTATGCCACGCAGTATGACGGGATTCGCCCGCCGTGAAGCTAAACTCCCCTGGGGAACCCTTGTATGGGAAATCCGCAGCGTCAACCACCGCTACCTTGAACCCAGCTTCCGCCTGCCGGAAGACTTCCGCGAAATAGAACCCCACCTGCGCGATGCCATGCGCAAAGCGCTGCAACGCGGCAAGGTGGAAGCCAGCCTGAGCGTGCAATGGGAGCAGGAAGGCGAATCCGAATTGGGCATCAACCTTACCAAGGTTTCCCAACTCACCAAATCCGCACAACAGATCAATGGCCTGCTCGGCGCCACTGCGGCACCGGTCAACGCCTTGGATATTCTGCGCTGGCCAGGGGTAATCCAAAAGCAGGAGCTGGACCGCGAAGAACTGCATAACGCCGCGCTCGAGTTATTTGAATCCGCATTAGGTGGATTAATCGAACACCGCTCACGCGAAGGCGCGGAATTAGAGCAGCTGATTCTTACCCGACTGGATAACGTTTCCGTGCAAGTTGCGAATGTACGCGCGCGCATGCCAGAAATCCTCGCCGCCCAACGCGACAAACTGCAAACCAAGCTCGCTGCACTGCAAATCGAATTAGACCCGGAAAGACTGGAACAGGAAGTGGTTCTGCTCGCACAAAAAGCTGATGTGGACGAAGAACTGGATCGCCTCGACACTCACGTCATCGAAGTCAAACGCAGCCTCAAACAAACCGACTCCCTCGGCCGCCGTTTGGATTTTTTAATGCAGGAATTAAATCGCGAAGCCAATACACTTTCGTCAAAATCCGTGGTGAGTGAAACCACGCAAGCGGCAGTGGAATTAAAAGTGTTGATTGAGCAGATGCGGGAGCAGGTGCAAAACATCGAATAGACTCGTAATCCCCGCAATGCGGGTCTTGGCCCTCGCTTTTGGGGCTCGCATCAGAACGACAATCCCGCGACGCCCTGTTTGAATTGCTCCACCAAAAAATCAATCAGCAACCGCACCTTGGGCGCAAGGTGCCGTTGCTGCGGGTAAACCACCCACACGCCCATCTCCTGTGATTGAAATTCGTTAAGCACCGCAACCAGCTTGCCACTGGCAAGATATTCATTCACGTAATAATCCGGCAGCTGCGCCAACCCCAGACCTTTGAGCGCCGCATCCAATAGCGCCGGGCCGGAATTTGCCTGCCAGTTGCCTCGAACATTGATGTCTTTGCGTTGTCCGTTTTGCTGCATCAACCAATAACCGCGGGTGCCAATTAAACAATTGTGTCGCTCAAGGTCGGTGAGGGTCAGTGGCGGGGCGATGCGGACAAGGTAATCGGGCGAGCCAACTATGTATTCGCGCCTGTCACACAAGCGACGCGCCACGAGAGTGGATTCACGCAAAACCCCCATGCGGATGCCCAAATCAAAGCCTTCTTCAATCATTTCTACCTGGCGATTACTGAAGTACATATTGATCTTCAGTTGCGGGTAACGCAGTTGGAAATCATTCACCAGCGGGGCGATATATTTATCGCCAAAGGTGGCGGGCGCAGTGATCTTGAGCACCCCCGAGGGCAAGCCCTGATGTTGTTGCAGTAACAACTCGGCATCGCGCACGCCATCAAACAATTGTCGGCAAGCCTCGTAATAAACATTGCCAGCCTCGGTGAGCCGAATCTGGCGCGTGCTGCGGTAGAGCAATTGCGTGCCCAGTTGCTGCTCCAACTGACTGACCAGCCGGCTCACATGCGAACTGGATACCTGCAGGTAGCGCGCCGCCGCGATAAAACTGCCGTGGCGCACCACCTGCACAAAACCTTCTACCCTTTCCCAATGCTGCATTATTGCTCCATAGCAACAATTAAGTGATTTTAAAATAGCTTATTGCAATTCGATTAGCAGTCTACACTGAGCGCACCTTTTTCGGGTTTATTGAATGCGATGAATAAGCCTCCCACCAACCAAGGAAACTGTTATGAAATCACGTGCTGCTATCGCCCTTGCTGCGGGCAAACCACTTGAACTCGCCGAGATTGATGTGCAAGGCCCCAAGGCCGGGGAAGTGCTGGTGCGCATTGTCGCCACCAGTGTTTGCCACACCGATGCCTACACCCTTTCTGGTGCAGACCCTGAAGGTGTTTTCCCGGCAGTGCTGGGCCACGAGGGCGCTGGCATAGTGGTGGAAGTGGGCGAAGGTGTTACCAGCGTAAAAGTGGGCGACCATGTGATTCCGCTCTACACTGCCGAATGTGGCAAGTGCAAATTCTGCCTGTCAGGCAAAACCAATTTATGCGGCGCCGTGCGTGCAACCCAGGGCAAGGGTTTAATGCCCGATGGCACCAGTCGTTTTTCCCTGGATGGAAAACCACTGTTTCACTATATGGG
>JAGKXA010000737.1 GCA_021151615.1 Cellvibrionaceae bacterium | reverse complement strand
TCCTTATGTAGTGAATGGGATATTCATTCTCCCAGTGATTTTAATACGGCGTTGAATACGGCGCGGGCTGGATTGCGTGCGGTAACGGCTCCAGATGTGCTTGGGTTTTATCAGGATTTAAAAGATCCATCCAAGGAGTATCAGCGTAAAATTAGAACGGTTATTCGTGGTATGACAGGATTATCCCGTCATTTGGAAGTATTAAACCTGAATCGCTTTGGACTTTTTGCGTTTCAAGTTGTCTCGCACAAATTAATGCGTTGGCTCACTCCCTGGTTTTTACTTGCGTTCTTTTTGTTGAGTGCACTGATTGCAACCTATTCATGGTATGTTCTGCAGAAAACCCGTTGGTTGATATCTTTGCGGGTAGTTTGTATTGGGTTGATTCGGGAACTTCTGCGCTTGCGCTTGCGCTGCTGGACATAAAATCAAATGTGCCTGAGTGCGCGCGTCCGCAGGCAATAATACCGGGTTATTGTTGTCCCGATTTGATTTCAGCGTGCATTTTTGCCGGGGTTGAGCCGGTTGCTCTGGATGTTAGTGTTGATGATCCGTCTTTTTGCTTCGATACTTTGTCTAATTATTTAAGCGGTAATCCTAATGTAATTGCGGTTATTGCCATTAATTTTATGGGCGTCGCAGAGCGTATTACAGAGTTGCAGCGGTTGATTGATCAGGCAGGTTCGCAGGCAGTGCTGATTGAGGATAATGCGCAATGGTTGCCTGCTATTTCAACTGATGTACTTCAGCGTTCGCGTTACACAACTTTTTCATTTGGTCGTGGAAAGCCAATGAGTTTATTAGGTGGGGGATTATTGGTAAGCCAGCGACCACTGCAGCAACAGGTAGCGGCAAAGATTGGTGTTGCGCCATCATCAGATCGATTTAAAACATTCCTCAAAATTGTTGCCTATAACGCCTTGTTATACCCTCACTTATATTTTTGGATTAATCGTAATCCCTTATTGCGTTTGGGGGTTACAGAGTATGTAAGTCTATCGTGTAT
>JAGKXA010000071.1 GCA_021151615.1 Cellvibrionaceae bacterium | reverse complement strand
GGATTGCTGATCACTTTCAATGCAAATGTTTGTACTGGTACGCTGCTAGTGGCTATTGCATCAATTTGGTTTGTTGCAGAAATCTGTTGGTCTATAGGTGCGAGTTGTGTGGTGTTTTCCGTGGTGGCTGATGTTGAACTCGCAGCATTTATTATTTCGGCCTCAGTTGATACCGGGGTTGCGGTACTGCTCGCTGAAGTTGTTGCGACACTGCTGGTTTGATTGCTGACCGGCTTATTTGCCGGTAGTTCGATAAACCAATCCGCGGTCGACAGCATTAATTTTCCAATCGCTGAAGGTTGTTCATTGGGGGCTTTTCCTTTTGCATAAAAGATACTCATGCCGCACCAGAGCAGCGGTACAATTAGCAGAAGAATTACGACAAATGTAATAGGGCGATTGTTGCTGTAATAAGACGAGTTAAATTCAGTGATATGTTCTTCACGACTAATCTGCGTTGGGGCATGCTGTTCGTTAAAAAATATTTCCGTAATTTTAGTGGCCGGGCGCGAATAAAAACCGCGACCGGGGCTCCAGCGTAAAGCACGTACTCTATTCCAGCGCCAACGTACAGCGTTAAATGTCGCAGACATCAATGCTTTGGCAAGATTCACCACGGTGAGGTCTGCCGGGTGAGAGGCAGTAGTAGTCACAGTAGAACGTTGGGTCTTTTCCAGCTCTTCCAGTGTCGCAACCAAATCGCGTCCGCGTTGAAAGCGTTGCTCTGGATCCTTTGCCAATAACTTTTCCAGAATTTTCTGGTAAGCCAAATATTGCATCGGCAACTTGGGAATAGGGGCGCTGATATGTTTGAGTGCAATGGTGACCGCTTCGTCGCCCTGATAGGGCAGGGTACCTGTGAGCATTTCATAGAAGACTATACCCAGGCTGTACAGATCCGAGCGGCCATCAACCACGGTACCTTTAGTTTGTTCCGGACTCATGTAGTGCGGCGTGCCCACCACAGTTCCTACGTGCGTCATGCGTGAATTGTTGGCCAGGCCACGCGCAACACCAAAGTCAGTGAGTACGGCGGAATTATCCGAGCGGAATAAAATATTCTCCGGTTTTATGTCGCGGTGGATGTAACCTTTTTCATGGGCGTGATCCAGTGCGCCAGCAATTTCACGTGTAATACGGATTACCTCTTCACCCGTCAGGCCAGTGCTCATGCGGTCATGCACTGAGCCATTGGGCAAATAATCCATGGCGATGTAATTCAAATCTTCATGGCGGCCTATATCGTAAATCGCCACAATGTTCGGGTGGGAAAGTTGCCCTACAATAGTTGCTTCACGCTGGAACCGCTCACTGAATGCAGGATCACTATTGAGTTGCGGATTCATCACTTTGAGTGCAACAACACGCCCCACGCTGATTTGTATCGCGAGGTACACCGTGGACATGCCACCCTGGTTAATTTTACGTATCACCCGATACCCGGGAATCTGTAGCGCCATATCAATCTAATTCTAAAATTCTATTCACACAAATTACACAATGAGCTGTTATTCAACTGCTCACGACATAAATTAATAAACCAAAAAGTGATAAGAGCGCGCCGCCAAAAATAAAGGCATCGAGTTTTACTTTACCGGTCAAATAGGGAATCCATTGCCATAAGCCCTTGCGCAATGTGTTCTGGCGCAAAGGCGATTCAATAATTTGCAGGGTAATATTATCGCGCCCGCCGCCGGTTAATGCAGCGTGCAGTAGCTGGTCGACAGCGGCGAGACAGTCATTGGATTCGCATAAAATTTGGGCAATGGTTTTATCGCTCACTTCATCGGTCAGGCCATCGCTGCACAATAAAATCCATTGATCCTTCTGCCACTGGCCATCAATAAAATCGACTTTCACCTGGGTGAGTTCCTGCATCCCCAAACATTGGGTAATGATATTTTTTTCCGGATGGAATTCCGCGTCCTCCGCACGAATTACACCGGTATCCACCAGCATTTGCACATAGGAATGGTCGACGCTTAATTGTTCCAGGCGGCCGCCTTCGCGTGTGGGTGTCCACAGGTAGGCGCGGCTGTCGCCAACCCAGGCAATTTGGTATTTGGTGGCTTCGCTGCGCAGGGCTACCACGGTAGATCCCATACCCGGGGCACCTATGCCATTGGCGGCAGAAGAAAGGATGCTGGTGTGGGCGTGTTGAATTGCATCTACCAGTGGTAGTTTGGGGTTATTGTTGGTGTCGCGCTCGATTGTATCGCGGACTATGGCGCTGGCCACTTCGCCCGCTTCGTGGCCGCCCATACCGTCGGCGACCAACCATAACCCATGCTCTGGCTGGCTGAGAAAGCAATCTTCATTGTTGTCGCGCACTAAACCCGGGTGGGACGCTGCGCTGTATTCCAGTGGGTTATTGGTCATCGTGGGCTTGGTTGGGTGTTGTTATTCTCGCAATTCCATGTGAATGAATACTAGATGACTTTAGACAGGAAAACTACGCGGCTTGGCACAAAACCTTGCATGGATGAAAGGTCAGAGGCTCTTCCGTGAGCCTCGCCAGGGGTTAGCAACTTTTTAATTCCAGGCCGAGTGTTTCAAGGACAGGCTTTTGGCCTGCGTGTGTAACCACGGCGATACTGGCGTGTTCCGCGATTAAATAAGTTTTTGCCACACGTTTGAGATCTTCCGCGGTGACCTGCAATACCCGGTTGCGGAATAACTCGCGTTTTTCGCGTGTGCGCCCAAAGAGCTCGGCCTGATAGGTGGATTTTGCTTCGCCAGCGGGCGAGCCAGGTTTGTCGATGCTGCCAATCACACCGAGAATGGCCTCTTCTACGGATTGCCGTTGATGCTCGGTTTCTTGCAGCCATACCAACGCCTGATCAAAGTCGGTGAGCGTTTCGGTCAAGCGCGGATCGCGATAAGAATAGAAACGGAAGGATGCGGTATTACTGTCCTGACTTGCACCACCACCATAAGCGCCACCTTGTTCACGCACGGCGCGGTGTAAATAACCATTGCGCAAAAATCCCCCGAGCACGGTGAGTGCGGCGGCATCAGGGTGTTCGCTGGGTACAGTCGGATAAGCTTTTGCGCAGAAGTTAACTTGGGTGTTGGTGATCCAGGCTTCGCGAATTTTTTCGCTAACATTCGCTAATGTAAATGCCGCAAACTGGTCATTGGCCGGGCTAGTATTCCAGCGCTGTTGTAAATCTTCCCGATAGCTATCCAAATGTTCCTGTTCACCCACAATTAAAAATTGTTTTGGTGCTTCAAGGATGCGTTGATGAATGGAAGCGAGTGTCTGCGCAAACTCTTGTAAAGATTGTTTATTGTCAAGTGTGGAGTCCAGTGCTTTTAATGCAGCAATCCCTTCAAGCCCACTGAGTTGGTGCGCAACTTTTGCTGCGGGGCTCATGCCTGCACAGGCGGCAGTCATGGCCAGGCTGTGGCCGTGGCCGGTAATACTCTGCTCGCGGCGCGCACGATTTTGCGCAATCAATTCGCGAATGCGATCCAACTCATCAAAGCGCGCTTGCAACAAAGTATCCTGCATCAAGGCATTCATGGCGGCGCAGTTGCGGTTTAAGGCTTTTGCAGAAAGCGTGATGTAAGCATCGATATTTTGCACATCATCACCCGCACCGCGAATGCTGCTGAACGCGCTGATAGAGCCAACGGTTTCCGCTTGCTTGCGCTGGGTGGCGAGGTAATCGTTTTTGCCATTACCTAACTCGGTTAAGCAAATGCAATAAAACGGCAATACTTTTAATTGCTCATTGGTTAACGCAGGTAGTTTGCTGGTAATTTGTTGGTACACCAAACCATTGGTTCCGGCCGCGTAGCGGCGGAGCGGGTAGTTGTGGAAACTTTCATGGCTGCCGGGGGTGTAATGCAAATTTGCAGGAATATCTTCCAGGCCTACCTTGGGCAGAATACTTTCATCATCGTTCTGCAGTTGGCGCGCTTGCAGGGCTTTGGTACGCTCAATAATTTTCTGCTTTTCTTCAGCTGTTAGTTGCGCTTGCAGTAGTGCAAGACGATTTTTTTCCGCCGCTTTAATGCGCTCGCCCATGTGCAAATCCGGGCGCAGGGTCAGGCGCACGCGGTGAGGGTTTTCCAGCAGCCACTTGCGCACTGCATGTTGAATAAATTGCGGATCCTGGGTTTTGCGGCGTAAATTTTCCAATGCAGCATCCACATCCAGCAGGGCGATGGGATCGCCGCGGTGAGTGGCAGAGGTGAGCCCAGTCAAAATTAATTGCAAACCATAAGGGTATCCATCGCCACCCACTTCGCGTTGCGACAATTCCAATTGGTGTAAAGACGCTGCTATTTGTTCTTGTGGTACGCCTTGGTCAGCCACCTGTTGCAAGGTATCCAGAATCAAGGCTTCTACTTTGTTGACATCATCCAGCTTGCAGCCTTCAAGACCACAAACGAAAGCCATTTCACGTGAGGAGTCGTCAAGTCCGCACAAGGGCGATGGCGCTTGGCCTAGTTCAGTGGTTTCCAATGCTTGTTGCAAAGGCGATGCGGAATTATCCAATAAAATATTGGATAACAGCTGGGCTTCCAGGGATTCATCCAAATTGGTGGTTTTTCCCAACAACCAGGAGATGACTACATGATTTTTATGCTCCAGATCATCAGCATCATTTTCATCGACAGGGTAGGCCTCTTCAACATTAACAGGTGCGTGGTAGCGTTTCTCGTCGCCGACAGCAATCACTTCATCCAGTTTTTCAAAATGACTCAGTGCTTGCCGCTCAAATTTTTCCTGATGTGTCGCCGCAGGAATATCACCGTAGGTCATAAAAATAGCGTTGCTGGGGTGATAGTGGGTGCGATAAAAATCCTGCAATTGCTGATAGGTTAAATTCGGAATATCTTCTGGTTCACCGCCACTGTTGTAGTGATAGGTTGATGTGGGATAGAGGTATTTACAGAGTATGTGCCAGAGTTGGGAAGGTACCGAACTCATAGCACCTTTCATTTCGTTGAATACCACACCTTTGAATACCAGATCCGATTCAGGATTTTCCGGCTCTGCAAATTCAACGCGGTGACCTTCCTGTGCAAAATCCAGTTCATCGAGGCGCGAAAAAAATACCGCATCCAGATACACATCCAACAGGTTGTTAAAATCTTTGCGGTTTTGGCTGGCGAAGGGATAGGCAGTCCAGTCAGAACTGGTGAAGGCATTCATAAAGGTATTAAGCGAGCGGCGCACCATCATAAAAAACGGATCGCGCACCGGGTATTTTTTACTGCCGCAGAGCGCGGTGTGCTCAAGGATGTGCGCCACCCCGGTGGAGTCTTGCGGCACAGTGCGCAAGGCAACCAGAAATACATTTTCGTCGTTATCCGCTGCCAGGTGGATATGCTGCGCGCCAGTAACTTTGTGACGATATTCTTCGACGCGGATTTTTAAGGCATCAATGGTTTGGCTACGCAGCAATTCAAAGGCGGGATGGGTCATGAAACTATCTCTTCAGTCATTTTTTACACAATGGGGGGAGCAGGGCGAAATGCACTTTGGCGGGCTACAAATTTGCGCATTGCATCCAGAAGTGGCGAATAATCAACGCGACCCTGCTCGAGTTGTTGTAGAGCGTAACAACTTGCCTCCAGCGTGGAAAGCTGATTTTCACTATCAGCCTTGCGAATCAGGTAGAGGGATGGCGGTGAGTTTTCCAAGGCAATGCGTGGCAAGCGTTGCAGCAACGGATTCAGGTAAAGCAACTTGCGACTTTTACGCCAGGTTGCATCCAAAACAACCAAACGCAATTGCTCAGGTTGCGCTGCTTGGGGGAATGCGGCAGGTTCTTGTAATCCAAGGGATTTAGCTTCTGGTGTCGGTGGGTAAAGTAGAAGTGGACATTTCCCACCAGCATACAGTGCTTCTCTAAGGGGCCCGGAATCGAGCGGGGTATTGGCATTGCTGGGCATTACATGGCTATTAATTAAGCTCAAGTGCAAGAGCCCTGCGGTGTTCTTGGAATGCGTGGCTTCCTGAGTATCCTGCAGGATCAATAATTCCACATGATTGGCAATTGGGCGGATCAGGCCGCAGATACAGGTGCATCTTGGTCGATGGCAGCGAGCGCAGGGGGTGCGCTTAGTTAAATCACTTCCCATCATGTTAGTTGGAACCATCCCCTGTCCCCAGTTGTTGTAATTCAAGCTGTGCAATTAAATCCTGGGTGGGTTCAGTATGTTGTGAAATTAACGTGCGTTTTGCCGATGCGCTCAGGGCTTTAATGGCAGCTTCGCGCTGACTGGCGCTGGAGCGTGAGGGCTGCGTCTCCAGGAAACAAAGTCGCACAGGTGTACGCCCGCGAAAATATCGTGCACCGGCCTTACCGGTTGCGTGTTCGCGCCAACGCCGTGCCATATCGGTGGTAATTCCAGTGTAAACTTGGCGATCACTGGTGAGGATCATATAAACAAACCAGTTATTGGCAGCTGTCATAAATACGAATGTGGCAGAGTTGGATAGGTAATTTTATTTTCCCAGGCGCAGAATGGCAAAAGAATCAGCACAGCAAGATCGCAATTTTGATGATCTCGCCCAACGGTTTAAAAAAAATATTTACGGTGGATTAAAAGGTGATATTCGTCTTGCTGTCCTCGAGCGTGATTGCCGAACTCATTTGCCTAATGTCCCTTTGGTCAATGTCCTTTTAGCCAATGTCCCTTCCTCCGAAAAGCCCGCCAAACCCTGGCGCATTCTGGATGCCGGTGGTGGTCAGGGGCAGTTTTCCCTGCAGTGGGCGCAGGCCGGGCATGAAGTAGTGATCTGTGATATCTCTGCGGAAATGCTTAAGTTAGCAGAGGAACAAGTAAAAATCTTAGGGGTGGAAAATCAGGTACAGTTGGTGCATTCATCGGTTCAGGATTTGCCGCAGTATCTCGCTGATCATCAGTTTGATTTTGTTATCTGTCATGCAGTAATGGAGTGGTTGCAGGAGCCACAGAAACTATTGCCATGCCTGTTGAACTATTTGGTACCCGGTGGTTATTTATCGCTCACTTTCTATAACTTGCATTCGCTGATTTATAAAAACTTATTGCGCACCAATTTCAAAAAAATAATCAATCAGGATTATGGTGGTTCACGCGGTAGCCTTACACCGATTAATCCCCAGTACCCGGAGCAAGTGCTGGCTTGGGTGGAGCAATTACCTTTGAGCCTTTTGTGTCACAGCGGTATCCGGGTGTTTCACGATTATATTTTTAATGAAGAGCATCGCGCGCGCGAACCGCAGAGTTTATTGCAATTGGAGCTGGAGTTCTCGCAGCAGGAGCCTTATCGCTCACTCGGGCGTTACATACACTTGTTGTTACAGCATACATCTGAGTGATGGGTCTGATTATTGGGTTTACTGTTTCAGGATGCCGAGTAAAAAATCCCTGGCCTGATTAATTTTTGCGGCAAGGTAATCATTGCCGCCGCGATCCGGGTGAAGTTTTTGGATCAGGCGGCGATGGGCATCCTGAACCATTGCTTGCGTGACTTCTCCTTTTTCTGGATTGCCGCTTAGGCCAAGAATGTCCAGTGCTTCAGATAACGTCATTTGGCTGGCTGGTGCCGGTGGCGGAGGTTGTTGTGTGTGCTGTTGAGGCTGTTCCTGTTCAGCCTTTTTACGCTGTAACCAAAGTGGTAAAAGTTGTGAAGCCAAGCCGTAGGCATTGCGTAGGAAAGGAATCAACGCCCCTAGGGCGGCGCCAACCCAGTGCATGCGCCCGGTTATAACCAGTAAAATCAAGATGCCCAAAAATGCTCCCACACCAATGCGCCACAAGGCTTTACGCTTTTGCTCGGGGTTCATTTTTTTATAGCGACCGCCAAAAATAATAATGCAGGTCACTATAACTGCGAAAAGCAGGATCTTAAGCACGCGGCCTCCTTTCAGGGTAGCTCGGGGGTTGTTGATGTCGGTATTATAGGCAGGGGAATTGTGATATCGATAGCATTGTTTTTGGGCTTTTTGCAGAAAAATCAACTTATTGGTGCTCAAAGGTAAGCCCTGTGTTGAGACAGGTGTTGGTGTTATTCCTAAATAAGTTGTCTATGCTTGCAAATAGCGAATGGCGTAGACATTACAACATCCAGGTTCTGCATATGCGTTTTTCTTTTTTCTCCCGCTTCACTGTCATCGTGTATTTGCGAAGTTTGTTTCTGCTGGCAACTCTTGCGTTGATATCCGGGTGTGGCGGCGGCGGAGGATCATCTGACTCCAAACCCTTCACCAGCAATCCACCTCTATCATCGGTTAGTTCTTCGGTATTAGCCAGCGCCAGTGTTTCAAGCGCTGCCTCTTTGTCTTCCTTGTCGGCCACTTTGACTATTAGCGGTAAAGTGACTTACGACTATGTACCACATACCTTGAACGGTTTGAATTATGTTGGCACAGCAGCGCGGCCCGGGCGTGGTTTATTGGTGGAGTTGCTGGACGAAAAGGATCAAATTCTTGCCACCAGTTTGACGGATACTGACGGAAAGTATTCATTCAGTGCATCCCGCAACAAATTAGTAAAAGTAAGGGTGAAAGCACAACTGTTGCGAACTCAATCGCCCGATTGGAATTTCAAGGTAACGGATAACACCAATAACAATAATCTGTACTCAATGGTAGGTAACCTGACCGCCGCGACTGAAGCAAACGCTGTGCGCAATCTGCATGCAGCATCCGGCTGGAACGGTACGGGTTATACCTCTCCACGTGTTGCCGCACCTTTTGCGTTATTGGATTCAATCTATCTGGGTATAGAGCGAATTCAAGATGCGGGCAACGTGAAAGATTATCCACCGCTGGAGTTGCGTTGGAGTAGCAAAAATAAAGCAGCGGATGGCGATAAAAACTTGGGTGAAATAGGCACCAGCTTTTTTGATGGCGATGCGATTTATATTCTTGGCGACGAAAATAATGATACCGACGAGTATGATCGCCATGTCATTTTGCACGAATGGGGGCATTATGTAGAAACCAGTTTTGCTCGCTCGGACAGCATAGGTGGTGATCATGCCCATGATGACAAACTGGATATGCGCGTTGCTATGTCCGAAGGTTTTGCCAACGCTTTCGCCGCAATGATGCTGGATGATGCAAATTATCGTGATTCCAGTGGACAATCCCAGGCTGATGGTTTTTTCAATGATGTCAGCCGAAAAAATAACAGCGTGCGTGGATGGTATTCGGAAGCCTCAGTCCAGTCGATTCTTTATAATTTTTACACCAGCAACGCTGGTAAGTTTGCACGTGACTTTGCCGATATTTTTTGGGTGATTAGCGCCAGCAATTATTCAGATTCCCGAGCCCTGATTTCTATTTATGTTTTTGCCGAGCAATTGCGTGCGACCATGGCGGGGCAGGCAAGTTTTTTCAATAGTTTATTGACTGAGCAAAATATTGCTATTGCCGACGAATATGGTTTTGGGGAAAGTAATTCGGGTGGTTATAACGGCAATTTGCCCATCTATAAAAACCTGCCTTTGTCTAATACACCTGTTAATGCCTGCAGTACCAATCGCTTCGGCGTTTACAATAAACTTGGAAATGCACAATATTTTCTGATCAACATTTCTACCGCAGGTACCTATCAATTTTCTGCGCTGGAAGTAGGGGATGATTCTGGCAATTCTGATCCCGATCTGTATCTCCATCGCCGTGGAAGCCTTATAGATCTCGCGGAGGGGGCTGCTGTAGATGAAGAAATCCTTTCGCGGTTTTTGTCCATAGGAACCTATGTATTGGAAGTGATTGATGCGCGGGTGGCTGATATAGATGAGTCTACGGAAATTACCGCGTGTTTCGATGTGCGTGCGCAGCTGGTGAATTAATACAGGTATTATTTGAATGAATAAATTAATGTTTTTTTCCTTGCTGTTGCTTACTTTTTTACTGGGTTGTAATAAATCTGCCCCTGAGTCTTCTGCAAGTATTCCTGAAAGGGGGGCTCCGATCGCTAAAGAAAAAAGCATAGCCGCGCAGTTTAGGGGCAAGCCTGGTGCACCGGTTAGTCTGAAAAACCAACAACCATTTTATGTTGATGCCCCCGGCGTAATTGATTTGAACTTGCTGTTAGCAACAGCGAAACAGAATGGAATTATGCAAGTGGATATTGTTGCCGGAGAGGGCATTGAGTTGCATTCAACTCAGCTGCACTTTGAGTTTGCGCTGGTTCGTGACGGTATTTATGAGTTGCCCCTGCAGGTTGCAATCGCGGTAGAGGGGCGTTACTACATTAATTTGCAGGTCAGCATCCTGAATGGCGATGAGCGTGAAAACAGGGCAATTACAGCCATCGTGCAAGTTGGTGTGCCGGCTGCCAGATCGGATAAACCCAAGCTCGCTCCAGCGGCCACTGCGGGTGATGAATCAGGGGTGATCGAGTTGCCTGCGCAGGAAACACAGGAATCCGCATCTGAGTAGCTATCCTGTATTGAGCAGATCAGCTTGTTTATAATGGCCAGCCACAAACTGGCCATTCTTATTTGTTAATGAGGTGTTTTATGTCAAACCAGCGCCTTCCCGCCGAATGGGAACCGCAAGATGCTGTCCTGTTAACCTGGCCGCACAAAAATACTGCATGGAACTGGATTCTTGATGAAGTTACCGAACTTTACGAAGCACTGGCGACGCTCATCAGTGATTATGCAGATGTCATTATCGCTGCGCCTGAAAGTGAGCTGGATAGCATTAGGGGTAGATTGGAAGCTATGGGCGCACCCATGGAATACATCTATCTATACCCCTGCAAGAGTAATGACACCTGGGCAAGGGATCACGGTCCGCTTACGGTAGAAACTCCCGATGGATTTAGATTATTGGATTTTAAATTTAACGGTTGGGGTAATAAATTCGCACACGAATTGGACGATCAAATTACCCGACAATTATTTGAGCAAAACGCATTTCCGTTAGCCACACGTGACGAACAGGACTGGGTGTTGGAAGGTGGCTCGGTAGACACAGACGGGCAGGGTACACTGCTGACAACGTCGTCATGCTTGTTAAATAAAAACCGCAACCCGGATTTAACGAAAGAAGAAATTGAGTCGCGTTTAAAGTTGGCATTTGGTGTGCGCAAAATTAACTGGTTGGATCACGGCTATCTGGCAGGTGATGACACTGATGGACATATAGATACATTGGCGCGCTTGTGCCCCGGCAACACTATTGTCTATACCGCTTGTGATGATGAACAGGATGAGCATTATGCGGATTTGAAAAAAATGGAGGCGCAGTTGCAAACATTTACCAATGCTGACGGGCAGCCCTATCGACTATTACCTTTACCCTGGGCCGGCGCTGTATTGGGGCGTGAGTCTGATGCGCGTTTGCCATCAACCTATGCAAATTTTTTGGTGGTGAATGAGGTTGTGTTGGTGCCTATTTATGATCTACCGATGGATGAGGAAGCGCTGGAAGTTATTGCCCAGGCTTTTCCGGGTTACGAAATTATGGGGATTCCCTGTTTGTCACTCATTGAGCAAGGTGGAAGCTTGCACTGCATTACTATGCAAATTCCGGAAGGTGTATTGGGGTTGGAATGATGCAAAATAAATCGCCAAAGAAAGTGCTTAATGTCGGTGTTGTACAGCAATCCTGCAGCGCTGACCTTGCCGCCAATTTTGCAAAATCTATTGCCCAGATTCGAATTGCTGCTGCTCAGGGCGCTGAGTTGGTTGTGCTGCAGGAATTGCATCGTGGCCTCTATTTTTGCCAGCAGGAAATAAGTGGGCATTTTGATTTGGCCGAAACTATTCCCGGCCCAAGTACCCAGATTTTGGGTGAATTAGCGCAAGAGTTAAATCTGGTGATTGTTTGCTCCCTGTTTGAAAAACGTGGTGTAGGGTTGCATCACAATACGGCGGTTGTTATTGAACGTGATGGTAGTATTGCGGGTAAATATCGAAAAATGCATATTCCGGATGATCCGGGTTACTATGAAAAATTCTATTTCACTCCAGGAGACTTAGGGTTCAATCCCATACAGACATCAGTGGGGAAACTGGGGGTTTTGGTATGTTGGGATCAATGGTTTCCTGAAGCAGCGCGTTTAATGGCGATGGCCGGAGCGGAGTTGCTAATTTACCCCACCGCTATTGGTTGGTCTCCTGAGGAAGCAAATGATGAGCAAGTGCGCCAGCGAGAAGCCTGGATTACTGTGCAGCGGGCGCATGCAATTGCCAATGGAATTCCGGTGGTGAGTGTTAATCGCGTTGGACATGAGCCAGATCCAGCCGGCGGCGCAGGGTTAACATTTTGGGGAAGTAGTTTTGTTGCAGGCCCGCAAGGGGAATTTCTGTGGGCTGCAACTACCGATACTGAAGAGACCCGCGTGGTTGAAGTAAACCTGTCTCGCAGTGAAACAGTGAGACGTATGTGGCCCTATTTGCGTGATCGCCGTATTGATCATTATGGGGATTTGTTGAAAATTTATCGCGATTGAGTGAGCATCTGATGAGATAAGTGGCGGAGCTGTTATTTGCCCAGGCTTGGTGGTGAGAGCCGATGCTTTCGTCTAGACTAGGGTTCACTCTTTATTTTTGAATGTCCTGATTTTATGGATTCATCGTTACCAGCTACCCGGATTTGTTGCCCCGCAGGGGATTCTCCTTGTTTTTTTACGCAGGAGTTGCAGCAACTTCGCGAAGAAGTCAGTTTGCTCAGGGAGCAGGTGCGAACAGATGCTCTTACCGGGCTCTATAATTATCGTTTTTTTTCAGATACCTTGCCGCTTGAAATGGAGCGTTCGCGACGTTCATTTCAAGCGCTGTCATTGATCGTATTGGATATAGATCATTTCAAAAAATTTAATGATACCTGGGGGCATGAGCTGGGGAACCAGGTGTTAATGCTGGTTGCCAATTTGCTCTCACTGACAATTCGAAAGCTGGATTATGCGTGTCGTTTTGGTGGTGAAGAATTTGTGGTGTTGTTACCAAATACAGATTTGCGGCAGGCAAAAAATGTTGCGGAGCGTGTGCGTGAGGCCATCCAAAATACGCCGTTGGTACATGGCGAGCAGTCTCTCTCCGTAACCGCCAGCTTGGGTGTAGACGAGTTCCGGGCAAATCATAGTGACACTCCCGATGGATTTATTGAACGCGTTGATGCGTTACTCTATCAAGCCAAGCGAGATGGGCGTAATTGTGTGAGATCACCAATAGTGGATATAACCCCGATTCAAACTACTGTCACCCCCGACGAAAAAGATGCACTTTTTGGTTTGTTTGGTGGTGAAAATGATGATGTTATTTAGTTATTTTTAAATTTGTTGAAAAGTATTTTGGAGTTAATTGATTTATGAATTTTCCAAAGGTTGGCAGCCTTGCGCCGGTGTTTACGTTAAAAAATTCTGCTGGTGAAAATATTTCTTTGAAAGACTTTAGGGGGGAAAACAACGTTGTTTTGTATTTTTACCCAAAAGCATCCACCCCCGGTTGTACTGTACAGGCTTGTGGTATACGAGACACGGCAGCAGAGTTCGCTTCCCTGGATACGGTCGTGATGGGTGTAAGCCCGGATTCAACACAAAAATTGCAGAAATTTATGGACAAATATGCACTCAATTTCGATTTGTTGGCTGATGAGGATCATGCGGTTGCGGAGAAGTACGGGGTATGGGGGTTAAAAAAATTCATGGGGCGCGAGTTTATGGGGATTTTGCGCACCAGCTTTTTAATTAACAAAGAAGGGCGCCTTGTGCATATTATGGATAAGGTAAATACCAAGACCCATGATCAGGATATGCTGGCTCTTATACGCAATGGCATTTAAAGAGTCATTTATATAATAATGCGTGATAATAAAATCACGTTTTGCTCGCAAATTACACTTGCTGCTCTTTGCTTACAATAAAGTTAGTCTATAATCGTTAGTAATTGAGTGTAGTTTGCTTAAATCATGGATGGCGTTTAGCAGTTTAATCTTATTCAGGGAATACACTCCTGATTGTTTTAACAACGCCCTTGCTTGGCAAAGGAGAAGCCTGGATGATCCAATTACAGCGCATTTACCGTAACAGCGAACATTTTTCAGAAAACCCTTTCGAAGGATCGGAGATCAGGTCATACCCGGAGTATTTAGCGATGGCTGAAATACCCAAGTATGAAGGGGTTTCTGCGCGCGTGATCGATGCCTTAAAACAAAGGGTTGGTCGCGATGATCTTTCTATCGATCGAATTGCTGAAGATCTCAAACTCTCAAAAAGAACTCTGCAACGCCGTTTGCAACAACAAAGTGCAAATTTTGCCCAGTTACGTGATGTGCTTCGCTTCCATTATGCAATCAAATACCTGATTGACGAGCATATGAGCGTTGATACAGTTTCCAAAGCGTTAGATTTTTCTGATCGTACCAGTTTTACCAATGCCTTTAAGCGATGGACTAGTTTGTCTCCCAGTGTGTTCAGAAAGCTGTTCAGGGATTATGCCTGATTATTCCGCAACCAAAATTCGCCTTTTTTATAAGTAAAGAGTGCTAATTGCCTGCTTGTTATAAAACAGGTAGAGTTAGCGCTCTTTATTTTTTGAGGTGAGTTTCATGAGTTTCTTTATTGCATCTGCTATGGCCCAGACTCAGGCCGCACCCGCACCGCAAGGCAATCCGATGATTACTTTGTTAATGTTCGGTGGTATGTTCCTGTTTATGTATCTGCTAATTATTCGCCCTCAGCGCAAGCGTCAAAAAGAGCATCAAAATCTTGTCTCTGCGTTGTCTAAAGGTGACGAAGTGATTATGACAAGCGGGATGCTGGGTAAAATTCTTAAAGTTGATGAAAACTATGTTGTTTTGGAAACTGGTAACAATGTAGAGCTCAAATTCCAGAAAGTGGCTGTGCATGCGGTGTTGCCAAAAGGCACGATTAAATCGATTGATGCTGCTTAATCAGACGGCATGAGAAAGGGGCTTAGGCCCCTTTTTTATTGTCTGTTGTTTAGTAATTACACGTTTATGATCCTTTATAACCAATAACAATTTTGGGGTTTCTATGGAGTTAATCCAGCAAACGGTCTCCTGGCTCAATGGTGTAGTTTGGGGGCCACCCATGCTTGTTCTTATTCTTGGAACAGGTTTTTTCCTGATGTTGAGGCTGCGGGGGATGCCGCTACTTAAACTTGCCCTGGGTTTTAAATTGATGTGGCGAGGGCGAGAGAAAGGCGAAGAATCTACGGGTGATGTAAGCCCCTTTCAGGCGCTCATGACGTGTCTTTCTGCCACGGTGGGGACCGGGAATATTGCAGGGGTCGCGACGGCAATTTTTATTGGGGGCCCTGGTGCTTTATTTTGGATGTGGTGTACCGCATTAGTAGGAATGGCAACCAAGTATTCAGAGATTGTGCTCGCTGTGCATTATCGCGAAAAGGATGAGAAAGGTGAGTATATAGGTGGCCCTATGTATGCGATCAAAAATGGCTTGGGGAAATCCTGGGCTTGGCTGGGTTTTGCATTTGCCCTTTTTGGTGGGCTCGCTGGATTTGGAATTGGTAATATGGTTCAGGCCAATAGCATGGCGGAAGTTTTGGAATCCACTTTTCATATAGAGCGATGGGTTACTGGTTTGGTAACTATGTGCATTGTTGCTGTTGTTGTGCTGGGGGGAATTCAACGCATTGCCAAAGTGTCTGCATCGCTGGTGCCGTTTATGTGCATTGGTTATGTGGTGATGTCAGCGGTGGTGTTGGCAATTTATGTTGATCGAATTCCAGCGGCCTTTGCGTTAATTTTTGAACACGCATTTACTCCAGCTGCGGCGACAGGTGGTTTTGCAGGGGCGGCGGTTTTGATGGCCATTCAATATGGTGTTGCGCGTGGAATTTTTTCCAATGAGGCAGGTTTAGGGACTGCGGGTATCGCACAGGCTGCAGGTACTACCAATAGCCCCGTAAGGTCGGGGCTGATAGGTATGATTGGTACCTTTATCGATACAATTATTATCTGCAGCATGACGGGCCTAACGATTATTTGCTCCGGGGTATGGAATAGCGGCATTAAAGGTGCCAGTTTATCCAGTGCCGCGTTTGAAGCGGCTTTGCCGGGTGTTGGTGCTTATGCTTTGGCTATTGCGTTGTTGGTTTTTACTTTCACTACCATCCTGGGGTGGGGGTATTACGGAGAAAAGTGCTGGATATACCTGGCTGGTCGTAAAACTGTTTTGCCATTTCGTTTAATGTGGGTAGTAGCGGTGTTTGGTGGAGCTGTCTTTCAATTGGATTTTGTATGGTTGCTGGCTGACACGTTAAATGCATTAATGGCCATTCCAAATTTGATTTCATTGTTGTTGCTAAGTCCCGTGGTTGTTGCGCTTACAAAAAAATATTTTGATAATCGCACGCAACATTAAATGCTATAGGCAATTAGCAGGGCGAGGCAGCCCTGCTATTTTGCTGGCAATTTTGGCTGGACTTGGTGGAAATAAGCTCATTAAATAGATGCTCTTTCCTTTATCTTGACCCAGTTTTTTTTCCGTGTACTTTACCAGCGCCCGCATGGCGGGGGAGATTTTAAATTCACGATAAAAGGCTTGCATTAGATAAATAATTTCCCAGTGTGCCTCTGATAGATGAATGTTTTCTTGTAGCGCAATTACCGAGGCAATTTCTGGTGTCCACTCTGCTAGGTTTTTTAGGTATCCGTCCTGATCTACTTCTATTTCTTTTCCGTTAACTTTAATCAGCATAACTAGTACCAACTTTGGGTGCAGTTATGGTCAATGGTCAGCTGCACGAATTCCTCATAAGTAATAAGTCTAATTTTCGATTCAATTTTCTGAGTTAGCGCTCGTGCACTAACATCGGCAGATAAGGCATAAACAATAATATTTCTATCAATAAGTGATTGCAGTGCTTTTGCATCTGGAGCGCCTTGAAGTGCACCAAAAACCCCATCTTCTATCAGTAATAATGAATCTGGATCTGAACAAACAGCAATACAGGATCTAAGTGTGTTGTGAGTAAAGGAGGATTTATTAATGATATGTAAAATGCTCATATCGTCAAAAGCTCAGGATGTGGTCTTGTTGACTGAGTAGTGAGGCCACTTCAGCGTTGTTTAGTTCGCATGCCTCTTCAATTATTATTTCATCCAGAGCAATTTGCCGTTGCGCTAGTGATTCCTTGTGGAGAAAGATGCTTTCTATATCGTAAAAAGCGAGAGCTGAAAGCATTGAACTAAAATCTTTTTGTTGTATTTCTTGTGCGTTTTGATTTTTCATGAGCTGGAATACGCCATCGTCCATAAATAAGATGCTTAAATCCTGGTCATAGATTGCAGCGGCCAGTGCTGCATCAATTGCTTCTCTGGCTAAGGAGTTGCCATATGGCGCGTGCCGACTAACAAGTAAAATTTTTTTTCGCATTTTAGTGGCCGAAGGTAATTAATCGGTCGGAATTGACGGCGGCATCTACAAGTTGACCAAGGCCGCTCAAGGAGAAACCCTCTGCCAGGTTGTGAGCTTCTTTTTGGTAACGATGTGCTTCCTCTTGATTTATCAAGCCGCGTTTCAGTGCTGCAGCAATACATACTACCAAATCGATTTCATGTTCTTTTGCAAGTAATTGCCATGCACTATACAGATCAATTTCATCTTGTGGTGGTGCGGCGAGTTTTGTAGCGTTGTGTACACCATCTTGATAAAAAAAAACGCGATAAAGTTGATGGCCTTGAGCTAGCAATGACTTTGCAAACTGGTAGGCGCTATAGCTGGATTGTGATGAATAAGGAGCTGAGTAAACGCAAATTGAGAAAATCATAAATTTAAATGTACCAAAAAAATAAGGCTCCTTAAAGGAGCCTTGATATTCAGGATGTAAGCTTAATCATCAGTGGATATGCCGAGTAAATGTAACAGGCTGGTAAATAGATTTACGATTGATAAGTATAGGCTGGTGGTAGCCAAAAGATAATTGGTTTCTCCACCATGGATAATTTCACTGGTTTGATACAGTATGAGGGCCGACATTAGCAGCACAATCCCGGCTGAAAATGCCAGGTGTAAACCTGAAAATTGATAACCAAAGAATGATGCACCTAACAGAAAGAGCATTACCGCAAGCATTAACATCATGCCAACAGCGACAAATCCACCAAGGAAGCTGAAGTTTTTACGCGAAGTAAGAACATATGCGGACAAGCCAACAAAAATAATGGCCGTGCCCCCCAATGCTTGCAAAATTACGGCGCCACCGTTCTCCATTGCTAAATATTTATTAAGAATGGGGCCGAGACCGGCACCGATTAAACCGGTAAAGGCAAATACTACAGCCAAGCCAGTTGCAGAGTTGGCTGTTCTCGGCAGGACAAACCAAATTAATGCCATAGCAATCAGGCTCATTATCAGGCCGATGCCATGACCAATACCTAGTGCCATGGCTACACCGGCACACAGTGCACTAAATGCGAGAGTGAGCCCTAGTAGAAAGTAAGTATTGCGTAATACTTTGCTGACTTCGTTTTGACTCAGGGCTTGAGTAGATTGAGAGCTGTAAACTTCTTGCATATTCATCTCCGTCAATTGCCAAGGTAATAAAGCTTTGAGCGATGATACAAAGCGGGGTGCGTAAAGCCAAGGTAAATTTGGAGGCGGTGCTTCTCTTCCTTAGTCGAAAGTAATTGCTGAGAGTTCAGTTGTGCAATAAAAATAATTGGCTTTGATGTTGGCAATAAAAAAGGCACTTGATTGCTCAAGTGCCTTTTAATATATGGCGGAAGGGCAGGGATTTGAACCCTGGGTAGGCTTTCACCTACGCCGGTTTTCAAGACCGGTGCATTAAACCACTCTGCCACCCTTCCGAGT
>JAGKXA010000289.1 GCA_021151615.1 Cellvibrionaceae bacterium | reverse complement strand
TATTGCTGCGAGATATGATGAGTGTGACTCGTAATATCCATAACCATGATGCGACCTCCGCATTAACCGTAACGGCCGGTGATGTAATCTTCAGTTTGTTTTTTGCTCGGATTGGTAAAGAGCGTGTCGGTTAAATCGTGCTCAATCAAATCCCCCATGTACATAAACGCGGTGTAATCTGAAACGCGCGCTGCTTGCTGCATGTTATGCGTTACTATCACAATCGTGTACTGGTGCTTTAATTCGTTAATCAGCTCTTCAATTTTTAGCGTAGAAATTGGATCAAGTGCTGATGCCGGTTCATCCAGCAAAATCACTTCCGGTTCAATCGCAATCGCACGCGCAATGACCAGGCGCTGTTGCTGACCGCCCGACAAACCAAAGGCGTTGTCATGCAGGCGATCTTTTACTTCATCCCAAAGCGCAGCACCACGCAGGGATTTTTCTACCACTTCATCCAACACCCGCTTGGATTTCACACCTTGCAAGCGTAGACCATAGGCAACATTTTCGTAGATGGTTTTTGGAAATGGATTGGGTTTTTGGAACACCATTCCCACCTGGCGACGCAATTCGGCCACATCTACCGCTTTGTCATAAATGTTAGTCCGGAATTTTCATATTCACGGTGTTTAACGCGCGTTTCGGACCGTAGTACAAGTTGAGGTTTTTCACTTCAAGCTTGATAGGTTCTACCAGTGCTGTTGGGCTCATATTCGGGGCCTGTGTAAGACTCGGTTAAATTTTGATGAACAATATATTGCAATTAAATGACAGAATTATTACAAAACTGTGCGCAAATTAATCTGAAGCACTGCGATATTTTTCGCGCAGGTTGTTGCGAATTTTGATTGCAGTAATATTCAGGGCAATGATCAACAGCACCAGTGTTAATGAAGTTGCATATACCAATGGGCGCGCTGCTTCCACATTAGGACTTTGGAAACCCACATCATAAATATGGAAGCCGAGATGCATAATTTTTTGATCCAGATGCAGATAAGGGTAATTGCCATCCACCGGCAATGCCGGTGCCAGCTTAACCACTCCCACCAACATCAGGGGGGCCACTTCACCCGCAGCGCGCGCAATCGCCAAAATCAAACCGGTCATCATCGCGGGTGTTGCCAGGGGCACAACCACTTTCCACAGGGTTTCCGCTTTGGTTGCGCCCAGTGCAAGGCTGCCCTGGCGAATCGTGCTGGGAATGCGCGATAAGCCCTCTTCTGTCGATACAATCACAATTGGCAAAGTTAAGAGTGCGAGCGTTAACGAAGCCCAAAACAAACCGGGAGTACCGAAGGTTGGTGACGGCAAGGATTCGGTGTAAAACAATTCATCGATGTTGCCACCAAGCGTATACACAAAAAATCCCAATCCAAAAACACCGTACACAATCGAAGGAACACCGGCGAGGTTATACACAGAGATGCGGATAATTTTTAAGAGGGTGCCCTGCTTGGCATATTCACGCAAATAAATTGCGGCAAGTACACCGAACGGTGTAACCATAATCGACATTACAATAACCATCGTCAGGGTGCCGAAAATCGCTGGGAAGATACCGCCTTCAGTATTTGCCTCGCGCGGCTCAGCGGTCATAAACTCCCAGAAACGCTCAAGGTACTGGCCGGACTTGGCAATCACTCCCATATTATTAGGGCGAGAAACACGAACAATATGATCAAACGCGATAATCACTTCTTTATTGTCCGCCGTGCGTGCAATTAATTTGTCGCGTGTGGCTTGCGTCAGAATTTCATCGCGTTCTTTTTTTATCACTTCATATTCAGCTTCCAACGCTGCACGACGCTCAGCTAACTCTGCATCGGCATTAGCTAATTGTGCACCGGTAATACCATCCAATTCCAAACGACGGCGCTCCAGACGCAATTCATCCATTTGATTGTTGATACGACCGATATCCACCTTTTCAATACGATGAATTTTATCGTGCAATTCCAACGCACGCTTTAAACGCTGCTCAAGTTGCTGCCAAAAATCAGCACTGCTCAATTCGCTGACAACATTATCCTGCTCTTTAATTGCCACTGGATAACCGTAGAAATTACCCCACTCGCGACGCTCGATGGATATTGCATCTTTAGGATATTCCCATTTGTCCATACCAGTATCGAGAAACCAGGCGAAATCGCGACCGTTGACATCGCGATTGCCCATTTTAAATAAATGACGCGTGATTAACTCCACATCGGGCGCAACTGTGTAACCTCCATCGCGCGCTACCGCCGCCGAAATAATTTCATCGCGCACAGCTTCGCCCATCACGACCTGGCGTTCGCCATCGCGATCAACAATTGACGTTTGCAAAATATCGGCGGGCCAGAAGTGACCAAAGCCGCGCACAGCAATCAAACCTAACAAACCCAGCACCATCAACATACAGATGGCAACGGCACCGCCGTTTAACCAAATCCAGGGCGAGCCACTGCTGAACCAGGACGTTTTTCGTTTCAATAAATTTTTCATTACAGGCTTCCGAAAAAGATCATCTGAAATTACAGATTGCTATAGCGTTGACGCAAACGTTGACGAATCACTTCAGCCAAGGTATTCACCACAAATGTCAGTGCAAGTAACACCAATGCCGCCAGGAACAGAACCCGGAAATGCGTACTACCCACTGCGGTTTCCGGTAATTCCACGGCGATATTTGCCGAGAGCGTGCGCATACCTTCGAAGATATTGAAATTCACCACCGGGCTATTACCAGTTGCCATTAGCACGATCATGGTTTCGCCCACAGCGCGTCCAAACCCCATCATCACTGCCGAAAAAATACCCGGGCTTGCAGTTGGTAACACCACGCCCACCATCGTTTGCCAGGGCGTTGCACCTAATGCCAGCGAACCCTGGGTGAGATGACGCGGTACGCTGAACACGGCATCTTCAGCGATAGAAAAAATGCTCGGGATAACGGCAAATCCCATGATGATACCAACCACCAACGCATTGCGCTGATCGTAATTTATTCCAGCATCGGTAAACCATTGACGCATGCTGCCATTAAAAAACCAGACTTCAGTGAGTGGGCTGAGTGCAACGCAAGCCCACACAGTAGCAACAATGGGCAGCACCACAATCACCGCTTCCCAACCTTCCGGCATTTTGTTGCGCACAGATTCAGGACATTTACTCCAGGTAAATCCGGTTACCAACATAATCACTGGCAATAAAATTAAAATACTGAAAATTGCGGGCAAATGATTTTCAATGAAAGGTGCAAGCCACAAACCGGCAAGAAAGCCGAGGATTACTGTCGGCAATGCCGCCATAATTTCAATCGTTGGTTTTACAATGCCGCGCAATTTCGGTGTCATAAAATAGGCGGTGTAAATTGCACCCATCACACCCAACGGAACTGCAAACAAAATTGCAAAGAACGCCGCCTTTAAAGTACCCAACGAGAGCGGGACAAAACTCATCTTGGCTTCGAAGTTGTCACTACCTGAAGAAGCCTGCCAAATATATTCCGGCGCATCGCGACCTTCGTACCAGACTTTTTGCCAGAGCGAACTGAAAGATACCTCCGGGTGTTTATTCCAAACATCCAGCAGCGATAAATTTTTACTGTCATCAATTAATAAGGCGCGATTGTTAATTGGAGAAATCGCAATGTTGCTAATAGGTTTGTCGCCCATGGATTCAATTAACAAAGTGCGTTGTGAGGTACCGAAATAGATACCGATATTGCCTTTGTCATCGCCAGCCCAAAAACCACGACGCGCAAACTCGGGAGCAAATCCGGTAATCGCACCTGGCAGGGAATCAAAATCGCGCACGTGGGTTACGTGATACTCATTGTGTGGATCACGCACCAAAAACCATTGGCTTACATGACCTTCGCTAGTACCGACAGCCAGAGAACCTGTGCCTACCAGAAATTGCATGGCGGTAATTTTTCCGTGGGGAATAACTACGGCTTCTTTGCGTTCTGCCGCAGAAGGGCTAATGATTTTGTACAGAATAATTTGTGATTTATCGGTGGCAACAACCAGATGTTGTGCCCTTTCATCGATTTGCATGTGCGTACCGGTAGCGCCTTGCGGCAAAGGCGGTAAAGTAAAAATTTCCTGTTCGAGGTTTATCGCACCGGTAATTAAATTGCGACTACTGCTGAACACACCAAGTAATAGACGATTATCTGAGGTCAACGCGCCAATTAAAGTACCACTGGAGGTTTCCTGAATAGCTAATACGTTTAATGCGCTGCCCTTCTCATCCAGTTGAATAGGTTGATCGCCCAACGGAAATTCCACGCTGGGTGTAATTTGGCGCTTGTCGTTAGGGTAACTAAGTTCATATTCTGTTTTCACCACGGCAACCTGGCCATTGTTATAGCCGTAAGCCACCAAACCATGATCGGCAGTGCTGGTTGCCAACGCCGAAAATTCACTGCCTTCGGTTTTGGGCATTTGGGCAGATAGCAACGTTTTGCCATCGTCTACGGTAAAGAAACTGATAGCACCACTACGTTTAAAATTACCACCAATTTCTTCATAGCGCTCCAGCGTCAGGAATTCAGTTTCATCTTCCGGCGCCTGATGCAGGGCTTCAGGTGTGTAGGTTTTGACTATCCCTACCGACGCACCACGAAACAGGGGGGCGATTTCGGAAAACAGGTAGAAAAATATCAGCCCCAATGAAAAAACAACCGCCATACCGGCGGTCATCACTCCATAACGGGAAAGGCCATCCTTAAATTTACGAAGGCGACGCAGGCGGTTGCGCTGTTCGAGTGTCGGCATCAAGCTGACGGTTTCTTTTACCAAGGGAATGGGGTCGGACATGGTCTGCTCACCTGATTAAACTTCTGGCACAAGAATCCTAACAATCGAAAATGACACTTTTGTTACAAAG
>JAGKXA010000070.1 GCA_021151615.1 Cellvibrionaceae bacterium | reverse complement strand
ACCCCGGATATTCCCCAAATTGACGCTGTGATTTTTGTGGATACGGCGGTCGATAATTATCAGCTACTGGTTAACGATCTGGAAAAAACGCTGGACGATCAGTCAGTCGCCATCGTCTATTTGGATTCCACCAAAGATGGCCTGGCGCAAATTAGCGATTACCTTGCAGGTGTCAGTGGGATTTCCGCAGTACATATTATTTCCCACGGTGTTGCGGGCAGCGTGCAATTGGGTACACAAGTACTCAATGAAAATAATATTGCGCAATATCAGCAATCACTCAGTAGCTGGAAAAATTCTCTTGATGACAACGCCGACATTTTATTGTATGGCTGCGATGTGGCGGCCAACCAAAGTGGCGTGAATTTACTGCGTCAATTAAGCAATCTCACGGGTGCCGATGTCGCTGCGAGCGATGACTTAACAGGTAATACTGCGAATGCCGATTGGGATTTGGAAAAACAAATTGGTCAAATTGAAACGGCCAGTATTTTTTCTTCCAATCAAAATATGGAATGGCAGGGGGCACTTGCCGATGTAGTGCATTTGTACTCTGGTGTTGCCACTAATGAGCAGGCAATCCCGACTGCGGGTTATGTAATGCAAGGTGTGCAGTTAACCTCGTCGCAAACAGTGGATCGTATACAGGTAATGCTGGCGAATCACGGTACGAGCTCAGCGTCCGTTCAAGTCATTGTTCATGAACATAGTTATAATGGCACTGCAGTTGCTTCTGCGACTGTTAGTACAGCTTCATTGGGAAGTTCATTGGGCTGGGTAAATTTTGATTTTGCGCAGACAACTTTTAACGCCTACACCGTTTATTGGATTGAATTCAGAACGAATAATGGTGCCGATAATTTAGTGGGTATTGGCTACGTTAATAGCAATGTTATCGCCAGCGAATTTGTCGTTAATGGCAGTGGGGATAGTACGAAAGATATGTCTATCGCACTGGTGGATGTTCAAAACCGGGCGCCTACCGTTGCCAACGCAATTCCCAATCAAACAGCGACTGAAGAAGCACTGTTTAGCTATACCTTTGCCGCTAATACATTTAGCGATCAGGATGGCGATACGCTGACTTATACTGCCACCTTATCTAATGGTAATCCGTTACCACCATGGTTGACCTTTAATGCGGCAACTCGCACGTTCAGTGGTGTACCCGATGATGGTGATGTGGGCACTATTTCGATCAAAGTCACGGCGAATGACGGTAAAGGCGCGACTGTTGATGATACTTTTGATCTGGTCGTCAACAACGTTAACGATGCTCCATTTTTAAATATTCCGGTACCCAATCAAAATGCAACAGAAGATGCTGCATTTAATTACACGTTTCCTGCGAATACTTTTGGTGATGGTGATCTTGGTACGAGTTTTACTTACACTGCCACTTTGGCGGGTGGAGGAGCATTACCGGCGTGGTTAAATTTTGATTCTGCAACACGCACTTTTAGCGGTACGCCTGCTAATGGCGATGTTGGAACTATCTCCATTAAATTAACGGCAAATGATGGTGCTGGTGGGACTGCCGAGGATACGTTTGATATTGTCATTGCAAACACCAATGATGCCCCTACGGTTGCCAATGCTATTCCCAACCAAACTGCAACAGAAAATGCGCTGTTTAATTACACCTTTGCAATTAACACCTTTAATGATCAGGATGTGGGTAACACCCTGACTTACACAGCACAGCTTTCTGGTGGTGGCGCTTTGCCGGCGTGGTTATCCTTTGATGGTGCAACGCGTACATTTAATGGAACTCCATCCAATGGTGATGTGGGGACCATCACCATTCAGGTTATCGCTAATGATGGCACAACCACTGTTTCTGATTTTTTTGATCTGGATGTACAAAACGTTGGCTCATCCAACGTGGTTTATGAAACATCCGGGCCTGCGGGCAACACACAAAGTATCAGTGCCAGTACACCCTTCTTTCAAAGTTTCTTTCATGACAGTGCGGGGGCAACCTACACCATTGATTCGATAGTATTGCAGTTGGTGAAAGATCCCTCAGCTGCAGCGCAAACTATCACTGTCACATTGCTATCGGGCGCACATAACGGAACTGTTGTAGATTCGGCAACAATTTCGTCCGCCGATATTGCTACCACGATTGGCTGGAAGGCATTTGATTTTACTAACACCGTACTCACCGATAATCAGCTTTACTTTATTAAAATTGAATCCAGCAGTAACGATGGGCAAGTCAAAGCCGGCATCCACAATTCCGATGTTTATGCCAATGGTTCTTTCCATGGCAGTACTGGTGTTGCAGATACTGGTCGCGATGTTGCTTTTCAAGTTTCCAGCGGCGCCAATATTGATCCGGTAATTGTTAATCCGATTCCCAATCAGTCGGCAACTGAAGATGCTGCATTTAATTTTCAATTTGCAGCCAATACCTTTAACGATGCCGATGTCGGCGATACACTCACCTACACCGCAACTATGGCGGATGGCAGTGCGCTGCCTGCATGGCTAAGTTTTAACGCCGCAACACGCACATTTTCGGGCACGCCCACTAACGCTGATGTGGGAACTATTTCTGTTAAAGTCACTGCCGATGATGGCAATGGTGGAACGCCAGCAACCGATACGTTTGATTTGGTTATCGCCAATAGCAATGATGCACCCACAGTTGCGAATGCCATTCCCAATCAAAATGCCACTGAAGACTCAGTATTTAATTTTACCTTTGCAGCGAATACTTTTGCTGATCAGGATGTGGGTAATACGCTTAGTTACACTGCGCAATTAGCGGGCGGCGGTGCCTTGCCTGCATGGCTAAGTTTTGATTCTGCAACGCGCACATTTAGCGGTACACCTACCAACGCGTTTGTAGGTACTGTATCCATTGATGTTATTGCCAGCGATGGCAATGGCGGTACAGTCACTGACACCTTCAATATTGTTGTTGCCAACACCAATGATGCGCCTACTGTTGCTAATGCAATACCCAATCAAAATGCGACTGAAGATTCGGCATTCAATTTTCAGTTTGCCGCTAATACATTTAATGACCCGGATACTGGCGATACCTTAACCTATTCCGCGCAATTAGCCGGGGGAGGGGCACTGCCATCCTGGTTAAGTTTTAATGCTGCAACGCGCACCTTTAGCGGGACACCTGCGAACGGTGATGTAGGCAGTTTTTCTGTAGATGTAATTGCGAGCGATGGCAATGGTGGTTCGGTTACCGATACATTTAGCATCACCGTAGCCAACGTGAATGATGCGCCTTCTGTCAGCATTGCGTTAACGGATTATTACACCAATGAACAGACTGCAGTTAATTTGCATGGCACGGGCATATCCATTGCAGATGTGGATACGAACAGTGTTACTGTCACTATTGCAGGCCCGGCGCCTCATAGTCAATTAACGGCAAATGTGGGCACTACAGGCGTTAGCATTTTTTCCGGCAACGGCACTCCCAGTTTGGTTATCACCGGAACCTTGGCGCAAGTAAACGATTTCCTTGCGGGAAATAATGGCGGTACTCTGACCTATCGTCTGGCCGGTGATACTCCCTCGGCGACGGCGACATTAAGTATCACTGCCAATGATGGTGCATTAACTGGAAACGATACTGCCACAATTAATATCACGGCAATTAATGATGCGCCGGTAAATACTGTGCCCGGTGCACAGGTGACAACAGAAGATACCGCATTGGTATTTAGTGCTGGCAATAGTAATCAAATCCAGGTTAGTGATGCCGATGTTGCTGCTGGTACTTTGGAAGTCACACTTTCAGTCACTAATGGCACTCTTACGCTTGCTGGTACAACAGGATTAAGTTTTACCTCGGGTGATGGCACGGCTGATTCAACCCTGGTGTTCACCGGTACGCTTGCTGATATTAATACCGCACTGGCAACGCTCACCTATAATCCGACATCGAATTACAACGGCGCAGCGGTTTTATCCATTACCACCAGCGACCAGGGCAATACCGGTACTGGCGGAACGCTTACAGACACCGATACCGTCAACATTACTGTTAATGCCGCAAACGACGCACCCACAGTCGCCAACGCCATTCCCAATCAAAATGCCACTGAAGATGCGGCATTTAATTTTCAATTTTCCGCGAATACTTTTGCTGATATAGATACCGGAGCAACACTTACTTATTCCGCGCAATTGAATGGCGGCGGTGCACTGCCGGCGTGGTTAACTTTCAACGCCGCTACGCGGACTTTTAGCGGAACCCCCGCAAATGGTGATGTAGGAACTGTTTCGATAGATGTGATTGCCGATGACGGCAATGGCGGTACAGTGACGGATACCTTTGATATTGTTATTGCCAACACTAATGATGCACCTGCCGTTGCTAATGCAATTACCAATCAAAATGCTACCGAAGACGCTGCGTTTAACTTTCAGTTTGCCGCCAATACATTTGCCGATGTCGATGCCGGTGCAACACTCACTTATTCAGCGCAATTGAATGGTGGTGGCGCATTACCTGCTTGGTTAACATTCAACGCGGCTACTCGTACTTTCAGCGGCACACCCGCAAACGGTGATGTAGGAACTATTTCGATCGATGTCACGGCGGACGATGGTAACGGCGGTACTGTAACGGATACTTTCGATATTGTGGTGGCAAATACCAACGACGCGCCCACAGTCGCCAACGCCATTCCCAATCAAAATGCCACTGAAGATGCGGCATTTAATTTTCAATTTGCCGCGAATACTTTTGCTGATATAGATACCGGTGCAACACTCACTTATTCAGCGCAATTAAATGGCGGCGGTGCCTTGCCTGCCTGGTTGAGTTTTGATCCTGTCACACGCACATTCAGTGGTACACCAGCGAACGGCGATGTAGGAACTATTTCGGTGGATGTCACAGCGGACGATGGCAATGGCGGTACGGTTGTCGATACGTTTAATATCGTTGTTGGCAATGCGAATGATGCACCCACAGTTGCGAATGCAATTGCCAATCAAAATGCTACGGAAGATGCGGCCTTTAATTTCCAATTTGCCGCCAATACCTTTGCTGATGCAGATGTTGGCGATACGCTCACTTACTCTGCACAACTGGCCGGTGGTGGAGCACTGCCCGCCTGGTTGAGTTTCGACCCTGTTACGCGCACCTTTAGTGGCACACCGGCCAATGGTGATGTAGGAACTATTTCCATCGATGTGATTGCTGATGATGGCAATGGCGGTACAGTGACAGATACCTTTGATATTGTGGTTGCCAATACCAACGATGCCCCTACCATTGCTAATGCAATTCCTGACCGCACCGCAACCGAAAACGCGGCGTTTAACTTCCAGTTTGCTGCAAATACCTTTGTCGATTCTGACGCAGGTGACACGCTCACTTATTCCGCACAATTGGCGGGAGGTGGTGCCTTGCCTGCCTGGTTAAGTTTTAATGCGGTTACGCGCACCTTCAGTGGTACACCCACTAATGCGGATTTGGGGATTGTTTCTATTGATGTCATTGCTGATGATGGAAATGGCGGTACCGTTACCGATACTTTCACCATCACGGTGAATGATGTGAATGATGCCCCCACAGTGGCCAATGCGATTCCCGATCAAAATGCCACTGAAGATGCAGCATTTAATTTTCAATTTGCAGCGAATACGTTTGCTGACGTTGATGTGGGCAACGTGTTGACTTATTCTGCCCAAGTTGCCGGTGGTGGTGCATTGCCAGCCTGGTTGAGTTTTGATCCTGTTACACGCACGTTCAGCGGTACCCCTGCGAATGCAGATGTAGGCACCTTATCGATTGACGTCATAGCCAATGATGGTAATGGCGGCACAGTGACGGATACGTTCGATATTGTTATTGCCAATACCAACGACGCACCTATGGTCGCCAATCCGATTGCAGACCAAACTGCCACTGAAAGTAATGCATTTAATTTTCAATTTCCTGCTAACACATTTGCTGATGTGGATGCAGGTGCGACGCTGACCTATAGTGCGCAACTTGCTGGCGGCGGGGCGTTACCTGCTTGGCTAGGCTTTGATGCAATTACGCGTACATTTAGTGGAACTCCAGGCACCGCAAATGTTGGTACAGTCGCTATTGATGTGATTGCCAGCGATGGTAATGGCGGCAGCGTTACCGATACCTTTAGCGTGACGGTTAACGCGTTGCCAGCGAATTTGCCGCCAGCGGTGCAAGCGGGTGTCGGTGATCAATCCGTTAATGAAGACTCCAATTTCTCATTCACCATTCCTGCTAATGCTTTTAGCGATGCTGAAGGCGACTCCCTTGGTTATTCAGTGCAATTGGCGGGTGGTGGTGCCTTGCCTTCATGGTTGAGTTTTGATGCAGCGACGCGGACTTTTTCAGGTACGCCGGGCAATAGCGATGTAGGTGTGATTGATCTGCAAGTCAGTGTAAGTGATGGCAATGGCGGTAGTGCCAGTGATATTTTTTCAATTACTGTGGTTAATACCAATGATGCACCGACACTGATTGCCCCGAGCGTCAATCCTGTTGCACACGAGGACCAGCCATTTAACCTCAGTTTCCCATTGGTGATGTTTAATGATATCGATCTGGGTGATTCGCTGAGTTACAGCGCGCAATTGGCGAATGGGCAAGCGTTGCCCGCGTGGTTACATTTTGACGCTAGCACCTTAACATTCACCGGTACCCCAGGTAATAGCGATGTTGGTACTCTCAGTATTCACTTGATTGCCAGCGACGGCGAAGCCAGTGTGAGTTTCCAGTTTGCAGTGCAGGTTGAAGCTGTGAACGATACACCTGTTGCCTCTGCGTCAATTACTATCAATAACATTGAAGATGCGGCGGGCGATCAACTGGATTTATTTTCTATCTTCAGTGATGAAGAAACACCGGCAAATCAACTGCAATATGCCGTTGTGAGTAACTCCAATACCGCCTTGGTTACCGGTGCAACGGTAGATGCCAATACTGGAAAATTAATGTTTAGCTACGGGGCTAATCAATTTGGTTTCAGTGATTTAATTATTCGCGCTCAGGATGCCAGCGGCGCAACGGTTGAAACAGCCGTGCGAATTAACATTGCATCGGTTAATGATGTGCCGGTATCCACAGGCGTTAACGACATTAACGTCAATGCGGGTGCTCAGCCGCAGCAATTGGATCTGCGCAAAATATTTTCTGATATTGAAAATGGTACAACACTGCAATATTCGTTAATTGCCAATACCAACACAAGCGTAGTGCCCAATGTGCAATGGAGTCAGGCCACCGGCATGATGACTATTTCATTTGCCGCTAATTCGGGTGGGGAAACTTTTATTACCCTGCGTGCGCAAGACAATGACGGCGCATGGGTAGACACGCGCTTTAAAGTAAATGTCACGGCACCAGTGGTTGTTCCTGACCCGGAAATTCCTTCCAAGCCGCCGGTGACGCCGCCCACGGTGCCACCGGTTACCGAGGTCCCAACAACGCCGCCGGTAACACCGCCCACCACACCACCAACAGATGGTAATGGTGGTAACCCGGGTACAGGTAACAACGGTGATGATGTTAACGTGCCAGAAGCGGGGATAGATACCAATTTACCGGGAACGTCTGGCCAGGGGGTGCCTCCAGTCTCTGATTCGAATGATGCTCGCGATAATGTTGCCTTACCCAATGATAAATCCAGTCGTGACTATGAGCGTTTCGAAGCGGTGCTGGAGTCGCAAAATGTACCGGTCACAACACTGACTGCGTCTTCTTCGCTGGTTAGTCTTATTGCAACGGATGATGGCTTTGCTCCTTGGGAGGCTGCTGATTTTGACAATGAGGTGCGCCGCATTCGCGATCAGATGGATGTGGCCATGGAGGAGGAACAGGATCGCCGTGCTGTAGTGGCGGGGCTGACTTTTTCAGTGACTACCGGGCTATTGGTTTGGTCTTTGCGCGCCAGCAGTCTATTGTTAACCCTGATGTCTATGTTGCCTTTGTGGCGCGGGTTGGATCCACTACCAATCCTTGATGAAGTGAATAAACGCAAGAAAGAGTTGGAGCAGCAACGCAAAGATCGTGCGCGTGAAGATAAAAGCTCCAAAGAAGTGGGGTATTTGTTTGACCACGCACAACAAAAAAATCCGGGCCAATAATATTGGTCCAGCTGAGTTTTCTGGTTAAGGGAAATAAATGTTAGGTTTTACTCCAGCAGTTCGTTTAAGTTTGGGCTTAGTGATTCTTACTATCTCCATCCTGATTTTGGCACAGGCCATCGGGCTTGCGCCTGGTGCTGAGCGTCAACAATTGGAAGTGCGCAAGCGTTTGGCTGAAACCCTGGCGTCCCAAGTCAGCGTGGCCATTATGCGCGGCGATGAATTGCTGTTGCAGTATTTGCTGGAGTCATCGGTAGAGCGCAATCCGGAAATTTTATCAGTTGCTGTACGCCGTAATGATGGTGTGATCGTCGCCCAAACAAAATTACATGTACAGAATTGGGCCAAAGCCAAACCTAATGAATCAACGCCCACACACATACGTTTCCCCATTATGATCAACGGAGCCAAGCGCGCTGAATTTGAATTAAGTTTTGAACCTCTGTTAAGTGATAGCCATCCGATTTTTAAATTGCCTACCTTTATTTTGTTGGTGATCTTTGTATCGCTCAGTGGTTTTGTGGGTTATTGGTTTTACATCAAGCGCGCCTTAAAACATTTGGATCCCAGTGCAGTAGTGCCTGCGCGGGTGCGCAACGCGCTAAACATTTTGGCGGAAGGTGTTTTGATTCTGGATAGGCGCGAGCAAATAGTGCTGGCAAATAATTCGATGATTGAACATTTGCAGCGTACCGAGCAGTCGCTCATGGGCAAAAAAGCCAGCAGTTTAGGTTGGTTTTTAGACCCTAAACAAGAAACGAGAGAATACCCTTGGTTGAAAGCGATTGGCAGCGGCGTTAAGCAAACCGGTGTGCGAGTACTTCTGCCTGATGCAAATAATAGTGACAAAGACACAATTTTTCAGGTAAATGCTGTGCCCATTTTGGACTCTAAGGGTGCGAGCCAAGGCACCATTGCTGTATTTGAAGATATTACTGAATTGGAAACCAAGAGTCGTTTGTTGGAGGAAATGATCCAGCAGTTGGCAGCAACGCAGGTGGCGATTGAAAGCAAAAATAAAGAGCTGACTTTTCTTGCAACGCGCGATCCGCTTACTAACTGTTACAACCGTCGTGCACTTTACGAACATTTAAGCAGTAAATTTGATGGTGCGCGTACTACGGATGCCGAATTCAGTTGCATCATGGCGGATATTGATTTTTTCAAAAAAGTAAACGATACCTATGGTCACGCAGCGGGCGATGAAGTGATTAAAATGGCAGCCAACAGTTTGCGCGAAGTGGTGCGCGATATGGATATGGTGGCGCGTTTTGGTGGTGAAGAGTTTTGCGTAATCTTGCCGGGCGCACCATTGGAGCAGGCGCAATTAATTGCCGAGCGCTGCCGCCAGAAAATTGAGGAAAAGGTAACCAACGGAATTAAAGTCACTGGCAGTTTTGGTGTGACATCCATTCGCATGGGGGCGGTAACTGCCAACCAACTTATCCAGCAGGCGGACGAGGCCCTTTACTATTCCAAACAGCATGGCCGCAATCAGGTCACCTGCTGGCAGCCGGATATGAAAACCATTATTTCTGATACCCAGCATCATTAATTCGCTGTTGAATTTCTGCGCAAAAATGCTTGTCCCAGTCTTCGTGCATTGGGGCCGGGTAGTTTTTTTAACCTATTTCCTGTCAGAGTGATCTTGCCGGTGGTAAATCTGCCACCAGTTATTACAATAGCCCTCGTTCACCCTTGGCCCGGTCGCTACCGGGATCATTATTATTCGGGATATCGCCATTGAAATCAGTTAGTCCACAACGCCGTGCACCTGCATCCGAGCAGACCTCCAACCTGCTGGTGCGTCTGCTAAAAGAAGGCGCCTTGATCGGTTTGGGTGCGATTTGTCTGTATTTGCTGATCGCTATGGTCAGTTACGACCCGAATGACCCGGGTTGGTCGCGCACGGGCGACAATGCCGTAGTGCAGAATGCGGGCGGGCCTTTTGGAGCCTGGATGGCTGATGTCTTCTTCTCGCTCTTTGGTTATCTTGCCTATTTATTTCCAGTGATGATTGCTTACCGCGCCTGGCTGGTATTAAAGGATCGCAACCGCGAAGGTGGCATCGACTGGTTATTCTTTGGCTTGCGCTCTGCAGGTTTGGTTCTCGTAATGGTTGCGGGTACTGGTATTGCTGCCATGCATTACAGCGATGGCCAATCCGTATTGCCTTATTCCAATGGTGGCTTATTGGGCGCAGCAGTTTCTGATGCTGTCTTTGGTGCGTTTAATTACACCGGTGGAACCCTGCTGTTGCTCAGCATGTTTTTAGTGGGCATGACGATTTTTACCGACCTCTCTTGGTTAAAGCTCAGCGAGGATATCGGCCGCTGGACGTTAATTGGTATCAATAAAGCCATGGAAAAATGGCAGGTTTATCGCCGCGAGCGGGCAGAAAAGCAAATTGCCGTCAAAGCCCAGGAACATCGCCGCGAAGTAGTGGAGCAGCACGTTAAGCAGGAAGCCAAGCGCGTAGCGCCAGTCATCATTACCGAGCCGCCGAAAAAGAAACCGGCACCCAGCCCTCGCGTCGAAAAAGAAAAGCAGCCATCGCTGTTTGAATCCCTGGAACCAGCGGTGGGCACATTGCCGCCGTTGAGCTTGCTCGACCCGGCTGATAAACGAAGCGATAAGGGCTATTCCAAAGAGTCACTGGAAGCCATGTCGCGTATGCTGGAACTGAAGCTGAAGGATTTCGGCATTGATATTGAAGTCGTGTCAGTTCAACCGGGGCCGGTAGTGACCCGATTTGAAATCCAGCCAGCGCCCGGTATTAAGGCGAGTCGTATTTCAGGTTTGGCGAAAGATTTGGCGCGCTCGCTCGCGGTAGTTTCTGTGCGGGTGGTGGAAGTGATTCCCGGTAAATCGGTGATGGGGGTAGAGATCCCCAACGCACACCGCGAGATGGTGCGTCTCTCGGAAGTGATTGCCTCGGAAGCCTTCGATAATGCGAAATCACCACTGACTATGGCGTTGGGCCATGATATTTCGGGCGAACCAGTGGTATCTGATCTTGCCAAGATGCCGCACCTGTTGGTTGCTGGTACTACGGGTTCGGGTAAATCTGTGGGCGTGAATGTGATGTTGCTCAGCCTGCTGTACAAATCAACGCCTAAAGAAGTGCGCCTGATTCTAGTTGACCCGAAAATGCTGGAGCTTTCGGTTTACGAGGGTATTCCCCATTTGCTCACACCTGTGATCACCGATATGAAAGATGCCTCCAACGGCCTGCGTTGGTGCGTGGGTGAGATGGAGCGTCGCTACAAGCTGATGTCGGCTTTAGGTGTGCGTAACCTCGCAGGTTTTAACCGCAAGGTGGACGATGCCATTAAAGCAGGCGAGCCGATTAAAGATCCGTTATTCAAACCGGAAGATAATTTTGAAGCCGGTGCCGAAGTAGCTACCGCACCGGACTTGGAAGAGCTGCCATTTATTGTGGTGGTGATCGACGAATTCGCCGATATGATGATGATCGTCGATAAGAAAAAAGTGGAGCAGCTGATCGCCCGTATCGCACAAAAAGCGCGTGCGGCCGGTATCCACCTGATCCTGGCGACCCAGCGTCCGTCGGTAGACATTATCACCGGTTTGATTAAAGCCAACGTGCCTACGCGCATTGCCTTTCAGGTTTCCTCCAAAATTGATTCGCGTACCATCCTGGATCAGGGCGGGGCAGAGCAATTGCTCGGCCACGGCGATATGTTGTATTTGCCATCCGGTACCAGTGTGCCCATTCGTGTTCACGGCGCTTTTGTGGATGACCATGAAGTGCATAAAGTGGTTGGCGATTGGAAAAAGCGCGGCGCTCCACAATATATTGATGGCATTACTGATGATGATAACAACTCGATTCCGGTTCCCGGTTTACCGAGCGAAGGAGGTGATGGGGATGAAGGTGAAGCTGATGCACTTTATGACGAGGCAGTGCAGTTTGTTATTGAATCGCGCAAAGCGTCTATTTCTTCAGTGCAACGCAAACTGCGTATTGGTTACAACCGCGCGGCGCGGTTAATTGAAACCATGGAAGCGGCTGGTGTGGTGTCTTCTGCAGGTCACAATGGTAACCGCGAAGTGTTAGTGGGCGGCGGACGAGATTTTAATTAGCACCTAATCATGCGTTTATCTGTCGTTCATCTGCACTCGCTAGGATTCGGGTGCTAGCCCTCCGTCTTATTTTTCCATGCTGATTGGATGTTTTATGAAAACAATTGTTATGAAAGCAACTTTTATGAACGCAATTGCTCGATTTTTTGCACTGGTGTTAATTGGTGTTTTCTCTGGTTTTACTCATGCGGCCGATGATCAGGCGGCCGTGCAATTGCGTAAATTGCTCGACGCGATGAATAGCCTACAAGGCGATTTTATCCAAACCACCTACGACAAAGCGGGTGTCGAGCAGGAAACCAGCAATGGTAATTTTATGCTGATGCGCCCGGGAAAGTTTTATTGGAAAACCCTGGAGCCAATGCCGCAATTGTTGGTATCCAATAATAAAACGATTTGGTTGTACGATCCGGATCTTGAAACTGTCACCATCCGTGAATTCACTGAAGACCTGCGCGAAACGCCGGCACTTTTGTTGAGTGCAGACGTGGAGCAACTACGCAAACAATTTTCGGTAACACGCGATACCGCTAATAAATCTGCCGATGCATTTACCCTTACGCCCAAAGTGACTGAAGGTATGTTTCAGCATCTGACGTTGGTATTTAAAAATAGTCAGTTAACCGAGTTTTCCATTAAAGACAGCTTGGGCCAATTAACGCGTTGTGTACTTGGCAAGGTGGAGCGCAACAAGCCTTTGGCGGAAGAAAAATTCTTTTTCCAACCGCCGGAAGGCGTTGAAATTCTGCGCGATTAATTCCGGGATATTTATTACAGGAACGGCATGGATTTATTTGGTTCACCCACACCTGCCTATCAACCACTTGCTGCGCGCATGCGCCCGCGCAATCTGGATGATTATATCGGCCAGGAACATTTGCTAGCGCCAGGTAAACCCTTGCGCGAAGCGATCACTCGTGGGCAATTACATTCAATGATTTTGTGGGGGCCGCCGGGTGTGGGAAAAACCTCGCTCGCTAAATTATTTGCCGAGCAGGCTGATGCGCGTTTTGAAACTCTCTCGGCAGTGTTATCAGGTGTAAAGGAAATTCGTGCAGCAGTTGCAGTGGCGCAACAGGAGCGAATTTCAACACGGCGTAAAACTATTCTGTTTGTCGATGAGGTGCATCGCTTTAATAAATCCCAACAGGATGCGTTTTTGCCTTATGTGGAAGATGGTACGTTCATTTTTATCGGCGCGACAACTGAAAACCCATCCTTCGAATTAAATAACGCGCTCTTATCGCGTTGCCGTGTTTATGTACTGCGCGGCTTGCAGCCCGAGCAATTGAAAAATGTGTTGCTGCAAGCGCTGAACGATAAAGAGCGTGGCTTGGGCGAGCAGTCAATCGTGATCGACAATGATACCTTGATGACCCTGGCGCAGGCGGCAGATGGCGATGCGCGCAAATCGCTCAATCTGTTGGAAATCGCTGCCGACCTTGCTAATGAAGATGGTGACAACAAGGTCATTAACGAACAAGTCGTGGCTGAAGTGCTTGCCAGCGATGTACGCCGCTTTGATAAAGGCGGGGATATTTTCTACGAGCAGATCTCGGCCCTGCATAAATCGGTGCGTGGCTCATCGCCAGATGGCGCTTTGTACTGGTTGGCGCGAATGCTGGATGGCGGATGCGATCCACTTTATATCGCCCGCCGTGTAGTGCGTATGGCCAGTGAAGACATAGGCAATGCCGACCCGCGTGCGCTGCCATTGTGCCTCTCCGCATGGGATGTGCAGGAGCGGTTGGGCAGCCCGGAAGGGGAGTTGGCCATTGCTCAAGCGGTGGTTTATCTCGCCTGCGCACCCAAAAGTAATGCTGTGTATAATGCGTTCAACCAGGTGATGGCGGATGTTCGCGCCCAGCCCGCTTACGATGTTCCCCTGCATTTGCGCAATGCCCCCACCAAACTCATGAAAAATATGGATTATGGTGCGGAGTATCGCTACGCCCACGACGAACCGGGCGCTTATGCAGCGGGTGAAAATTATTTGCCGGAAGAAATTTCAGGCACCCGTTATTACGCTCCCGTAGAGCGCGGGCTGGAATTAAAAATCCAGGAGAAGCTTGCGCGCTTGCGCGAGCTGGATAAACAAAGCAAAAAGCAGCGGTATAAAAAATAAAGCAGGAAACAATGATGCAGTGGTTAGCAATTGCTATAGGTGGTGCACTCGGCTCTGTACTCAGATTCGCCGCCGTCGGCTACCTAACACCACTGCTAAATTACCGTTTTCCGCTCGGCACTTTTGTGGTGAATATTGTCGGGTCATTTTTAATTGGCGTTGCTTATGTACTGCTGGTGGAAAAAGCCAGTGTGCCGGCAGAGTATCGGTTGTTTTTTATCACTGGAATTTTAGGCGGCTTCACCACTTTCTCCGCGTTTTCGTTGGAGATTTTACAGCTGTGGCAAGAAGGCCATGTGCTTAATGCGCTGATTTATGCCAGCAGCTCGGTGATTATGGGTTTGTTGATGGCTTTTGTTGGTATGCTCTTAACCCAAAAATTATTGTAGGTGTAGCCCGTATGGAGCCTGGCGAAATACGGGAAATTTTTTGTGTGATATCTCCCCGTATTCCGCTAGGCTCCATACGGGCTACGGACAACATTTTTAACTTTAATACAGAAAATACTCATCATGTTAGATTCAAAATTACTTCGCACCGCTACTGAAGAGGTAGCAAAAGGTTTGGCAAAACGCGGCTATGAACTAGACGTAGCTAAAATCCAGGCATTGGAAGAAAAGCGCAAGGAAATTCAAATAAAAACCGAAAACCTGCAAGCGGAGCGCAATTCTATCTCCAAAGGAATTGGCAAAGCTAAACAAGCGGGTGAAGATGTTGCACCCATGATGCAAGCGGTGGAAAACATCAAGCAGCAATTGGTAGGTGCAGAAGCAGAGCTGGCAAGCATCCAAACCGAATGGGATGATTTTGTCAAAGCCATTCCCAATATTCCTGCTGATGAAGTGCCTGAAGGTAAAAGCGATGAAGACAACGTAGAAGTTCGCCGCTGGGGTACGCCGCGCAATTTTGACTTCCCGGTAGTGGATCATGTTGATCTCGGTGCAAACCTCGGCGGTTTGGATTTTGAGGTTGCCACTAAAATTACCGGTACTCGCTTTGCGGTATTGCGCGGCGGTGTAGCGCGCCTGCACCGTGCGCTCGCGCAATTTATGCTGGAAACCCACACCGCTGAACATGGCTACGAAGAAGTGAATGTGCCGTTTATCGTTAATCGCGATTCATTGTTTGGTACTGGCCAGTTGCCAAAGTTTGAAGAAGACTTATTCAAACTCACCGATGATCGTGAATTCTATTTGATTCCTACGGCTGAAGTGCCGGTTACCAATATTTATCGCGATGAAATTGTTGATGAAGCGCAGTTGCCGATCAAACTGGTTTGCCATTCACCCTGTTTCCGCTCCGAGGCTGGCAGCTATGGCCGCGATACCCGCGGTATGATTCGCCAGCACCAATTTGAAAAAGTGGAGTTGGTGAAGTTTGTGCGCCCGGAAGAATCCGATGCGGCGTTGGAAGCATTGGTTGGTCATGCGGAAGTTATTTTACAAAAACTTGGTTTGCCGCATCGCACCGTTATTCTGTGCGGTGGCGATATTGGTTTCTCCTCGGCCAAAACCTACGACATCGAAGTATGGGTTCCCTCGCAAAACAAATACCGCGAAATTTCTTCCTGCAGCAGCTTCCGCGATTTCCAGGCGCGCCGCATGATGGCTCGCTACCGCAACAAAGAAACTGGCAAACCGGAATTGCTGCACACCCTGAACGGTTCAGGTCTGGCTATCGGACGCACATTACTGGCGGTGTTGGAAAACTATCAGCAAGCCGATGGGAGTGTGATAATTCCGGAAGTATTGCGCCCTTACATGGGTGGTCAGGAAGTGTTGGCTCCGGTTAAAAAATAATTGCAACATTCACTCGTGTGAATTTGTAGGGTGGGTGGAGCGCAAGCGATACCCACCTTTTGTTTTTGAGGGAGGATAATCAGATGTTCAAAAAAATCGACCACCTAAAAGCAGCTCTTGATGCCCATCGCCCTTTACCTGAGTCAGTTGTCAAAAATCTGCACGACGATTTGGTACTGCGCTGGACTTATAACTCCAATGCTATCGAGGGTAATACGCTCACCCTGATGGAAACTAAAGTGGTGCTGGAAGGTATTACAGTGGGTGGTAAAAGCCTGCGGGAACATTTTGAAGCAATTAACCACCGCGATGCGATTTTGTTTGTGGAGGAGTTGGTGCAGCAGCGCGAAGCCTTATCCGAGTGGCAAATTCGCAATATTCATCAATTAATTTTGAAAAATATCGACGAGAAAAACGCTGGGCGTTACCGCAATCTCAACGTTCTTATTTCCGGTGCAACCCATACACCTCCCGATCACTTGCTTGTTCCTGAGCAAATGGCTCGTTTTATCGCCTCATTAAATCCTGAATTACATCCGGTTGAGTTCGCAGCACGAGTGCATGTGGATTTTGTGGGTATACATCCGTTTGTTGATGGTAATGGCCGTACCTCGCGCCTGTTAATGAATTTGGAATTGATGAAGGCCGGTTTTCCTCCGGTTGTCATTCCGGTCGAACAACGATTGCGTTATTACCGGGCGTTGGATCTTGCCCATGTGCATGGCGACTATCAGTCATTTATCGAGCTTGCAATCGAAGTAGTCGAGCAGAGCTTTCAACCTTATTTTTTTGCTCTGGGTATTAGACCCTGAATCGATATATCTCACTTTTGTTGTTATTTTTCATTCATTGCCTTGATCCTTCCCAATAGGCTAACATGTACCGAATTTCCGTACGTTAGAGGTGTGTGATGGAAACCGTCAGTGTTAATCGCTTTCGCGATAACCTCAAAGATATGGTTGAGGAAGTCATCAATAACCATACCCCCCTGAAAGTTACTCGTCGTGCTGGCGAGGATTTTGTAGTGGTTAGCGCCGAGGATTGGGAGCGGGAACAGGAAACCCTGCATGTATTACAATCCAGCGATTTGATGCGGCAGATTGCTGCTTCGGTAAAAACCCATAGCCAAGGCTCGGGTTATAAGCCCACGGAAGGGGAACTCAATGAAATCACTGGTGTTTGAAGGCGAAACCTGGGCTGCTTATGAGACTATGCGCGAGCGGGATAAAGCGCTGCACAAAGCTCTCTGTAAAATCCTTAAAGAGTTGTTGCGCTCTAAAGATCCAACGAAAGGTATAGGTAAGCCGGAAGCGCTCAAACACAATCTTTCCAGTTTCTGGTCACGTCGTATTTCGCACAAAGACCGCTTTATTTATAAATTTGATGACCAAGCGATTTATATTTTTGCAATTGGTGGTCATTACGATCAGTAGATGTATCTATGGATTATTTCCCCGTTTTCCTTGATTTAAAAAAGCGCCGCTGCTTATTAGTGGGTGGTGGTGAAGTCGCAACCCGTAAAGGCCGAATGCTGGCCAAGGCGGGTGCCGTATTGCGCATAGTAGCTCCAGCGATTTCTGCCGAGCTACGTGAGTTGGTGAATACCTCCGGCGGGGAATTGTTACAACGTGAATATCAAAACAGCGATTTGCACGATTGTGTATTGGCTATCGCCGCTACCGATAGTGAATCGCTCAATGAAAAAATTTCTGCCGATGCCCAAGCCTTGCATTTGCCCGTAAACGTTGTCGATACACCATCGCTTTGTACCTATATCACTCCGGCAATTATAGACCGCTCGCCCTTGGTGATTGCCGTCTCCAGTGGTGGAGAAGCGCCGGTGCTGGCGCGGTTGGTGCGCACAAAACTTGAAACTTTAATTCCTGTGGGATATGGAAAGCTTGCAAAAATCGCCAGCCACTGGCGTGAGCGTATTAAAGCGCGCTTTAACGATGGCGATAGCCGGCGCAAATTCTGGGAAAAAATTCTGCAAGGACCTGCAGCAGAATTAATGATGAATGGTCAGGATGAGGCAGCTAATAATTTTATTAGTAATGAGTTGGCAAACGATCAGTCGCAGCTAGCCCTGGGCGAGGTTTATCTGGTTGGTGGTGGCCCTGGTGATCCGGAATTATTAACCTTGCGCGCTTTGCGGTTGATGCAGCAAGCAGACGTAGTCTTATATGATCGTTTGGTATCAGATGGCGTGATGGAGTTAGTGCGCCGCGATGCTGAGCGAATTTATGTGGGCAAACGTCGCAGTGAACATGCCATGGAGCAGGAAAACATCAATCAACTGCTGGTTGATTTGGCCAAGCAAGGCAAACGTGTGTTGCGCTTGAAAGGCGGCGATCCATTTATTTTTGGGCGCGGCGGTGAAGAGATTGAGTTGCTGGCGCAACATAATATTCCGTTTCAAGTAGTGCCGGGAATTACCGCTGCATCGGGTTGTGCCGCTTACGCTGGAATTCCATTAACCCATCGTGACTATGCACAGTCTGTGCGGTTTGTGACGGGGCATCTTAAGTCAGATGATACTAATTTATCCTGGCCCGAACTTGCCAATCCAACTCAAACTCTGGTGTTTTATATGGGGTTGGTTGGGTTAAAAGAAATTTGCGAATCACTGATTGTTCATGGTCGTGCAGCGACAACACCAGTAGCCCTAATTGAAAAAGGAACAACACAAGAACAACGGGTTTTGATTGCGGATTTACAGTCTATTGCTGGCGTGGTGGCAGCAAATGACGTTCATGCTCCTACGTTATTTATTGTGGGTGAGGTTGTAAAACTGCATGACAGTTTGAAGTGGTTTAACACACATTGATTGAAGAGTTTTAATAAAAGTGATTTGTAATAAAAATGCCTGCCCATTTGGGC
>JAGKXA010000288.1 GCA_021151615.1 Cellvibrionaceae bacterium | reverse complement strand
ATATCCAGTTGCCTGTGAATGCTAAAGGCCGTTTGGATAACCCAGAAGAGTTTGGTGAAATTATTATCCGTGCCGGTAGCAATGGTGAAATCACTCGCTTGAAAGATGTTGCCCGTGTAGAAATGGGCGCATCCGAGTTTGCGCTCAATTCCATGCTGGATAGTCAACCTGCGGTTGCTATTCCGATATTCCAGGCACCTGGTGCTAACGCGATTCAAATTTCCGACAATGTTCGCTCCACCATGGCGGAACTGAAAAAACGTTTTCCGCAGGGTGTGGATTATCACGTAGTTTATGACCCGACTATTTTTGTAAAAAGTTCAATCAAAGCCGTTATTAAAACCCTGCTCGAAGCGCTTGCGTTGGTGGTAGTGGTGGTCATTCTGTTTTTGCAAACCTGGCGCGCTTCGATTATTCCGCTGCTTGCAGTGCCTGTGTCAATTATCGGTACCTTTGCGTTGATGTGGGCCTTCGGGTTTTCTATCAATACCTTGTCACTGTTTGGCTTGGTATTGGCCATCGGTATCGTCGTGGACGATGCAATTGTGGTGGTGGAAAACGTCGAACGAAATATTGAAGAAGGCTTAACGCCAATCGCGGCAACTTATAAAGCCATGCAGGAAGTGAGTGGGCCGATTATTGCCATTTCATTAACCCTGATTGCGGTGTTTGTACCTATCGCCTTTGTGAGTGGTTTGACTGGCCAGTTCTACAAACAATTCGCGTTGACCATTGCGATTTCTACCGTGATCTCTGCGATTAACTCGCTGACGTTAAGCCCGGCTTTGGCGGCGCTTTTGTTGAAGGGGCATCACGAACCGAAAGACCGGTTAACTATCGGTATGGATAAAGTGTTCGGTCGTTTCTTTGCCTGGTTTAATCGCAGCTTTGCGCGCGCTTCCGGAAATTACTCCACCAAAGTGGGCCAAATCCTTGGTCGCAAAATGGCAGCGGTGGGTGTCTACGCGGTTTTGTTAGGTATTGCGGTGGTGGGTTTCAATATTATCCCCAAAGGTTTTGTGCCCGCGCAGGATAAACAATATTTAATCGCCTTTGCGCAATTACCCGATGGGGCCACCTTGGATCGCACTGAAAAAGTGATTCGCGAAATGGGTGAAATTGGTTTGGCAGAAGCCGGTGTGGAAAATGCCGTGCAATTTCCCGGCTTGAGCATTAATGGTTTTACCAATAGCTCCAGCGCCGGGATTGTATTTTTTCCGCTGAAAGATTTTAACCAACGCACCAGCAAAGAACTTTCAGCCGCGGCGATTTCACAAAAATTGCAAATGAAATTCGCTGGTATTGAAGAAGCCTTTATTGCGATTTTCCCTCCACCGCCGGTGCGCGGTTTGGGTACGACTGGCGGCTTTAAATTGCAAATTGAAGATCGCGCCGGTCTGGGTTATGAAAAATTGGCCGAAGTGGTAGCGCAAGTGCAGCAGAAAGCCATGCAACGCCCCGAGCTGGCAAGTGTATTTTCCAACTACAAGATCAATGTGCCGCAATTATATGCGGATGTGGATCGCACCAAAGCTAAACAGCTTGGACTGAATGTAAAAGAAATTTTTGACACTATGCAGGTGTATTTAGGTTCGCTTTATGTCAACGACTTCAATCAATTTGGTCGTACCTATCAAGTGATCGCGCAAGCCGATGCGCCCTATCGCAATACGCCTGAGGACGCGCTCAATTTAAAAGTGCGCAATACGCAGGGCGATATGGTGCCGCTAGGTGCAGTCTTAACTATGGAGGAAAGTTACGGTCCTGAAAGTGCGGCCCATTACAACGGTTATCTTGCCGCCGATATTAACGGCAATGCCGCACCCGGTTATTCCAGCGGTCAAGCACAGGATGCGATTGCAGAAATCCTGGATGAAGTTTTACCGGCTGGAATTGTGTATGAGTGGACGGATTTAACTTACCAGGAAGTGCTTGCGGGCAATACGGCGATTTATATTTTGCCGCTGTGTTTGTTGTTGGTGTTTTTAGTGCTCGCTGCGCAATACGAAAGTCTGGCATTGCCACTGGTAGTAGTGACTATTGTTCCACTGTCGATATTGTCTGCACTCTTTGGCGTGTGGGTGACCAATGGCGATAACAATATCTTTACGCAAATCAGCTTGTTTGTACTCGCCGGACTTGCCAGTAAGAATGCGATTTTAATTGTGGAATTTGCGCGCGAATTGGAAATGCGCGGTATGGAAACCTATCAGGCGGCAATCACTGCCAGCCGGATGCGGTTGCGTCCGATTTTGATGACTTCCTTCGCGTTTATTATGGGGGTATTGCCCATGGTGTTTTCCACCGGTGCGGGTGCAGAAATGCGCAGCGTGATGGGAATTGCGGTCTTCTCCGGCATGTTGGGCGTGACCTTTTTCGGTTTGTTCTTTACACCCATGTTTTATGTGTTGTTACGCAAATTGGAGGGTAAGCGTAAATACCATCAGGGTGATGTCGCAGAACAAAATACTGTTATTGAAGAAAGCAAAAGCGGCAATCATTTTTCTCAGGCAGCAGCGCTGGAACAACATGAGGTGAAAGCATGAATCGAAGCATTGTCTTTAAGGCATTTGGCTTTGCGTTACTGCCGCTGGTGATCAGTGCCTGCAGTGGTTTCAAATCGGTAGAAAATGCACAGCAACTTGCACAAACACCAGCAACCCCGGCGGCATTTACCTTGCCGCAAGGGGCGAGTGCAGAAAGGCCGGTTGCTGATTGGTGGGCGCAATTGCAGGATGTGCAATTAACGCAACTAATCAATGAATCCTTGCAGCACAATCACACTATTCGTATTGCGCAGGCATCGCTGCTGGAATCGCGCGCGTATTTGCGCAACAGCAAGCTGGATCGCTATCCAACAGTAGAGGCGAGTGCGAGTGGAGCGCGTCAACGCCAGAGTGTGGATATTAGTGGCGACGTTGCTTCACCTGGTTCAACTAGGGCCCCCATCACTGAAACATTTCAGGCTGGTTTTGATGCAAGTTGGGAGTTGGATATTTTTGGTCGCGTGCGCAATGGCGTGAAATTATCCAAAGCGCAGGTGGCGGCGCGTGCGGCAGATTTACAGGCGGCGCAAGTGAGTGTAGCGGCGGAAGTCGCCAGCGCCTATATCAGTTTGCGTGGCAATCAATATTTGTTGGATGTGGCCGAACGCAATGCCAAAAACCAACAGGAATCCTTGCAGTTGACGCAACGCTTTGAAGAAGTAGGGCGTGGCGATAAATTGGATGTGGCGCGCGCTGAAGCGCAACTCGAATTAACACGTGCAACCATTCCTGCGTTGCAAGCCCAAGTTAACACCGCATTGAATCGCCTGGGTGTGTTAACCGGTAAGCCCGATGAAGCCCTGAAGGTAACTTTATCGGAAGTGAAAGCCTTGCCGGCGATTCCGGTTTCATTTGCAGTAGGTAATCCGGCAGATTTATTAAAACGTCGGCCCGATGTTCATCGAGCAGAACAAGCTCTTGCTGGCTCGGTGGCAGAATACAATATTCGCGTAGCGGATTTGTATCCAGGAATTAGCTTTACCGGTAGCTTGGGGTATTTGTCGACTGATTGGAATCGGTTGGGTAATGACGAAACAGAAACATTTTCTATTACTCCGCGTATCCATTGGGCTGCATTTAATCTCGCGCGGGTTAATGCGCAAATTGATGCGGCTGATGCGCGCACTCAACAGCGTGTTGCTGAATTTGAGCAGCGTGTATTAATCGCATTGGAAGAAACCGACAATGCACTTCAGAATTTTTCACGCGAGGAGGAGCGTCGCAGTGGTTTGCAGCGCGCCCTGGCGGCCAGCAATCAGGCTGCTTTTTTTGCGCGCAAGAAATTTGAAGTCGGCAGTAGTGATTTCCTCACCGTGTTGGATGCTGAGCGCTCGCAGTTAAATGTGAGTGCACAGTTGGCGCAGAGTGATATGCAGGTGTTGTTAAATCTGGTTGCTGTTTACAAAGCCTTGGGTGGCGGTTGGGAATTACAACAGCAAACCCTTGCCGGTAACCCCTAAATATCTGGCTTTTCTCGTTGTTGATTGGAACCCGACTCTTTAAGCCCTTCACAATCAGTTGTTGTGAAAAAGAGTTGCTCTTTGCCCGCCGTGTCGCTCCAGCCCCTTGGGTCTTACACGCGCGGGCTTTTTTATTCGGAGGGTCGGTTGTTTATTTTTTGTGGCTGCTTGAAGTCTGATAAGCTGAGCCCACTTTATTTGGAACATGTCTTTGTTTGAAATTAGCCCTTGTTTGGAAAGCCTATGAGTAGCGTACAAATTAATTGTCCCCACTGCTTTGCCACTAACCGTTT
>JAGKXA010000069.1 GCA_021151615.1 Cellvibrionaceae bacterium | reverse complement strand
GCACCAGTAGTATTAAACTCATTGGGATTGCTAGTGCTCGGGCCAGCAATTGTGAGATCAGCATCACCTGATACCGTCGCGCCGATGTTCAGGTATCCCTGTCCATACTGATGAATGATAAGTTCAGGCGTCGCTGTCACCATGGCGATGCCGGTGGCCGTAGCAGACAACCTGGAAGACAAGGTGATAGAGTTTGGTGTGACCTGGGTGATGTATGCACCTGGTGGAATCACCGCAGCAGGGACGATCACTCTAGCAACCGCACCCGTGCCGCCACCGCCAGAGAGAGCAATGGTGGGCTCGCTTGTGTAGCCACTGCCAGCAGCCGTCACGGTGATGGCGGTCACGGCCCCACCAGAGACTGTGGCTGTGGCAGTAGCGCCCGTGCCACCTCCACCACTGATCGTTACGGCAGGTGCAGAGGTATAACCTGTGCCACCACTGGTAATCTGGATGGCCCGAATAACTGGCAGGCCACGCACCAACATTCCGGGCGCCAACCCAAGCGTGGTTGGCATGTTGGTGATAGTCTGGTTAGCAGGGCTGTTGGCGTTCAGCCCATCCGCATCACCCACATAGTTGTTCAGTGTGATGACAACACCATTGTTGCTGGCGGTGGCCGCGTTCGAGAGGGTCATGGTAGAGGCTCCTAGATCCACACTGACAATCGTGGTGCCAGCCGGGATACCGGTTCCTGAAACGAGCATCCCCGGGATCAATCCCGTAGTATTGCTCAAACCAGTGACAACACGATTTGCATTCGATACATTGCCATTACGTGTAAAGTTGAAGTCGCTGCTGACTGTAGAATCAAGGATATTGATGGTGCCGTTAGAGATGGTTTTATTGGCCGCTCCAGTATTTGTACTGACAAGAATTGCACCAGCGACCTCATCGCCAATGAGAGAAAGTGACCTTCCTCCAAGGTTAACGACGCTATCGGCAAGCGTATCAAACCGAATAGTATTGAGCGCCAGATTACCTCCAAGTGTGCCAAAGAAGCCTGCGCCTCCATTTTCCGATACATCCATTCCGCCGGTCCACGAAGCCACGTTGTTTTGAAACTCCTCAGGTGCTCGCGCAAACGCCTCAATGCCGTTGGAGGCTCCACCGTTGACCATGGCAAAATCCGTGGCTGTGCGGGACAAGTTGCCATACGTGGCCCAGGAAATGATTCGATTGCGGGAGATGGCGGTCGAATTTCCAAAGGCAAGATTTATGGCTGCGACGCTACCAGCAGACTGATTCTCAACAAAGTTAGCCGTGGCACCTGAACTACGGCTTAGAATTCCATTCGTCGCATTGGTATTCCCAAGGTTTACCGTGGTGCTGAATGCTGCAGTGGTCCGAGCTTCGATTTCACTTCCGCCAGCAGTAAAGCCGACAGTTCTAACTCCTCCAGCATCAGTGCTATAGCTAGCCGTGGTATTCGCGGAGGAATTGCCAAGCACTTGGAAACTACCGCCACGGAAGGTAAAATTACCCGCGTTCCCCAGTCGAGCGACGTTTTGTCCCCGATGATCAACCACCACGGTGCCCCCACCCAATTCGAACGAATTTGTATCACTTCCGCTTGCCAATGCGGTGTTTAACAAACTGAGCGAACCTCGTCCAATTTTTTGAATACTCTGACCATTGAGCCGCATATTCAGATCCACATTCCCGCCAGCCATAGAGTAAAAACGTGCTCCTTTATCGAGACCGAGGCTTCCGGTTCCATCCCCATAAGTGACCGTACCAGTGGTGTTTATGCCACCGATCCAACTGGTGCCGCCAGCACTGACGCGCCAGCTAGCCATGTTAAACAATTGTCCAGGATTCTTCATGAAAAGCATGGTGTTGTCACCACCACCAATATTGAATCCATGCATCGAGGCATTGCCATTGTTGCTGGTGGATCCTGCGTTGAAGACGCTATTGGAATCAGCACCGGCAATCTTGCTGATGGCAGTGTTTGTCCAGAATCCGGTGCCATCATTACCCACTGCAGTAGGATCATAGTCCAATGTTAATATCCCCTGGTTTAGGAGGAGTCGGCCTGCGGCAGCTTGCTGTCTTTCCATGACAACGTTGAGCTGTCCATTACCTTCAATAGTAAATCGGAAAACTTCATTTTCATTAGTCACGGTGGTAGCACCTGCAGAGCCTCGAGAAATCGTTGATCCTGTTGGTAGCGTGGAAACAACATTGGCAACAGGCGTAGCCACGCCATTTACTCCACGATCTCCCACCTGACCTCGCAGAATGATGTGCCCATTCGAGGAGCCAGCCGTGCTCAAGGTCCTGGAATCAATCGCCTGAACGTCACTTGTGAGGGCAGATGCAGCAGCATAAGTCCCGTCGCTGTTGATTCTTCCTCCATAAATATCTCCGTGAATGATGAGCGTGGAGTTTCCACCAACACTTGCAAATGGCCTGAAAAGCGTTTGACCAGCTGCATCAACATTATCGACGACGATGTCGCCATAGAAATAGGTCAGGTCATTCTGAGCCTGCATGACAGTCTGATCACCTTGCAGAGTGCCTACAAAGATATCCTTCGGAGCAGCGGCGCTGCCAAGAGTGATCCCCTGGCTGGTGACCAATGTGCCCGCCCCCTCGACTTTAAAATGATTTCCAAGGCCACCAACACCAGCAGATGACCGACCATTTCTGAGGTTCAAGACACCTTCAGACACAGTGGTAATGCCTGTGTAGGTACTATATCCATCCAAAACAACTTGAGCTAACCCTGTCTTTGTCAGACCACCAGAACCCATGATGTCTGACCGAATAAAAAGGTTGCCAGTCTGCACCGTGCCATCTGTGAAGCGGACGTAACCGTTCTGGTTATTGATAATGGCCTCGCGAGCACCAAAGTCGAGAACACCGCCCTGAATCACCGTATCAGCCAGATTGGAATTGTTGCCAGTCGTGCTGTTTCCAGTGCGGAAGAAAGCGCTGCTGATCATGCCGGAGGCGATAGTCAGTTTTGCATCCACAATCAAAGTCTGGGTCAGTGGATCACTGTAACTTGTGATGGTCGTGCCGTTGTTGACGGCGAATTGTCCAATCATGTCGCCTGTGCTGTTGGCCACAGGACCGAACCGCAGGGAATTGATGCTCATATTTTGACGAACGACTGCACTGATGTCGGTCAAATTAACATTCTGCCCCGAGCCACCACTGAGACTGGCATCCAGGATGCCCTCATAAGGAGAGAAGTATTCGGAATCATCCAAAGGACGCAGGAAGCCGCCATCCAAAGTCATGAAGTGACTGCCCGCAAGAAGCTGCTGATTGCGCCCCTGATTGAAGAGGTCGGAGACGTTAGCGTTGTTGTAACCGATCTCACGCATGTCTTCCAGGTATCCGTGAGGAATGATGCCGCCAAAGATGCCAGCCACGATTTTGCGGTTCGTGGTCGAGGTACCGCTTCCATACTCGGACAGGTTGGAGGAGTTTGGCACCGCCACGCGAACACTGTCTGTTCCCGTCTGCGGTGCGGCACTGCCAAAGGTGGAGGTGGCATCTAGATCACGAATGCGCAGGATGGCACCCGGGCTGCGAGTGATGTTGCCAATGGTCAGGGTCATGGCCTGATTCGCACCATCGGTCGGCCAGAGGTCGATCATGTTGGTGCCAGACTGCACCCGAACCTGGGCACTGCCGGAAGTGGCTAGAGCCTCATTGTTGGCCGTGGTCCCGCCATGGATTCGCAGCCAACCATGTTCAAGATTGATGTTGGCGGCGTTGTTGATGCGGTCATCATTATTGCCGCCAGCTACGGCAGAAGTTTGATCAAGCCTCTGCGTGTTATCCAGAGTCAACATACCTCGGCGCTGTAGATTGATGTCTGAAGTTCCCGAAACTCGTGCATTGGCACCTGCCAGAGTGAGCCCGTATTCAGCCCAGCCTTCGCCATCACCATAGGTCTGGTAGTTCACCCCGTTTACATTCACGATATTGCTCTGCCAACCAACAGCCACCTGGCCGAAACGAAGGACGTTTAGAGCGCCGGAGAAGTTGTTGTTGTTCGTCAATCGGACTTCGCGGGTGCCTGTCTTGGTGAAGCCACCGGCCCCGGTGATTTGGCCGCCAATGATTAGCTTCGTTTGAATATCGCCAGTAAGATTGGACTGAGCGACCACACTGTTAGCGCTAGTCGCAGACTCATTGTTAATGACATTACGATTGGCGTCCCCGAGTAATGTAAGTGTGCCATCGAGGTAGGTGCGAGGGCTCGGGATGGTGTCCGTGCCAGTGTCGATGTAATTGACGCCACCACCCGAAATATCCGTGGCCAGCCCCTTGGCGATGACACCATTCATGGTAATTCCCACCGTATGGTGGACATCCCAGTTGCGGAAAAGGTTCAGACGAGCCCCGACGTTCGGTCCCGCGCCAGTTCCCGTACTAGTTTGATCAGCAAAAGTTGCGCCAGCATAGCCGATTTCAATGCCCCCAGTAACATTAGCGCCGGTAATTCCTGTCCACAAACTGCTGGCGTTCACAGGAACATCCATCTCCAAGCGCAGGATGCCCTCTCTCAAATTGATCTTGCTGAGAGCAGACATAAAGATTGGCTGGTGCAAAACAACGGCCTGACTGCCGGTGACGGTAAGTTCGAAGTTGCCGCCATCTAGAGTGGCATCGCTACGGGTGAAATTGCCATCAAGAGTCGAGCCATTGTTCGGGTTGCTGTCGAAGGCATTGAGATCGAGGCGTGATCCATTCAAAATTCCGCCACCACTGAGCGTAGTGTTTCCCGTCATGACCAAATGGGAGAATTGACCGGTGCCTGTGGTGTTAGTGATGGCACCCATAGCGTTCAAACCAGCCCCAGAGACGCGGAAGATCTTACGGCTTGAGGCTGCATCATCACCATAGTTTAGACTCTGCCCACGAAGGTCCACCGTGGCACCTGGCGCGACGATGACTTCATTGCCGATACCAACAGCTCCAAAAGCGCGTGGGTTGCCTGCACGGAGAATGCCTTGATTCACCAGGATCTGGCCCATCAGGGTAGGAGTATCTCCTGCGCCCGTTTGTCCATTAAGAGCTCCGGTGAAGTTGTTGTTGCTGAGAGTCAGAATACCGTTGCCTGTTTTGGTAAATCCATTGCTGCCATGGACGTAGCCGCTCCAGGTCACAGCCTGATTTGCAGCCATGTTCACAGTAAACCCACCAGCAGTGGTGTTATTCAGCATCATCCGACCACTCATGGTGAGGGCAGTATTCGTGGCTCCATTAGCAACGGCAGAGAACGTGCTACCGTGGTTAAAAGTCACCCATTCCTGAAGGGGTGTAGCTCCACTTGTGGCTGTCGTGGCACCAAAGAGTTCCAGCGTGGCACCATTGTTGATTGTCGTAAGACCACGCAAATTACCCATAATGGATGCAGCGTTGTTACCACCCACTTGCAGCTTTCCACCATCGACGATGATGTCTCCAATCCAGTTGCCGCTATCCTCGTTCATGAGGAAAGTCGCTGTATTCGTGGCTGCCAGACGCAGCAAGCCAGAGCCGCTGAAAACACCCGCATCATAGATGGCGGCAGAGTTTGCAACGTTGTAGCGGAGTTCAGCACCTTCACTCATGCTAACAGGTGTCCCCGTGCCTCCTGAAAGAGCAGCGGTAGAGGTGCCTGCAGTGCCATCGCCAACCTGGATCATTCCTTGTTGGAGGCTGATGCGTCCTGTGTAGGTATTGGCTCCATTGAGGATCAAAGAACCTGGGCCGACCTTGGTGATACCCTGGGCACCGGAGTTGTTCTGAATCACAGATGCAACCGTCAGAGGGCTGCCGCTGTAGTTATGGAAGATGGTATCGAGCCCCGCCGTGTTAGCAGAACGCTGAATGGCCGAACCTGTAATTGTTACAGCTCCCGAAGTCGTCGTGGCAAGAATACCGCCCTGTTCTAGTTGAAGCAACCCACTCAAGGTGAGTGTGGTAGCAGCGGCTTGATTAAAGCGCAGGGTTTGTGAGGTCGCTGCCGCCTGGGTGAGGGAGGCCAGCACATCCGTGTTGATACCGGCCCCAAAGGTGGTCGCTGTGGTGCCATTGTTATATGCAAATGCCGTGGCCGAATTGACAATGCCCGTTCTTGCCATGGTTCCCGTTGTTCCATCTGCCGTAATGTCGATGGCACTGCCACCTAAAGTCGTAGATACTTGGAAATCCGTGGCCGTGGCATTCACCACGAAATAGTCGGTCCCAGCAGTCAATCCGGTGGGCGCATTGGCAACAAACCGAACAAGAGTTCCATTCACCAGATTCGGGATGGTAACGCGATCCGTCGTGGCGTTAGAAGCTACTGCACCTGCAGTGCCAAGTTCAGAATTGGTAGTGAAATGGGTTACAACCGTGCCAGTCGTGCCATTAGCGGTGATATCGAGGGGAGCGCCGCCCAGCGTGGCAGAAACCTGGAAGTCCGTGGCTGTGGCATTCACCACGAAGTAGGTGGTGTTCAGCGCCAGACCCGTCGGAGCATTCAAGGCAAAACGTACCGGCACACCATTGCGCATGTTGGCGATGGTAATACGATCTGTGGTAGCTGTTGAGGTTACCGCACCGGCAGTCCCTTGGATCAAATTGTCCAAGCGTTGAGCCCAGCCCGCGCCCGCCACCGTGGCGTAGCCGCCAAGGATGGCATTAAACCCAGTGCCAGCGTTTCCGGTCGAGGTGAACAGAATACCCGCCGAAGCGAGATCCAATACTCCTTGCTCAGTAACACCACCTCCTTGAGCACGGGTGATGGCCCCGGCCTGCAAACTACCAGTGCTGCCTGCCACACGAGTGATTTTGTTGACCCCCTGATTGATATTAAGACCCGTGATGATCTCGATGTGGCTTCCACCACTCAACTCCAACTGGGCACCCGACATGCCTGCCAGATAGACCTGTTGCGGGACATCCGCATCCGTACCAAGCAGGGTGACAACGCCATTATCCCTCCACCCGAGTTCCAACAGGCTGGCATCGGCAAGCTTGGAGTTATTGTTCGTGGAGTAGTCCAACCGAACTACGCCACCGACAGCAGATGTGGCGCCAGTATAAGTGTTAGAACCTCCCAAGATCTTCGTGCCCGCGTCAGCGAGATAAAGTCGGTCAGTGCCAATGCTACCTGTGATGTTCCCACTGATATTCAAGCTTGAGCCTGCAGAAGCACCGATACGGAACTGTGCATTGGTCCCACCAAGGACGATGCCACCCGTCCAAGTGTTCACTCCGCTATCAGCAGTCAGCGCCGCCTGACTGATGGTACTCGTTAGGGTCTCTCCAGTAATCGTGCGCCCACCTCTGAGCATGAGGCCGGTGCCAGAACCTGCGGGATTGGTCGTGTTGGGGAAGGCTGCAATAGTCACACCGCCAGCGGACGTGCCTAGCGCCTGATCATGAGCGACAACCAATGTGCCGCCCGTGAAGGCATTATTGGCGTCACTACCGACACCAGCGAGAATATTCACCGCTCCAGTAAAGGTGTTTGCCCCCCCCAGCACCCAGGTGCTTCTCTCGATCTTGGTGACATTGACGACACCCGTGCCGTTGTTGGTGATTTGAGGATTGAAGGTGTTGTTGCCCAGGTTTTGTCCACGCAGCATCAACGTTGAGTTTTGATCGGGCGCTGTATAGGCCACTGGCCCTGTACCTGTGAAGCTTACCGTCGGAACCACGCCCCCCTGAACGACACCGTCAGCCCAAATGGCGACAGGTGCCGCAGTAGTGGTAGCAGAAGCCGTGGCACCGAAAGTCATGAGACGATTTGTGCTATTGCTTGTAAGGCCAATGAATCGCAACCCGCCATTGCCGGTGACAGTATTGATGACCAAATTAGAGGCATCAACTGTGGCTGCCCCAATCCCGCTTGGCTGACCGCCGTCAGCCAAGTTGAGCACATCAATACGGTTTCCTTGGATGGCAGAGCCTAGTGTAGTGATTGTCGTTGCGCCTGTATAGGAGTTGCGGTTGGTCAAAGTAGAGACACGGGCATTGGCATCGTTGTTAGTGCGGACCATGCCACCAGCCCCGCTAATAACACCAGCAAATGTCTGGCTGGCATTTCGCATGGTCAAAACACCAGTATCCAGAATGGCACTGGCACCAACTGTTCCAGCAAGTCCCCCGATGGTTTCACTGCTGCGAATGCGCAGCGTAGAGCCGCCGACCGAGGTGCCATCGGCCCCTGCATTTGCGACGTTCACGACCGCATCATCGCCGATGGCACTGCCGCCAGCGAACTCGAGCCAGCCGCGATTCACGGTGACGGTCCCATTCATGGTGTTGGTGGTGCTGTTGAGTATCCATTTGCCGGAACCTTCCTTTGTCACGCCGACTATTGCACCACCACTGGCAGGATTGTTATTGATGGCTCCATTGATAATGTTATCCCCAGCATTACTGCCATCAAGTATCCAGGTGTGGTTGTTTCCAGTGACGCTGGAGTTGTCTAGCTGATTGGTGCCGCTGAAGGCGCGGGCGGACAACTCACCATTGATGACGATTGTTTTGATGCCGTCGTTGATGATTTCTCCAGCTCCGCCACCGCCTGAATAACTCTGATTGAAGGTAATATTGGCACCAAGTGTGAGAACTCCCGCATTCGGATCCTTGAAAACAATGGTTCCTTGATTTGCAATTCCTCCAATATTGTCGCCGCCACCAAAGATGTCATAGCGCCGACCATTGGAGCCAGTCGTCCCAAGATCGATCACACGCTGAACATTAAGATTACCAAGGATACCTATACTTTCACTGCCGACACCAAGGTTGCCAGCAAGCTCCAGCGTTCCAAGATTGACGGTCACTCTGCCGCTGAAATTATTGCTACTATTCTTCAGCACCCAACGCCCGGCTCCGTACTGGTCGTTGTCGGTTACGTTTGGGTTGAGAGTTAGAGACAGGACGGAAGATCCCTCGTCTATCACCCCGTTAATGATGTTTTCTCCGGTGTTCTGACCATGAAGAATGAGGGTTTTATTGGCTAGGTTGGTGACTGATATTTTACCATCCAGCCCGTCGACAGAGCCAAGGATCAAGGGGGCAATACCGTTGGAGCCAATGCGGATAGTCGCAGGCTGACTTGCGTCTTCAAATGTTATCGTGCTCTGGGATGGAATGCTGCCCAATGTGGGAATCGATAGCGAAACGGTGTTGGTGCCCGTGTCGATTCCTGAGATCCTGGTGCCAGGTGCAATGTTCAGTCCCCGAACAAACATATTTAGGGACAGGCCACCAACATCCTGAAGGATGATGGAACTGCCAACTCCACTAACGCCTGTGCTGTTCTTTTTGGACTCAAGGGCCCCGCTATTGGAAAGCAGTATGTCTTTAGTAACAGTTAATGGCAATTCACTGCGGCTCACATACTCGATCCTGGCTTCCTGTGGGGCGGCACCAATAAGTCCTGGAACACCCAGAACAACACTTGAGCCCACGCCAGCTCCGCTAAGATTTATAAAGTCACTAACCCGCGCAGTTACAGTTTGCGTGGTGCTGCCAATTTGTACGGAACTGGTTAGTGAATTGGTGCCAAAAAGTCCGTACCATGCAGCTCCACCGTTGGCATCCAAAGCTAAGCTACCATCCCCTTCCAAATTGCCGTTGATCACATGGTTGGTGTTATCGTCAAGCCTCAGCGTTCTATCAGTGGGCACCTGAATGGTGGAATCTTTTTGAGTGGCCAAGTAGCCAACGGTCTCGTTTTGATTGATAATGAGTGTGGCCCCGCGCAGCAGGTAGAGATCAGCATCATTGTTAATGCCGTCCGGCTGTTGAGTGGTGTTGGCAGTATCTGGGTCTGAATCATTTGTGTGGTCAACGACCAAGGTTCCACGCTGTATGTACGTGTTATGGTGCCGGTTCGTCGTAGTTACGCCCGCAAAGTTGTTGTAGCCCTTCAAAGTCGTGGTTCCAGTATTGTTGAACACGAAATTTGCTGTCGCGTTGTCATTTCCATGTGGGAGGAAGCGCCCCCAGATGGTGTTACTTTCACTACCAGCGAACTCAAACATGGAGTTGCTTACCGGCTGGAAGTTCATTCGATTGCCAGCTCCAGTGGCAAGAATTCCTGAGAAGGTTACTTTATTGTTTGCCTCTGACTGAACAATGGCTCTTTGGGTAAATGGGGCCTGCCCAGGCTGAGAGTGTACACCTGCCGTGACCGTGCCCATGAAATTTAAACCACCGAGCCCGTATCTAACGATAACGGCGTTTCGGGGATTTGTGCCATCGGTCCAGGGATTAATGTTAACGTTATTGGTCAGGATTTGGTTCCTCAAACTTTGAAAACGCAAAGTTGACTGGCCGCCGGTCGATGACTGTAGATTGATAACTCCTGTCCCAAGACGTCCTGTGTATGTGTCTGCTCCAACGCGCATATCGGCGTTCAGGTTGGCGCCACTCTGGTTACTTCCAATATTCGTAGGGCCAGAATATGTGTTGTGCCCAGTTACATGCACAATATTTCGGGTTTGGTTCAGCCTGCCCGTTCCCGAGATTGCATTGGAAAGACCAAAATGAGCATCACTAAGATTCAGCGTAATTGAACTATTGTTTGTAATAGCTCCGTCACCAAGACTGCCCGCAGCGCCAGCGCCATTGCCTGATCCGCCACCAACGAAGACGGGATTATTGATGGTAACAGAACCGAGCACGCTTTCGGTCGTGTTGAAGATCAAGTTGCCAGAACCGCCTAGTGTCAGTCCCGCTCCAGGACGAGTAATGATCGGTGACGCGAGTGTGAAGCTACTATTAGCGGTGGTGGCGCGCAACTGACTCGAAGCACCAACATTGATTGGACCTTGCTGAATGGCAGAATCGGATGCAAGAACGCCTCCGTTAAGATAAATGGGCTCATTGATGCGTTCAGGCACGCGGAGTTCTAGCGTCCCAGCAGTCTCCACGGACGTGAGCCCTGAGACGCTTCCAAGTGCGGAACCGCCTGCCGCAGTGGCACCAGTGACAACCACAGTTCCTGAAACTATATAAGTTCCTCCACTGTAAGTGCTATTGCCACCCGTTAGCACCTGAGTTCCCAGACTCCTCACTTGTATGGCCCCCGTGCCATTGATTTCTGGATATTCCCTCGATCCACTAGCATGGTAAAGACTGAGATAACCATGGTTAGTGACTATATCATTTATGCTGATGCTGCCCCTACTTGAACTGCTGGAGCCAAGCTGAAGGACACCATCCAAAATGTTTGTTTTTCCATCGAACTGGTTATCGGCAAGCAGAATCACCTTGCCTCGGCCCGTTTTGGTGAGGCTCAGTGACGATTGATTGTTCACAATATTTGCTCCGATAATCAAACTTCCCCTGGTATTATGCTGATGGAGAATCAGTTCGTTAGCCACAAGTTCCCCATCACCACCAGTGAGCGCGGTGCCATCATCACTGCTAAACACGATATCATGTGAGCCCACGTTTTTGGTGACCAAGATTCCCCCTGACTCCACGCTCCTGGAATCAAACCCATTTCCACTCAATAACACCTGCAAAGTAGAAGTGGAAGGTGCCGAATTAAAGCGGAGTGAACCAGTGTTACTATTGAAGTCGAAATCACCAATAACATTGGTATTTGCACCTATTCCCAATGTTCCTGCATTGTAGGCACTATCTGGCAATCCAGTTATAGTGGTAACCAACCCGCTCTCACTGCCAACGGCCCAGGTTGTTATGTCGTTACCAAGTCCGTAAGTGGCGTAACCACCCATAATGCCAGCAACAATGGTAGAATCATTACTTGTCACCGTGGCAACAGATGTGCCCTGCACTTCAAGCACACTGCCAGCCTCTGATGGCGAGCCTACAGCCCCACGTGAAATGACGCCCAAATTGATCCGCCCGCCCATACCTGTGGCAGCCGAAATGCGGTTCACTCCGTTACCAAGCCTAGTTGAGGTGACGGTTTCCACAATTGTCGAAGCATTGCCCCCCTCCAAAATAACATTCGCTCCTGCTAACCGCAGAACTCCAGGAATGATATTAGTTACGCTAGCACCAGAGTAGTTCAAGATAAGGGTAGAGGCACCCGTGACTTCAGTTAGACCAGAGTAGCCTTGATTGCTATTAACACGCAGTCGGCTGCGTTCTGTTAGTGTCAGCCCCCCGCTACCGGAAGAGGTGCCTGACCACGTTGAGGCACCAATGGCTGCTTGAGGAGCCGAGGAAAGAACAAGCTTCTTGCCGCTATCCAAAACCAATGAACCGGAACCATATAGCGAACCTATAATATCCGTTTCCCTCACGCGCAGTTGTCCGCCAGATGCCAGATTTACTTGGACTAGATCACCGATACTCCCGGACTGCCCGTCAAGAATAACCAGTCCACCATTGATATTCAACCTGCCCTTGTGGTTCACATTGCTATCAATTGCGGCACTGGAGGTAACGGCGCTGATTCTCCACCCTGCGGGGTGCGTTGCGTTGACGTTGATAGTCCCATTACCAATGAAACTGCCGTTAAAAATCTCGTTCGGTGCTGTGAGACTTGTGTTGTTGATGTTAATCGTGCCGCCATTGAAATTAAAAACCTTTGTCCCTGAATTATCCCGTGTCGAAAGAGATCTCACGGTCTGGGTTGAGCCACTAAGGTCAAACTGTGAATTCGCATTGACCCTACCCGAAGCACCCGCCGCAAGAATAAGGTCCGTGGTGGCGGGAAGTGCGCCATAGCCTCCCACCCCGGTAGCCCCTACACCAGAACTACCACCATAAGTGCCGATCCTCAAAGAAGTCGTAATGTTGTCAGATGTAGGTCTGAGGATGGTAGATCCAGCATAGGTAGATGTGCCTCGCAATTCCAAAACATTGTTTCCAAGCTTCTCAATGCCGCCAGCACCGGAAATGCTACCACTGAAGACGAAAGCTGTTCCAGAGATGGGGCTATTTAGCGTGAGACCGTTACTTCCAACATTGACCTCTCCACCGTCGCCTTGAAGAAGGTTCCCAGCGAGGGCACCAACTGTTCCATTCGAAAATAGCCTAGTGGCACCGCGCGCGCCCCCAACAATCGAGGAGAGAGTCTCGCCATTCGCATCAGAGGTGGAGAGAGTGAGTTTTGCACCTGCTGCATTGGAAACGACAGCATTCGACGTAGCCGAAAGCCCGACGCTGCCTCCTACATTAAGCTCGCCGCCATCAAGACGGATGGTACCATCCAACACTGAAGCGTCGCTATTGTTCCAATTGAATATGCCTGAGCCCTCTTTGATCAACCAACTGGTGCTACCTCCACGGATTTTACCGCCATAACTCGTGGTCGAATTATTTCCCCCGACAGCAAGCGCTCCAACGCTCGAAAATCCGGTCAAGTTTATGGTCGTACCAGAATCATTCACCAATGGATCCCCCTGGTAACCGCCTGATAGACTCCCGATTCTTTCGAAGGGTAGCAAATTCACGCTGTTTGAGGCGAGGTTAAGAGTAGCAGGTGTGGAGTTACTGAACTGAATTTGCGTCAGATTCCCGATGGTATCCTGAATGATATTGCGACCATTTGAATTCATTCCTCCTGCAATAACTGACCCACCATTGATGGTCATGATTCCACTCAAGTTGCTGTTTCCACCCAGCACGACCGTTCCAGTACCATTTTTGACCCAGTTACCCGCTCCATTGACGGCGCCTAGCATGAGATCTGCACCACTAAATACAAAATTCTTGGCTGTAGTTCCCGTGGCTATGCCCGGAGTTGCGCTCAGAAGCACTTGATTGTGACTGAGCACCTGGAGAATATAGGTGCCAGGAAGAACATCCGAGTTGCCATCTTGAGACTTCACCACCATTCCCGGCACCAACCCTTCAGTTCCACCATTTACAATCATCACGCGCGTGACTGTATCCACCTTGCCAGCGCGCACGACATCGCTTGCTGGGACATGATTAGAAGTGAAGGTAGCCCCAGTGCCGATAGCAAGTGTGCTGTTCGCAAGGGTTGTCAGGCGACCAATCGTGTCTGAATCATTTACTGTCAGTGTGCTGCCCCCAGCCCCGAGAAGAACATTCAAAGTATCCGCAAGAGTATTTCCACCTGATCTTGCCAACACAATTCCGCCCCCGAGGATATTCAAACCACCCGTAAAACTTGTCGCGCCAGACAGCGTAAGAACACCATTGCCTACCTTGTTGACCGTGCCCGTTCCAATGATGGCACCACCAAATGCAGTGCTAGTTCCATTGCGGCCAACATTCAACGAACCACTACCAAGGTCCACATTTCCTCCCGTCGCCCCACCACCTGCGATCGAACCAATGGTTTCCGTCTTACCGTTTATTTTCAAAAACACTCCGCCTGTGTTCGCCAACGTGACTGCAGTGTTGTCGGGCAAGACCTCCACCGCCGCGCCAGGTCCGATTTGGACCCCCCCACCGTTGATCGTTGTATCGCCGTTGTAGGCGTTGCCTCCGGAGAGTTCATGTATTCCAGCTCCGGTAAAAATGACGCTTCCGAGACCGACTGAATTTCCACTCATGCCGATAACGCCCGCAAGGGTCGCTGTACCCGAATCCTTGTTGAGGGTGAGGGTGGAAGATCCGGCACCTGCCGTGAAAAGCAGGCTGCTTCCCATGGCACTGGAAACTGAACCAAGGGTTTCACTGAGCCCGTTGCCAACACGAAGCGATGCTCTCTCTCCCTGCAAGTTTACTACGGCAGCATTAGGAATAAGATCGGCTTGATTAGAGACGAAAGACGCACCGGCACCGACATTGAGCGTTGTCAGAGCATTCAGCGAGTTTGCAGCATTGATAGTCACCGAACCTCCAGTGAGAGAAACAGAAGTGGCACTGCCGAGGGTAGCACCAGTATCGGCGATAAAAGCACCCCCATTGACGGTAAGTGAGCTTGTGGACATGGCCTTATTGATTTGCAAAGTCCCATCATTCACTGTTGTTGGACCCGAATAGGATAGTGCTCCCGTGCCCGTCAATTGCTGTGTGTAGGCACCATTTTTCACCAAGCCGCCGGTGCCACTGATAATCCCCTGATAAATCTGAGGAGTCGATGATAGCAATTGGTTGTTGGTTCCAGATCTGGCATTATCACTACCAGACAATGTAAGGGTATTAACACCAAGTTGCACTTGAGCAGCAACCTGTGTTCCATTCAGGGCAGCTACGCTGCTGTTGACGCCATTCAGATCGAGAATACTCCCTGCAGCAGTGAGCAAGACACGACCCTGCGAAGAGAGGCCAGTCAATGAACCCGCCCTGAGTGTGGCGGCCGGAACAGTTGTATCACCGGAGTAAGTATTCGTTCCACTGAGGGTGACCGTACCACGGTTGATGGTCAAATTTCCCGTGCCTGAAATGCTGTTTGCAATGGTGCTGGCTACTGCCGTTTTATCGATAACCAGCGTGCCGTAATTGGTCACTGTATTGGTGATTACATTAGCCCCGAGGGTGGCGACATCTCCACCCGCTGTATTATTGCCCAAATTGAGCGTCCCAGCTGCAATCACTGTGCCGCCTGTGTAAGTATTTGCGGCATTAATAGTGACGGTGCCCGCCCCGCCCGAAAACAGTGTCAAAGCACCCGCGCCATTATTCTGAACCACCGTATTCACGGTCATGGTATTTTGGCTATTCCAGAGATAGAGTGTATCCGCTGTGGCATCATTGGCACCGGCGGTAAGACCACCCACACCAATTGTCGTTCCACCGATGGTGGTAGCCAGTGCCTGATTGCGGATGATGCCGCCACTGTTTAAGCCATCGTTAAGCGTCAGGGTGAATGCGCCCATATCAACCGTGACAGCCGCCGCACCCGCGATCTTCAAGGAATTAATTGTTCGACTGGCACCGCTGCCCGTGGTGTTTGCCGTCACTAAAATGTTTTGGGCCGGCGTCGTCCAACTGCTGATCGCATTCTGGGTCGTGTAATCCGAACCACTCGCAGCTATCACAGCTCCGTTGGCGGCGTTGGTTGCATTTTTTACCCAGTTCGTATCTGTCGTGCCGTTGATCGCGACCGCCCATCCTCCGAGGATGAGGTTCGTGTTGAGATTAGTCGTGGTTAAATAAGAGCTTGTGGCTGTAGTCCCGATATTGCCCACATTCAGGCCTGCCCCAGTCGTGCCACGGCTAATGTTTCCGGCCTGAAGAACTCCAGTGCCTGCACTGCGAAGCACCTGGTTTAGTCCTTGCCCGAGCGAAAGCCCGCCAATGACCTCCGTGCCGCCTGAAGTCCCCTGAAAATTCAAGGTCCCTCGATTCAAAGTCAGGGCCGCCGCATTTGCTAACTTATCCTGACCACTGGCAGACTGATCCAAGTTGACCTGGGCACCGCCAGCGACCGTCAGAGCGCCCGTCCAGGTATTATTATTTCCGCTAAGATTGACCACGCCACCTGAGCCACCGACCATACCTGTGACGTTCAGACCGCCGACACCCGATATGCCCGTTGCGGTGCTACCGAGTGTCACAGTGCCCGCAGTGCCGCCTGTATTTCCACCGTAAAATTCGAGCGCCACATTGTGCCCAAGTGCCAGAGGACCGGTGATTGCCAATGTCCGTGAGTTGGCCACTTTCCAAGTCTGCGAAGCGGATGTCGCCAGCGTCACAGAATTACTGCCGTTGTTGCTGAACGTCAGATTCTGCGTCGCACGGGATAGGTCCATTCCAGCGGCACCCAGATTGAGCGTTTGATTTTGGCTGGTGCCATTCTGAATCGTGATCCCTCCAGCAGGGTTAGTCACGGTAATGCCTCCCAGATTGAGCACTCCATTCGCCACATTGGACACACGGAAGACCGTTCCAGCAGTGATTGTGTTATTAAAAAGAATGGTATCGGCAGCCGTGGGCGTCTGGTTTTGGGCGAAATTAGTCGAAGGCGCCACCGTATTAAGTCCCAAGAAGGTATCAGCTCCCGAATTCGTCTTGATCAGCGTCAGGCCATATGAAGGCAGGGTCCAGGTCAACCCGGAGATTAGCAGCAGGGTAGTGACGGGAACGCGCAGTCGGGTGCGCATGGTGGTCATGATTTGTTGCGACAGATCGCGTGGGCGTTCGGTGCGTTTCATAGCGGCGGTTGGGTTGGAATTTAGATCCCTGTAGCTTTGACATCCGGGTGACGGAGAGTCTCAAATAAACAAAAAATAATTCATAAATCGCTTATATCCAATACATTGCGATCCTTGGAGAAAACGAAAAGACATTCGCACAAACTCACAAAAGCGAGAAGCTCCACACCCAGAAGAGTAACCGGGTGCAGTTTGAAAAGGCTCGCTTTTACCTATTTTCATTTAATGACAATGTAATCACAAAGTCATGTCAGACTCCAAGCACAATCTTTGACAGTTTATACCTTCGACGAGCCGAGAAACTCGGCAGCAGTCTGCCTGAAAAAGATTATTTGCGCCGAGAGGGTTTTTATTGGGATAAAAAAAGCGCAGGTCTTTTGGACCTGCGCTCAAGTGAAAGTACAAAAGTTTACCAGCCTTGCGTGCGGCTGTAGGACACCTCGGAAAGAGCGCCTGGCTGAGGAGCGAATTCAGTATACCCCCACCATGGATCGATCTTTTCCTTTTTGTAATACGCAGGACGGTAGGTCAGCTTCCAAGAAGGAACCGGGAAAGTCGCCACTTCATAAACACCATAGCCAGCTCGAACGATCATGCGCTTTGGTCCTTCCACAAAGACATCCGAAAATGCAGCCACGGCACCATCTGAGCTGTTTGTTTTCTGCCAAACATTAATCGGCTCAGCAATTCCATAGAGAAGGTTGCCAATGCCTCGGCTAAGCTTACGGCTCCAGTTATAGTGGTGACCGGGAGGCGACTGGATGTCAGCGAACGCCACGCTGCTAAGCGAGACGGCGGCGAGGAGGATGAGTGCGAAGCGATTTTTCATGGGAGCAGCTAGAGTTAGCCAATTTCTGGGGATTCTGGCAAGAAAGAATCTCACTTTTTTCTAAAACAAGTCAAAATGGACGGCTTATTGACCGAGCATTCACTTCCAATGCCTTCATTACAAGGCTATTACCCCGCCCTGGCATTGTGCCTGATGGATAATACAAATCATCAAATAGGAAGTTCGCGGCACTGTACAAAACATGGCTTCAAAGCGGCAGCGGCTGATCTTCACCGATCACCTTGACCTCCATCTCGAGCTGCACGCCGCGCTCGCGCTGGGCCACTTCTTTGATTTCCGCCACGAGGTCCAAGACCTCGCGTGCCGTGGCTCCGCCTTCGTTGACGAAGAAGTTCCCGTGAACCTCAGACACCACGACCTTGCCGGAGCGTCGGCCTTTGAGTCCCAGGTCATCCACGAGCTTACCTGCACCGCAGAGCTGCGGATTTTTAAACATGCAGCCTGCGCTGGCTCCGATGGGCTGGCTGGTGCGGCGCTTCACGCGGCTGGCTTCCAAACCGGCGTCGATCTCCGCCATCGTGGCTGGTTTGCCCTTCAGAACGGCACCGACGATGTAGCGCTCTTCAAACTCGGCGATGCTGCGATACTGATGCTGGATCTCGCTGAGTGGCTTCTCCTGAATGCTACCATCCGCCGCGATGAACCGCACGCTCACCAGATTATCCGCCATCTCCACGCCCATCGCGCCCGCGTTCATGCGGATGGCTCCGCCGAGATTCCCCGGCACTCCTTCCATCCATTCCAGGCCGCTGATTCCGGCATTCCGTGCCGCACTGGCGATCTTCTTCAAGCGTGCGCCAACTCCGCAAACGAGCTGCCCATCCACCACACGCACCTCTTCAAACTCGCCCTTGCTCGGATGAATGACCGCGCCGCGAATGCCGCCGTCTTTGACGAGCAGATTCGAGCCGCGACCGATCACTCGAATCGGCACGCTGGCATTGGCCTACCTTGTCGCGAGACATCAGCATCGTCGGTGTGAACTGGAAACTCGCCGCCGGACGCACCACGCCGCGTGCTTTGTCATGCTCACGCACCTCTTCCACGATGGTGTTCCCGCTCACGCCAGGCAGCGGTTTCTCACTCGCAGCATACACATCCGTCACGAAGAGCTCATCCACGTCATCGAAGCTCGCTCCGAACTCCTTTTTCAAAAGCTGCGTGCGGCTGTAGCGATGCGGCTGGAAGACGCAGACGATGCGCTTTGGCTGGAGACCCTTCGCCGTCGCCAAAGTGGCCGCGATCTCACTCGGATGATGCCCGTAATCGTCCACCACCGTGAAGCGCTCGCCGCTGTGCCGGATCTCGAATCTCCGACGTGCCCCACGGAAGGTCTTCAGCGCGTGCTGGATGCTCTCGAAGGCCACTCCGAGCTTCGTCGCCAAAGCAATCGCCGCGAGAGCATTCGAGACGTTGTGCTTGCCTGGAATGCCGAGCGTCGCCACGCCGAGAAGCTGGTCTTTGTGATACACCTCGAAGTCCGAGTGATCCGGCTTCATCGCCAAAATGTTCGCTGAGAAATCATGCTCGCGGCTCCAGCCATAGCTGATGCTGTTTTCCGCACCGCCACAGACCTCACGGGCCACCGGATCTTCCGCGCAATGCACCCAATACCCCGGCGTCTGGCTCAGCACCTGACGAAATACCGCTTTGATGGCCTCGATGCCATCGTAAAAGTCCAGATGCTCGGGTTCGATGTTCAGGATGATCGAATGCTGCGGGTGGAAATTCACGATCGTGCCGTCGCTCTCATCCCCCTCAGCCACGAAAAGCTCGCCCTCGGTATCCCAGTGCGCGTTTGAGCCCAAAATCGGGATCTCCGCGCCGACATAGTGACTCGGCTTCAGGCCGCCCTGGCGCAAAACATGGGCCGTCAGCGCCGAAGTCGTCGTCTTTCCATGCGTGCCACCGACGATCACGCCCTTCTTATTCGCCATCACTGCCGCCAG
>JAGKXA010000287.1 GCA_021151615.1 Cellvibrionaceae bacterium | reverse complement strand
TCAGGCGCATTCCATGGGCAAGTTCATCAATTTACAGTAGTATGCCAAGCCATTTGCGCGCCCTTGTGCGCCAGAGCGATTTTCCAGCGGAGATGATTCCCGGCGTGAGTAAACTTATCGGTGAAATGCTTGTCGAGCGCGGATTGGTTCAGCCCGACGATGTTAAAAAAGCCCTGCAATTGCAGCAGTCGGCCGGCGGTCGCATAGGTGCCGGCCTGGTGCGTATGGGGGCTGTTGCCGAGGAGCAATTGCTGGATGCATTATCCGTGCAACTGGAATTGCCCGTTGTAGCCGTGGGGCGCGATCTGCCCGATGCCAACGGCCTGTTTAGCGCCATCAAGCAGGGCCGTATTGATATCAACTGGTGCATCGACAATCGCATCATCTATTGGCAAAACGATGAGCAGACTCTGAATTACACCGGCCGCGATCCTTTGTCCGCGTTTGCCAGTGATGTACTCCGGTATCACTACCCCGAATTAGCCCTCAAACCAGCGCTGATCCTCAGTCATAGCCTGGATATCCTCATCGATTATCTGCGTAAGGAACTCAATGCCGAGCGTTTCTTTTCCGAAGGCAGCGAGACCAAGGGCTTGCGCGAGCTGGCGGAAGAGGCACCGGTGGTGGAGCTGGTGAACAATATTTTCTCCAAAGCCGTGACCTTTAACGCCTCGGATATTCATTTGGATCCCCAGGAAGAAGTCTTCCGGGTGCGCTTGCGTGTCGACGGTATTTTGCAAACCCATCTGGAGCAGCCGATTGATCGCTACCCGGCGGTGGCCTCGCGCGTAAAGCTGATTTCCGAAATCGATATTGCCGAGCGTCGTTTGCCGCAGGATGGTCGCATTACCACCCGCGTGAACGGGCGCGAGATGGATGTGCGTGTGTCCACCTTGCCGGGCGTGCACGGCGAATCCATTGTGATGCGTTTGCTGCCCAAGGATCGCAAAGAGCTCTCGCTCGCGACCTTGGGATTGGAGCAGGATCACATGGACTTGGTTGGTTCGCTGATGCAAGAGGCCAATGGTATTGTGCTGGTTACCGGCCCGACCGGTTCGGGTAAGTCCACCACCTTGTATGCTGCACTGCAGGAAGCGACGGATGGCACGCGCAAAATCCTCACGGTCGAGGATCCGGTTGAATACCAGCTGCCCGGCATCACCCAGGTGCAAGCCCACGCCGAAATTGGTTACACCTTTGCCAAGGCCCTGCGCGCCTTCTTGCGGCAGGACCCGGATGTGATCATGGTGGGGGAGATCCGCGATTTGGAAACGGCGCAGATTGCGATTCAGTCGGCGCTGACCGGCCATCTTGTATTGTCCACCCTGCACACTAACGATTCCCTTTCGGCCTTTACCCGTTTAATTGATATGGGCGTGGAACCATTTTTGGTAGCGGCGCCGATTAAAGCCGTTCAGGCCCAGCGATTGGTGCGCAAAATCTGTAAGCACTGTGCCAAACCTGCCCATGTGCCGGAATCCATTAACGCGGAATTTGCCAGCCTGAAGCGTGACTTTGCGCCCACCTGGATGGAAGCCGTTGGCTGTGCGGCCTGTAATAACACCGGCTATTCCGGGCGTATGGGTGTGTACGAGATAGTGCCTATTTCACCCGAATTACATGACATGATTATCGCCAATACCCCGGTAACCGAGATGCGCAAGCTGGCACGTCGTCAGGGCCACAGATCCATGTATCAGGATGGATTGATCAAAGCCGCACGCGGCCAGACCACGGTGGAAGAAGTGATGCGCGCTACCAATATTGATGCGGAATAGCGGGGTTGGCAGATGCAATTCAGCTATAAGGCGCTCGACCAGAATCAGGCAGTCATCAGTGGTGTTATCGAAGCCACGGATGAGCGTGAAGCCGCGCGCCTGATCCGTGAGAAAAACCTGCAGCCACTGAATGTTGTTCCGCACGAGGAAGCCTCCGGCAATATCCGCAAAAAACTCGGGCGCGAGGAAATTACCGTTTCGCTGTTCGAGCTGACCACCATGCTCGAATCGGGCGTGTCCATCGCCGAAGCCTTGCAGTCATTGCAGGAGGCGGATTCCCATCCGCAACTGCGCAAATTTTATCGCTCGGCCTCCGAGCAACTTCAGCGCGGCGCCAGCTTCGGGCAGGCATTGCGAGCCGCGGAATTGCAGTTGCCCGCCTATTTCATCCAGTTGGTGGAAGCCGGTGAGGCATCGGGGCAATTGGGGCAGACCATGCGTCGCGGTGTGGAGCAAATGGAATATGACCTGTCAGTGGTCAATGAATTGCGCAACGCGCTGATTTACCCGGCCGTGTTGGTGCTGACTGGTATCAGCGCCGTGGCACTTATCTTTATTTTTGTAGTCCCAAAGTTCGCCAATTTAATGGATGGCAAACAGGAATTGCCAATGCTCGCCACGGCGGTGCTCTCTACCGGTTTGTGGCTCAATGAAAATTTTTACTGGGTGGCCGCTGTAGTAGTGGTGTTGGGTGCAATGCTGGGGATGCAGTTTGCCAAGCCTGAGGTGCGCCAGGCGTTGCTGGATAAGCTATCGACCCTGCCGGTGTTTGGCCGCTGGTTGGCGGAATCGGATATTGCCCGCTGGTCCTCGGTGATGAGTGCGATGTTGGCCAGCCATATCGAGTTGACCCGGGCGCTGGATCTTGCGCGTGCCAGTGTAAAAAATTCGCGCCGCAGCAAAGGTTTGTTATCGGCACTGAATGCTGTGCAATCCGGCGGCAGCCTGTCCAAGGCGCTTCAGGATAACCAGATCCTAAACGCCACCGCCTACAACCTGATCCGCGCTGGCGAGAAAACTGGTCGCCTGGCGGAGATGCTGCAAGCGGTGGCCAAGATTTATGAGAACTCCGGTAAAAACCGGATGAAACGGCTGTTGTTATTAATTGAACCCCTGGCGATTGTGTTTATCGGGATTGCCGTGGGGGTGATTATCCTGGGGTTAATCCAGGCCATCACCAGTGTTAATGATGTAGCGATTTAATAATCCCCCCGGCCCCCTTTTTCAAAGGAGGAGTTAGGCCATGTTCCCTTTGGAAAAGGAGGGAGTTAAATCACGGCACAAATCAGATTCCCCCTTTGGAAAAGGGGGCTAGGGGGATTAAACATGAACATTTTTAAGAGAGACCTTATGCGCAATACTAAAACTCACCAACGCGGCTTCACCATGATCGAACTTCTGGTGGTGTTGGTTATTCTCGGTTTGTTGGCCGGTTTGGTCGGCCCGAAAATGTTTGGCAAGGTCGATAGTGCCAAAGTCAAAACGGCCGAAACCCAGCTCAAACTGCTCAAGTCCGCGCTGCAAACCTATCGCTTGGATATGGGTGAATACCCCAGCACCCAGGAGGGCCTGGCTGCCATTATCCGTTCACCCGATAACGCTCGCGCCCAACAAAACTGGAAAGGCCCTTATCTGGATGAAGAAATCCCGGCCGACCCATGGGGTAACGCCTACCAATATCGCCGCGAAAAAAATGGTATGCAGGATTTCACCCTTTATTCACAGGGTGCGGATGGCAAGCAGGGCGGTGAAGAGCTGGATGCCGATATAGGCCTCGCCAAGTAATTCCTTTTCCGAAAAACAGGATCACCATGAACCCGCGCGCCGGTTTTACCTTGATTGAATTATTAGTGGTGCTAATGATTCTGGGGCTGACCAGCGCGTTGGTGCTGCCGCGCTTGCCGGCAATTTACGAGCGTTTTCAGGATAAATCCGATCAGGAGCGGTTGATGCAGCTGCTCGCCTCGCTTCCTCTTAAAGCCTATACCCGTCAACAGCCCATCAACCTGAAACCGGAAGCTGCACTGCAAACCCTGCTAAACGAAGGCTTGGAATTGGATGGGGAATTAAAACTCCGCCTCAACCAGCCCATCATTTACCAGCCTAATGGTGTTTGCCTGGGTGGGGAAATTGATGTTGAACTCAAGGGTATTAACCGTCGCTTACAGCTCGACCCCCCTTATTGTGAGCCGCATGAAAATGACTAGCGCGCGCGGGTTTACTTTGATTGAAGCCATGGTGGCACTGGTCATTTTTTCCATGGCGGCCATGGGTATTTACAGTTGGATTAACACCAACCTGATTGCGCTCAATCGTGTGGCGGTCGTGGCCGAATCTGAATTTGTCGTCAACTCGGCGATGGAACGCTTGAAACTGGTGGATTTGCGCAATGAAACCCAGGGCTCGTTTGATGTGGCGGGTTATCTGGTGCAATGGCGGGCGGAGCTGGTGGAGCCGTGGGTTCAAGGTTTGTCTCCGCGCGGAACACTGAGTCTTTATGATTTGGGGCTTTATCAAGTTACTCTTGAAC
>JAGKXA010000286.1 GCA_021151615.1 Cellvibrionaceae bacterium | reverse complement strand
GAACAAAAAGCCCTTTACGATATTTGTCTGCAAGCTCAACTCGAAGCCATCGCCGAATGCAAACCGGGTAAACATTGGAATGATCCCCATGAAGCCACCGTGCGTGTTATCACTGAAGGCTTGGTAAACATTGGGTTACTTGAAGGCGATGTGAAAGACTTAATTAAAAGCGAAGCCTATAAAGAATTTTACATGCACCGCGCCGGCCACTGGTTAGGAATGGATGTGCACGATGTCGGCGATTACAAAGTCGGTGGCGAATGGCGTGTACTCGAACCGGGTATGGTGATGACCGTAGAGCCAGGTATTTATGTTGCGCCGGATAATGAACGCGTCGCCAAAAAATGGCGCGGCATCGGTATTCGCATTGAAGATGATGTGGTTATCACCAAAGACGGCAACGAAGTATTGACGAAAGACGTGCCGAAAACCATTGCGGAAATTGAAGCCTTGATGGCAGTGTAGTTTTTACCTAATAAAATTTCTCATTCCCAAGCTCTGCTTGGGAGTGTTTAACTCAGGTCACATCATGACCCCAATCCAAACTCAAACTCTCGAATTCGATATCGCCATCATCGGCGGCGGCATGGTGGGCACAAGTCTCGCCAGTCTGCTTGCTGCCAGTCAACCGCAATTGCGTATCGCATTAATCGAAGCGCAGCCGTTTGCGCGCGCGGATGAAATGCATTTCCAGCCAAGTTTTGATGCGCGCTCGACGGCGCTTTCTTATGGCACTGCGGCAATTTTGCGCGAGTTGGGTTTGTGGGAGTTGTTGCAGCAACACATCACGCCGATTGCGCAGGTGCATGTATCTGATCGCGGGCATTTTCTTGGTGGTGTGATCGATGCGAAAGAAAATAATCTCGATGCCGTAGGTTATGTCGTTGAAAATACCTGGTTGGGCAAAGTGCTGCTTGGCCATGTGCAAGCGCAACATAATATCCAGTGTTTTGCTTCATCTACTGTAACTGCGTTAACCCCGCAACAAGATTGTGCATTGTTGAATGTTAAAACTGAGGCGCAAGAATTTTTACTAAAAACATCACTTGCTGTTATCGCGGATGGTGGCGATTCACCCTTGCGCAAATCGCTAGGTATAGGTACGCAAGTGCGCGCTTATGGTCAAACCGCCATCATTACCAATGTCGAATTTTTTGAGCCGCATCACGGCGTCGCTTTCGAGCGTTTTACGGCGGAGGGCCCAGTCGCGCTTTTGCCATTGGGCGAATCCAATAATGCACAACAATCGGCATTAGTGTGGACTTTGCCAGCAGCGCAAGCCGATGAAATCCTGGCTCTGAATGATGCGGATTTTCTCGTGCAATTGCAGGAGCGTTTTGGTTTTCGCGTGGGGCGATTTAACCGTGTTGCCAAACGTTTTGCCTATCCATTACAACTGGTATTAGCGGAAGAGCAAATTCGCTCGCATGTGGTCTTATTAGGAAATGCCGCGCATTTTTTGCATCCAGTTGCCGGGCAGGGTTTTAATCTCGCATTGCGCGACTGCGCCTGTTTGGTAGAAACGCTGCGAGTGGCAATTGCGAATAAGCACTCGCCGGGCGATTTGTCAGTTTTGCAAACCTATCTTGAGCGCCAGTCGTTGGATCAACAACTAACGATAGAATTTAGCGACAAACTGGTTCGTCTTTTTTCGAACGATCATTTGCCTTTAATTGCATTGCGTCATTTGGGTTTGTTGAGCCTTGAATATTTTCCCTTATTGAAAGGTCAGTTTGTGGCGCAAACTATGGGTACGGCCGGGCGACAGTTTCAATGGAGAACGGACGCCATAACACCTGGCTGTGCTGCGAATGAATTTGCAGCAACCTCAACTGCAGGTGTAATTCCAAATACCGAATTTGATGTAATTATTGTGGGTGCCGGTTTGGTCGGGGCCTCTCTGGCTTGTGCTATTGCACAAACAAACGCTGCACAATCGTTGCGAATTGCCGTGATTGAAGCGGTTAGTGAAGTGCAACATTATGCGGGCGAAAACTTTGATCCGCGCGTTGTGGCACTGACGCACGCCTCAGAAAAATTGTTGCGTAAAATCGGTTGTTGGGATGCGATTGAGCAGACGCGTGTCTGCGCTTATCGCGAAATGAAAGTCTGGGATGGTGAAGGTACTGCAGCGATAGAATTTGATTGCGCCGAAGTACAACAAACCCATCTTGGCCATATTGTGGAAAACTCACTGATCGTTAATCAATTGCGCGCGCGTATGGCGCAGTTGCCTAATATCACCTTGATTCAACCTGCTGCTGTGACGGAATTAATTACGATTGACCAACAAAATTCTGCGGTGCAGATTACATTGGATAATGGTGTTGAGTTATGTGCGGATTTAATTATTGCTGCGGACGGAGCAAGATCCCGCGTGCGTGAACTGGCTGATTTTTCTACCCGCGAATGGGATTACGGCCAGCAGGCCATTATCACTACTGTGCGCACGGAGCGGCCGCATGAATTTACTGCCTGGCAACGTTTTATGCACACAGGCCCCTTGGCATTTTTGCCGCTGCAAAATAATGGTGACGCACATCAGTGTTCGATTGTCTGGTCGGCCGACGATGAGTTGGCGCAACAGCTGATGGGATTGGATGATGAAGCCTTTTGTGCGCGTCTGACGCAAGCCTTTGAAGCTCGTTTAGGTAATGTCCTCGCCTGCGACAGACGCTATTCAATTCCACTGCGCCAGCGTCACGCGACCAGCTATATCAAACCCGGTGTTGCCTTGGTGGGGGATGCGGCACACAACATACATCCGCTCGCAGGGCAGGGTGTGAACCTTGGTCTGTTGGATGTTATTGCACTCGCCGATGAACTTGGGCGTGCCCTTTCACGTGGCTTGCCGTTAAGCGATGAATCTATCCTGCGCCGCTACCAGCGCCAGCGCCTGGCAGGCAACCTGGGTATGATGTCGGCAATGGAAGCTTTCAAACGTTTGTTTGGCAGCCAATCATTGGCGGTAAATTGGTTACGCAATACCGGCATGCGCCAACTAAACTCCATACCAGCAGTAAAAAAAATTATCGTCAATGCAGCCCTGGGGGTTCAGTAAAGGGTGGTGCGTTGTTGGTGTGTGAGCGTTTGCAGGTGGTTTAGATGGCACCATTAGATGTTTGGATTGATATAGCGCCCTTTGACTGGGCTTCCATAGGAACGTCCTTGCTCTGCGGGAGTATCATCGGGGTCGAGCGTCAGCTGCGAGGCAAACCGGTCGGTATCCGCACATCCTCCCTGATTACCTTGGGCACTTATATTTTTATTGCCGCTTCCCTGTTTGCCTCGTCACATTTTTCCGGCCCGGAAAAAGTCGTGACGGATCCCTCGCGTATTATTGGTCAGGTTATTACCGGGATTGGATTTTTAGGTGCAGGCGTTATGCTGGCGCGCGATGGTTTTGTGTTGGGGGTAACCTCCGCTGCTACTATTTGGGCGCTGGCTTCGATTGGCGTAGTGATTGCCATAGGCTACAACCTCGTGGCAATTAAATTATCGTTGGTGGTGATTGCCGTACTGGTCGGTGTGGATTTATTGGAGGATTACTCCCAGGCTTTCACCCGCGGTGTCCATAAAAAATATCAGGACTGGCGCGGTAAAAATAAAAGTAGCTCTGATTAATGTTTTATAAATGGTGTAGCTCTCTACAAAGGGTGTAAAAAGGTAACACTGCAAGTGAAGGTTGTATGTCAAAAGTGATGATTGTTGCGCGCGTGTTAAATTGGTTGTTGTTGGCGATATTAATTGTCGCTATTGCGGGTTTTATTTCCTTTGCCAATGCTTATGGATTTTTTCTCGCCGCAGTGACGACGGCAATTGCCTGGTTTTGCTATCAACATAATCGCTGGGGTTACTTTGCCGCCGCTGCATGGGCGCTTGCCTGTTATCAATTAGCCAAGCAGGGTTATGAATTTCAAAGCATTAAGCGCCACGTAATGATGCTGGGTTTTGCCGTGATACCACTTGCCCTTTTTTTGCACGAAACCTTGGGTAGAGCTGCGCAAAAATCTGCACAAAATGATGGCAATTCTGTGAATGATGATCCAAAAATGCCCGATTAATTGTGTCCCTGTTACACAGCATTACAAAAAGTGTCGATATTCGCCAAATTCATGGATAAGCGCTTGACTCGGCGCGGCCAGTTGCTTTAATTTTGATCCGCTACAGATTGAGATCCGCCCCAAGACTAGGCTTTTGTAAGACAACCGCTTGCTCAAGACACTTGGACGTACCACGACCTGAGCAATAGCTTTATTTCAAGCTATTTCACTCTGGCTTTTAGTAAAGTCGGTTTTTTTGTTCGGTC
>JAGKXA010000068.1 GCA_021151615.1 Cellvibrionaceae bacterium | reverse complement strand
CATATATTTCACGATTAATTTTTTTTACAGATTTTTTCTCGCATATCAATGATGATGAGTAAATTTTATCGAATTCGATAAAATTTTTATCTAGAGTGTTTTGGCAGCCAACTAAAGTTATTGCTAAAAGAACTATTAACTTGGTTGTAATATTCATCAAATGAAATCCATTTGTTTAGTTGTATGTTTTACTTGTTCAATTGACGGCTTCAGCTAAAGAGTTTCAACAAGTAGCCCGCATGGAGCCTAGCGAAATGCGGGGTTTCATCTCTCGATAAACCCCCGCAATCCGTTGCACTCCTTGCGGGCTACAATTTACTCCGTAGCGTCGGGTTCGTAGGCGAGTACGGGGCTCAACCATCTTTCAATTTCCTGCACACTCACACCCTTACGCTGCGCCAAACTTTCCACCTGGTCTTTCTCAATCTTATCGGTATTGAAATACACCGAGTCAGGGTGGGAGAAATACCAGCCGGATACAGCGGCTGTTGGTAACATCGCAAAGTGTTCAGTCAACGTGATGCCAGTATTTTTCTCGGCATCGAGCAATTTAAACAGCGATGCTTTTTCGGTGTGATCAGGGCAGGCGGGGTAGCCGGGTGCGGGGCGGATGCCTTGGTATTTTTCTTTGATGAGTTCTTCGTTATCCAGGGTTTCATCACTGGCGTAACCCCAGAATTCTTTGCGCACGCGTTGATGCATGTGTTCGGCAAAGGCTTCTGCCAAGCGGTCGGCCAAGGCTTTGACCATGATGCTATTATAGTCGTCGCCGTTGTTTTGATATTCCTTCGCGAGTTCTTCTGCGCCTATGCCGGTGGTGACCGCAAAGCCGCCGATGTAATCCTGTTTGCCTGATTCTTTAGATGCGACGAAATCTGCCAGCGAGTGGTGCGGTTTACTTTCATTGCCTTGTTTTAAATGTTGTTGGCGAATGTGATGCAAGGTAGAAATCTGTTTGCCGTTTGTATCAAAAACTGCAATGTCATCTGCATTCACCGTGTTGGCTGGCCAGAAGCCGATCACGCCATTGGCTTTAATTAATTTTTCATCGATTAATTTGCGCAGCATTTTTTGCGCGTCATCCCACAGCGCGCGCGCGGCTTCGCCGACGATTTCGTCATCCAGAATGCGCGGGAATTTACCGGCTAGGTCCCAACTGATAAAGAAGGGTGTCCAATCGATAAAATCTACCAGGGTATTTAAATCGTAATCTTCAAATACTTTTACGCCGGTAAACGCGGGTGTTGGTGGGATGTAATTAGCCCAATCCAGTTTTAAACCTTTGGCGATGGCTTCGGGGTAGGAGCGCACTGTGCCGCGCGGCTTGCGGTTAGCGTTGCGCTCGCGGACTTCCACGTATTCCTGTTTGAGGTCTTCAATAAATTTCGGGCGTAATTCATCAGAGAGCAGTGTACTAGCGACACCGACCGCACGCGATGCGTCGGCCACGTACACTACTTGATTGAGTTTAAATACCGGATCAATTTTTACCGCGGTGTGCGCTTTGGAGGTGGTCGCACCGCCAATCATTAATGGCTTGTTAATGCCACGGCGCTCCATTTCGCGGCCGACAAATACCATTTCGTCCAGTGACGGGGTGATCAAACCCGAGAGGCCGATAATGTCGCAGTTTTGTTCAACGGCAGTATCGATAATTTTGTCGCAAGGCACCATTACACCCAGATCAACCACTTCAAAGTTATTACATTGCAGCACTACGCCGACAATATTTTTGCCGATGTCATGCACATCGCCTTTTACGGTGGCCATCAAAATTTTTCCGTTAGGTTTTGAAGCTTCGGTTTTTTCGGCCTCAATAAACGGCTGCAAGTAGGCAACAGATTGCTTCATGACGCGCGCGGATTTCACTACTTGCGGCAAAAACATTTTACCGGCGCCAAACAAATCTCCCACTACATTCATGCCGTCCATTAACGGGCCTTCAATCACATCGAGCGGGCGGGGGTAGTGTTGACGCGCTTCTTCGGTATCGGCTTCGATATAAGTCGATACACCTTTTACCAACGCGTGTTCGATACGTTTAGCGATGGGCCAGCTGCGCCACTCCAGATCTTCTTTTTTTTCACCTGCGCTGCCATCGCCGCGATATTTTTCGGCGATATCGAGCAGTGCTTCAGTGCCGCCTGCGTGACGGTTGAGAATAACGTCTTCTACTTTATCTTTTAACTCGGCGGGCAGGTCATCGTACACCGCGAGTTGCCCCGCGTTGACGATGCCCATATTCATGCCGGCCTTAATGGCGTGATACAAAAATACCGAGTGGATTGCTTCGCGTACCGGATTGTTGCCGCGGAAAGAGAATGACACGTTAGACACACCGCCACTCACACCAGCGTGCGGGAGATTGTGGCGAATCCAACGCGTGGCTTCGATAAAATCCACGGCGTAGTTGTTGTGCTCTTCAATACCGGTGGCAACCGCAAATATATTCGGGTCGAAAATAATATCTTCGGGCGGGAAATCGAGTTTATCGACCAGTGTGCGATAAGAGCGTTCGCAAATTTCTTTTTTGCGCGCCATAGTATCGGCTTGGCCGGTTTCATCAAACGCCATGACGACAACTGCTGCGCCGTAGCGCATACAAAGTTTTGCTTTAGCCAAAAATTCTTCTTCGCCTTCTTTCAGCGAAATGGAGTTGACTATGGGTTTGCCTTGAATGCATTTCAAACCGGCTTCAATCACTTCCCATTTGGATGAGTCCACCATAATGGGCACACGTGCAATGTCTGGCTCGCCTGCGATTAAATTCAAAAAACGCACCATGGCTTTTTCGGCATCAAGCATGCCTTCGTCCATGTTGATGTCGATTACCTGCGCACCGTTCTCCACTTGCTCTAAAGCCACTTCGAGTGCGGTGGTGTAATCCTCTTCCACAATTAATTTTTTAAATTTTGCCGAACCGGTAACGTTACAGCGCTCACCCACGTTTACGAATAGTGAATCTTTAGTGATGTTAAATGGCTCAAGGCCGGACAGGCGGCATGCAGGTTCTATATCAGGAATTGTGCGCGGTGGATATTTTGCCATCACATCGGCCAGCGCTTTAATGTGTGCCGGTGTAGTGCCGCAACAGCCACCGATAATATTTAAAAATCCACTTGCAGCGAATTCTTCAACAATTTCCACCATTTCTTGCGCGGTTTGATCGTATTCACCGAATTCATTGGGCAAACCGGCGTTGGGGTGCGCAGAGACAAAACAATTGGCTACGCGCGACATTTCCTGCACGTACTGGCGCAATTCTTTTGCACCCAGCGCGCAGTTTAAACCCATACTGAGCGGGCGTGCGTGTGCGAGTGAGTTATAAAAAGCTTCGGTGGTTTGGCCGGAAAGGGTACGGCCGGATGCATCGGTGATGGTGCCGGAAATCATAATCGGCAATTGAAAGCCGACATCATCAAAATATTTTTGTACCGCAAATACAGCGGCTTTGGCATTCAGCGTATCGAAAATAGTTTCGATCAAAATAATATCGGAACCACCTTTCACCAGGGCATCAGTCGCTTCGACGTAGTTTTCAACTAACTGGTCGAAAGTCACATTGCGCGCACTCGGGTCATTTACGTCGGGCGAAATGGAACAGGTACGGCTGGTTGGGCCAAGTACACCGGCCACAAAGCGCGGCTTGGCTGGGTTTTGCGCCGTGAGCTCATCGCAGAGTTCGCGTGCGAGTTTGGCGGCAGCGAAGTTTAATTCCGGCACCAGCTCTTCCATGTCGTAATCGGCCATGGAAATACGCGTGGAATTAAAGGTGTTGGTTTCCAGGATATCAGCGCCGGCTTCAAGGTAGGCGCGCTGGATCTCGCGGATCACTTCCGGCTTGGTGATGCACAGCAAGTCGTTATTGCCGGCGATGTCCATGTGGTAATCCGCAAAGCGTGCACCGCGATAGTCTGCCTCCTTCAGTTTATAGCTTTGGATCATGGTGCCCATCCCGCCATCCAGGATCAGGATGCGCTCTTTAATGGCTTTATGGAGGGCGTCAATACGGGCTTGCAGGGCAGCAGGTGCAGTCATGGAAAACCTATCAATGGGAATCTTTGAGAATAAGAATTGCCGGAGCAATATCAAAAAAAATTGATATAGAAAAAATGGTGTGAATTCTAGCAGAAAAGGGGGCTAAGTGCTTATCAGAGAGACGGGGAGCGCGATCTTGAACATTTATTGTTCAGAATCGAAACAGCATGCCCCACATGGGTTCGGGGTGGTATTCGATAAGCCCAAAAAAGACGGGTTTATCTAGTTACTTATCCAAATGGATGGTTTTTTCTACTTTAAGCGTGTGGTCTTGGGCTGGTCGCAGCTGAAGCAACACCAATGCTGCAAAAAACGCAAAACCTGTTGCTGCAATTGCAATTAATTCTTGATAAAGCATGCCGAAGATTAAATGGGCGACAACCAGACTCAGATAAATGGTGATACGCAGGTTTTTGGAATTGAGTAAAAAGTCGCTTGATTCATTGTACATAGTTGGATACTCCGGTTTGGCGCGAAATGCTACATGATTCACACAAGTATGTATGCATACTTCACACCATATGATCATAGTTTCCTTAAGGCATTATTACGCAATTAAATTTCTCAATGGGATTGGTTATCCGACGAGTGGCTAAAAGGGGTTGCTGGAGATAACCCTGGATTTTAGTGTGGCGCCAAAAATTGCATTTTGGTTATATAAAGTGCGTATAAGCTATAGGCCCAATAAGAAATTTCTGATGCGAAATAAATGATCCTTGAGTAGAATACCTGAGTAATTTAATCGGGTATTATTTGCTCACCCGCGAGAGGTTCATCGAAAGGTTTATATGGTTAACGTAGATATCACTGAATCCGCCCAAACGTATCTCAAAGAACTGCTGGACAAGCAAAAAGACAATGATGGTATCGGCATCCGCATGTTTGTTGCCAATCCGGGGACTCCGAGTGCGGAAACCTGTATTGCCTACTGTCGCCCGGGCGAGCAAAAAGAGGGAGATGTTATTGTTTCTCTGAATGGCTTTAATGCCTATTTTGAAGAGCGCAGTTTGCCGTTCCTGGAAGATGCCAAGGTGGATTACTCGCCGGATCGTATGGGCGGGCAACTGACTATTCGGGCACCAAATTCCAAGATGCCCAGAGTAACTGACGATAGCCCGTTGGAAGACCGCATCAATTACGTGCTCTACAACGATGTAAACCCAAGTCTCGCTTCCCATGGCGGTAATGTTAGCCTGGTGGAAGTTACTGAAGACATGATCGCGGTGCTGAAGTTTGGTGGTGGTTGCCAGGGTTGTGGCTCCGTGGCAATTACCTTGAAACAAGGTATTGAAGTCCAGTTGATGGATAAACTGCCGGAATTAAAAGGCATCCGCGATGTAACTGACCATACTGATCGCTCTAACGCTTACATGTAAGTAAATCGATTTTTCGGTTCAAAAAAAACCGCCGTGTGGCGGTTTTTTTTGTCTTAATTTTCTCTATCTGCTATTTCCGCATGCAGAATTTGTTCATATTCACCCGACGCTTTCAGCATCAATAATCCTTTATCGAACTCCTGCGCAAGCCATATCGCCCGAGGGCTTTTGTGTGAAAAGGCCAGATACACATCGCCACGATGATTAAGAAAACGTTTTTCCAATGTGGATTGGTCCAGCCCCATTTTATCCAACGCAAATTCAGCCTCCCGATCAAACATAACTGCAGCATCGATGCGGCCTTGTTGCAGCATGCGAATAATTTGTGATTGCTGGGTGAGCTGGATTTCAGTAAAGCGATGGCGATGCTGTTCGTAGATATCGCCATATTCATAATCGCGAATAATCCCCACACGGAATTTTACCGGTATATCTTCAATGCGTTTGATGTCTGCAAAGCTGTCCGGTTTGAAAAACCAGTAGGACTCCACGCTGAGTAAAGGCACTGCGCCAAACAGGAAGCGATTTTTGGTGGTGGACTGCAGTGTAACGTTGTAGCCGCCGTCAATTTTACCGGAGTCAAGGTCGTGCAATACACGTGCGTAAGGCAGCGTCTGAAAACCTGGGGTCACACCGGATTTGGCAAAAGCTGCTTTGATCAGCTCGGTGGAGATACCCTGGCCATGCTCATTCGAGTAGGGGGGCCAGGAGTCTTCAGCGCCCAAGCGGATGGATATCGTTTTATCCAAAGGCTGGGCTTCAGGACGGGCGCTGTCTTCTGCCCAGAGTGGGAATGCCAAAAGGTTTGATAATAGCCATGCGCAAATCCATGCTTCGGGCGCCAGGGATTTACTCATAGGTTAACAACTCCTCACGTGGCGGTATTTGACGCCAAGGCTAATCGTATTCAGTTATATGATCAATAAGTCAAATAACCAAATTGTTGATTGTGGCGTCACAATGTTTAAAATAAAGATGACAACAGGCATCAAATAGGAATTATTATCATTGTAAATGGTAATGCTTATCGATATAATTTGAAAAAATTGTTAATTGTGTATTCCTATTACTCGCAAGGGCTTGTCATGACCATACAAAAAACCTCTAAACACATAGTTTCAAAGAAGCGTGTCAATTCGCTGCAATTGACTGCTACTGCTTTGTCTTCCGCAATATTGCTGGTGTCAGCAAATGCCATGGCTGCAGATGAAGCCAAAGACACCAAAAAATTGAACACCGTTAAAGTAGAAGCTGATGCAGTTGTATCTGACTACAAAGCCGAAAAAGCCAGCTCACCCAAATTTACCCAGCCTCTGGTAGATACTCCACAGACTATCGTGGTGGTAAAAAAGGAACTATTCCAGCAACAAGCGGCTACCACCTTGAGCGATGCACTGCGTAACACTCCGGGCATCACCATGCTGATGGGCGAGAACGGCAATACCGCAACGGGCGACTCTATTTTTATGCGCGGTTTTGATACCCAGGGCAGCATTTATGTGGATGGTATCCGCGATCTGGGCAGCATCAGTCGCGACACCTTCAACACTGAGCAAGTTGAAATTGCCAAAGGCCCCGCCGGTGTGGATAACGGCCGTGGTGCCGCATCGGGTTATGTAAACCTCAGCTCCAAACTGGCTAACCAGGAAGATGCAACCTCCGGTACCTTGACTGCAGGTACGTCGGATTACAAACGCGCAACGGTAGATGTCAATCGCACCCTAGGCGAAAGCTCGGCGGTACGCGTTAATGTGATGAAACAAGACGCGGGTGTTGATGGTCGCGATCAGGTCGAAAACAATCTGCAAGGTTTTGCGGGTTCGCTTGCGTTTGGATTAGGGGGCGAAACGCGCACCTACATTAATTATTTGTCGATGGAACAATCCGGTATTCCTGATGGTGGTGTTCCTACTGTAGGTTTGGATGGCTGGTACAGTAGTGTATATGTTGCCGCTTTTCCGAATGGACCAAAAGTTAAGCCGGTTAATTCAGAGAATTTTTACGGTAGTACTTCCGATCACAATGATGTGAATGCCAATATGACTACCGTGCGTATTGAGCACGACCTTGCTGAAGGTGTAACACTGCGCAACACCTCTCGCTATGGTCATACCAAGCAAGAGCAAGTTCTCACCGGTGTGAATGCCATTACTGTCCCAAAGGCGACCGCTGCTGATACTACAAGCTGGCAAGTTGCGCGCACTCGCCAGGGTAAGGATCAATCCAACCAAATTCTCACCAACCAAACCAACCTGACTGCAAGCTTTGATGCGGGTGGTGTTAAACATGATGTAACGTCTGGCGTAGAATTTATTTACGAAAGTCAGTTGAACTACACCATGGCAGTGCCGTTTGTATCACCGACATCATCGACAGCGGTTACACAAGTTGCAGCAAACCTATACAACCCAAGTGCTTCCGATGTATTCCAGCCAGTCATTCGCACTGGTGCTAAAACGGATGGTGAAACTACCACCTACGGTTTCTATGCACTGGATACCATGACGCTGAATCCGCAGTGGGAAGTGAGTGTTGGTTTGCGTGCGGATCGTTTCCATACCTCGACGGACACCATCACTCGCCAAGCGGCTGTGACTGCGCCGGCAGTGCAAACAATTCCGGTGGGAACTTTTGTTGGGCGTGAGGCGCACGTCACTGATGAATTACTCAGTTGGAAGATTGGCGGCGTTTATAAACCGGTAGAAAAAGGTTCGATTTATGTTTCTTACGCAACCTCTGAATTGCCACCTGGCGGCTCCAACTTTGCGTTGAACACAGATCCAGCCACCCAGGCGGCGGGCAGTAATATTAACAACCCGAACCTGAGTCCACAAAAAGGTACCAACTACGAGTTGGGCACCAAGTGGAATTTGTTGAACGACAGTTTGTTTTTCACTGCCGCTGCATTCAAAAGTACTAACGAAAATGAAATTGCCACTAATCCCGATGGCACGTCTACTGCCGTTGGCGAAAAACAAGTTGAAGGTGTGGAATTCGCATTGATTGGTGCGCTCACCAAGGCTTGGCAAATTAACGCCGGCATTGCGTTTATGGATACCGAAATTGTGCGCGGTAACCGCACGGCGGCGAATAATGGTGCGAGCCAAACCGAAGGTGGCGTCATTCAATGGTCGCCCGAAGTGACTTTCACCTTATGGAATACCTACACCTTTGAAAATGGTTTGGTGATTGGCGGTGGTGCGCGCTATATCGACAACATGATGAGCTCCAGCCTGACCAGTGCGCAAGCGCAGGCAACTCGTTCAGTGTTGGAGTTTGGTGACTACTGGGTGTTCGATGCTATGGCGTCTTACCCGGTGACTAAAAATGTAACCTTGCAATTAAACGTGTTGAACCTGGCCGATGAAGAATATATCGGTAGCCTGAATAACTCCGGGGCCCGTTATTACCCGGCGCAACCGTTGTCAGCGCGTTTAGGTGTTAACTTCGCTTTTTAATTGATCGACATAACCGCGAATCCAGGGGCGCAATTTATTGCGCCCTTATTTATTTAAATGAAATAAACAATACGCGATTGAATAGGGCGCAATAAATTGCGCCCCTACGAGGGCATTATGTTAATTCATATTCCAGAAGTCTTAACTAAACAACAAGTATCGGAATTTCGCGCGCGCCTGAATCAGGCCGATTGGGTTGATGGCAAAGTGACTGTGGGTGTGCAAGGGGCGCAGGTGAAAAAAAATCGCCAGCTACCCGTGGATGGAATTATTGCGCGCGAGCTGGGCGAAATTATTTTAAAAGCGCTTTATAACAATCCGGTGTTTATGTCAGCAGCATTGCCCTTGCGCATTGTTCCGCCATTGTTTAATGCCTATGCGGGGGGCGAGCATTACGGCTTTCATGTCGATGGTGCGATACGTTTAATTCCCGGTAGCAATTTAAGTTTGCGTACAGATGTTTCTTCCACATTATTTTTATCCGAACCGGAAGAGTACGACGGCGGTGAGTTAGTAGTGCAAGACACTTATGGCAGTCACGAAGTGAAATTGCCGGCGGGCGATTTAATTTTATATCCCTCCACCAGTTTGCATCAGGTAGAGCCTGTTACGCGTGGTGAGCGAGTGTGCAGTTTTTTCTGGTCTCAAAGCATGGTGCGCGATGATTGGCAGCGAAATATGTTGTACGAATTGGATTGCAATATCCAATCGCTGCGTCAAAAGCTGGGCGACAATGAAGAAATTGTTGGCTTGACTGGCCACTATCACAACCTGTTACGGCAGTGGGCGCAGGTTTAAGAGAAACCTTCATGTTCAATAAATGAAAGATTGTGGAACAAATATAGATCTGGTGAGCGCGCGTCATTTTGTAAGGGCGACTGGATTATACTTGCGCAAAAAATCAGACGAGAAACGTTTATGTCATCTGCCGGATTGCGGAATACCGCGAAAAAACCATTTTATAAAACTACTAAAGCGTTAGTCGTTTTCACCGGGGCAGGCCTGCTAATCGCTGCGCTATTGGGAAAAATATTGTTGTCCAAGAGCGTGAGCGAAGTGGTGTACACCACTGAAGCTGTAACCCGCGGTGATATTGAAAACCTGGTGACGGCCACAGGGACCTTGCAGCCGCAGGACTATGTGGATGTGGGTGCGCAGGTTTCCGGTCAATTGAAAAAGCTGCATGTGGACGTGGGTAGTGAAGTGAAAGCGGGCGATCTGCTTGCTGAAATTGATGCAACGGTGTATGCCGCAAAAGTGGATGCAACCCGCGCGCAATTGCAAAACCAGAATGCGCAATTATTGGATCGTGAAGCACAGTTGGCGTTGGCGCAAATTAATTTCAAGCGCGAGAAAAATTTATTCGCGGAAGATGCCACCACCAGCGAGTCGCTCGAAACGGCGGATGCCGGTTTAAAATCCGCACAGGCACAACTTAAAGCCTTGCAAGCGCAAATCCAGCAAACCGAATCTACTTTGCGCGTGGAAAGCGCGAATCTCAATTACGCCAAAATTTATGCCCCTATGGATGGCACAATAGTATCAATCACCTCGCGCCAAGGCCAAACACTTAACACTAACCAAATGGCGCCCACCATTATGCGTGTGGCTGACCTCTCCACCATGACTGTGCAAACCCAGGTGTCGGAAGCGGATATCGGGAAATTGCGCAAAGAAATGCCGGTATATTTTACTACCCTCGGTAGTCAGGGGCGTCGCTGGTACAGCAAGTTGGATCGTATCCAGCCAACACCGGAAATTCTAAACAACGTGGTTTTGTACAATGCACTGTTTGATGTACCCAATGAAAACCGTTTACTGATGACACAGATGAGTACGCAGGTGTTTTTTGTGGAGTCACAAGCCAAAGATGTATTGCTGGTGCCCATGTCTGCCCTCATTTTTTCGCCACCACGTAATCCGCGTCCCGAAACTGAACGTGCCAGTGCGCAGTCACCGACCGAAGAGCAAAAAGCTGAGTGGAAAAAACGTCATGAGGCAGTGAATCATAATGCAGATAAATCTGCACCTCACCCGCGCCCTGCGATGGTAAAAGTCATCAATGAGAATGGCGATATTGAAGAGCGCAACGTATTGGTGGGTGTTACCAACCGTGTGCGGGCACAAATTATCGAAGGTTTGAAAGAAGGTGAAAAAGTCGTGAGCGGCAGCTCGCGCCCCAACCAACAAAAACCGGTTGCCGGTATGGGCATGGGTGGTCCGGGCATGGGAATGGGTAGACGTTAATGCGTGCTGCTAATTCCATTCAACCGCTGATCAAATTATCCGGCGTTACCAAAACGTTTCGCAATGGTGAAATTGCGACTCAGGTGCTGCACGGCATTGATTTGGAAATTTACCCTGGCGAATTTGTTGCCATTATGGGGCAGTCTGGCTCGGGCAAATCAACTTTGATGAATATTCTCGGTTGCCTTGATCGTGCAAGTACTGGTGATTATGTATTTAATGGCACCAGCGTTGCTACTCTGGATACTGATGGCCTTGCACAGTTGCGTCGTGAAGCTTTTGGTTTTGTATTTCAAAGTTATAACTTATTGGCAGGTGCTACCGCCTGTGAAAATGTAGAAATGCCGGCGACCTATTCCGGCATGACACCGGAAGCACGACGTGAGCGTTCCTCACAACTATTAAGCTCATTAGGGTTGCAAGAGCGCTTGCATCATCGCCCCAATCAATTATCCGGTGGGCAACAACAGCGAGTTTCTATCGCTCGCGCACTCATGAATGGTGGGCAAATAATTCTTGCCGATGAGCCGACGGGTGCGCTTGATAGCCACAGCGGCAAAGAAGTGATGCGCTTGCTGAAAGAATTATCCGCACAAGGTCACACTATTATTTTGATTACCCATGATGCGGAAGTTGCGCATCACGCCCAGCGGTTGATAGAGATCCGCGACGGTAAAATTATTGCAGATCCTGGCCCAACTATTCCAACGCAATTGCCAGCAGAAGAACATGCATTGCACGGTGAACCAAAAGTTAAAGCGGAAATTCTGGAAGCGACCAAAACCGCATTTCGTTCCCTGCGCAGCAATATTTTCCGCACAGTGTTAACCCTGCTCGGCATTGTGATTGGGGTGGCGTCGGTAATCAGTATGCTGGCAATTGGCGACGGTGCAAAAAAATCCGTAGTGGATAGTATCAGTGCCATGGGTAGCAATTTATTGTTGGTGCGCCCCGGCGGACCCATGCAGCGCTTTCGTTGGGATTCGGTAACGCTGGTGCCAGAGGATGTGGATGCGATTGCCACCTTGCCACATGTCGCCGCTGCCTTACCCGAACTCAATGGCAGTTACACCCTGCGTTATGGCAACGTGGATCACACCACGGAAATCAGCGCAACTGCTGCGCAATTTCCCATGGCTCGTAAATGGGATCTAGCCCAAGGCACTTTCTTTACCGATGAAGACAACAAAAATTACGCAACCCTGGTGGTGTTAGGTAAAACCGTCGCCACCAAATTATTTGCGGAAAAAAATCCGCTCGGCGAATTTATCATTATCAACAATGTGCTCTTTCAGGTTATTGGCGTAATGAGCGAACGCGGCGCTGATCCAGGTGGGCAAGATCAGGATGATAAAGTGTTTGTTCCTTTCAATACTGGCAGTCTACGCGTCATTGGCCAACGCTTCTTGCGCAATATCACTATCTCGGTGGATGACGAAAAAAATATGGAAGAAGTGCAAACCCGTGTGCATGCCTTGATGATGGAACGGCACGGCACTGAAGATTTCCAGATTCGCAGCATGTCATCGCTGATCGACATGGTTTCTGAAACACAAAACACCATGACCTTTTTGCTGGGTTCTATCGCGGCGATTTCTCTCCTTGTAGGTGGTATTGGCGTAATGAATATTATGTTGGTCAGTGTGACTGAGCGAACGCGTGAAATTGGCGTGCGCATGGCAACTGGCGCGCGCACGCGCAACATCATGCAACAGTTTTTAATTGAGGCATTAGTCGTTTCTGCGCTCGGTGGTGTGATTGGAGTGGCTATAGGATTGGGAACTGCCATGTTAATTGCCAATTTCGGTACGCCAGTAGCTTATTCGGTAGGGCCGGTGATTATGGCTTTCAGCTGCGCGTTTTTAACGGGTTTGTTGTTTGGTTATTTGCCTGCGCGCAAAGCGGCTCGTCTCGATCCAGTTGCAGCCTTGGCGACGGAGTAATCGCTATGCAATTCAATCTAAAAGCACCCGCGCATAAACTGTTGCCCCTGGTGATCGCATCATTATTCATTACGGCTTGCACATCCACCCCAGTGCAAAAGCCGGATATTAATTATGCAGACAATTATTCTGTTGCCTCTCCGCAATCCGATAGCGAAACCATTGCGGTAGATTCACAGTGGTGGCAGTCATTTCAATCAGTGGCATTAAATGAGTTGATGCAGGCAGCAGCACAGCAAAGCCCGGATTTGTTAATTTCTACTGAGCGTGTAAAACAAGCCGAATTGCAAATGCGTATTGCGAATGCGAGTTTATTTCCCTCGCTCGGTGCCAGTGCTTCCAGCGGTGCATCCCGTTCCAAACCGGATGGTGGCAGCAGTGCGCGTAGCGAATCTACCCGCGTGGGTGCCAACATCAGTTATGAAGTGGATTTGTGGGGTGGAATTGCCGCCGAGCGTGCCTCTGCCAAGGCGGGATATGAAGCTACGCGTTATGACCAGGATGCGGCAATCCTGAGCATTAAAGCTGCTATCGCCAGTGGCTGGTTCCAGTGGCTGGCGTTGCAGGAGCGTATTGCTACCGCGCACAAAAATATTGCTATCGCCGAGCGCGTGCAAAAAATTGTCGATGCGCGCTATAAAAACGGTGCTGCAACGGCAGCGGATGTCGCGCAGCAAAAAACCAATTTGCTGACGCAGCGTTCTTCGTTATTGCCATTGGAATTACAAGCGCGTCAGACCCAATCGGCATTGGCTATTTTGTTAGGTAAAACGCCACAGGAATTTTCACTCGCGTCGGAAAAATTATTGGACATGCAAGTGCCGCAAGTTGCCGCAGGTACGCCGGCAGACCTGGTGACCCGTCGCCCGGATTTGGCGGCAAGCGAAGCAGACTTACGCGCGGCTAGTGCGAATATCCACGTCGCACGTGCGGCACTCTTGCCAGGCATTAGTTTGAGTGCGAATGCGGGTAAATCGGCGAGCGAATTATTCAGTTTAAATCCGGCCACACAAACATCCGGATGGACTTTATCGCTGGCGCAAACATTGTTTAATGGCGGGCGCTTGGTGAATAAAAAACGTTTAAGCGAAGCGCGCCAGAGTGAATTGTTATTGCAATATCACAAGGCGATTTTAACCGCGTTGCAAGAAGTGGATAACGCACTGGTGGCTGCGGATGTCAGTCTGCGTCAGGAGTCCAGCCAGCAGGAAATAGTGAACAATGCCGAGCGCAGTTTGCGCTTGACTGAAGCGCGTTACCGCGCCGGTACGAATGATTTGTTGTCGCTGCTGGATGCGCAACGCAGCTTATTTCAGGCACAGGATTCGCTCGTGCAACAGCGTTTGTCGCGCTTGAATGCCGCGGTGGATTTATATAAATCCCTTGGCGGTGGTTGGGTGCTCGCTGCTAATGAGTAGTTAGTAAAGTCAATTGAGTCAATGCTGTAATTCATTGCATGTCTAATAATGTTTAAGCACTAAGTATGAGTGTATTTTTTTGGGGGTTAGGGTGAGAAACGTTTTATTCCAGATTCACTGGTTTTTGGGTATTACCGCAGGGGTGGTGCTGGCAGTTGTCGGTATTACTGGCGGTTTGATGAGTTTTGAGCGGTCCATTATGGACGCGATGAGTCCAGATGTTGTGAGCGTACAGGTGACAGGTGAACGTTTAACACCGGATGCTATTGCCGAACATTTTCGTGCGCAACGCGAAGGCGCGCGCGTGGAGCAAATTACGCTTTGGCCGGACGCTGGGCGCAGTGCACTGATTCGCCTTGCTCCACCACCCGGTGAGCGCCGCGGTGAAACGGTTTATATGAACCCTTACACCGGTGAACTGTTGGGAAAAATTCGCGGCGAGCAATTTTTTCGCACTGTGCGTTCATTGCATCGTTGGTTATTAATTCCAGTGGAAGAGGGCGAAATTAATATTGGTCGCCAAATCACCGGGTTTAGTGCGTTTGCGTTGGTATTTTTTGCGTTGTCCGGATTGTATTTACGCTGGCCGCGTCGTGCCTTGAATTGGCGCAACTGGTTTCGCATCGATTTCAGTTTAAAAGGGCGCAATTTTTATTGGGCGTTGCACTCAGTGATTGGTACCTGGTTGATTCTCATGTATTTGTTGATGGCATTAACGGGCCTGACCTGGTCTTACGCCTGGTTTAAAAATGGAGCGTCAATAGTATTAACCGGTGAGCCGGTACAAGAGCGGCGCGGTTTTGGGCCGGGTGGCCCCGGCGGTGCGCAAGGTGCTGGCGGTATGAACCGCGAAGGTCGCCCTGGCGGTGAGGGAAGAGGTGGCGAAGGCCGCATGAATCGTGCAGGAGAAATGCATCAAGTACATACAGAACCTGTTGGTATCGATGCGGCTTGGGCGAGCTTTGTTGTCAAAGCCGAAAATAATTTTAAATTTGCGAGCGTGACTATTCCTCGCACGGAAAAAGATCCGGTGATGATTAACTATGTCGCGCCCGATGCAACCAATGATCGCCAGCGCAGTCTGGTCAGCTTTAATGCAACTTCGGGTGAGTTAATTAGCGATCAGCCTTACAAGCCATTGGAGCCATTGGGCAAACGCATCATGCAAGGCATTTATGAATTGCATACCGGCGAATGGTTTGGTACTCCCGGTTTGATTATTAATATGACTGCATCACTGTTGATGCCGCTGTTTACCATTACCGGATTCCTGTTGTATTTCGATCGCCGCAAAAAGAAACGCAACAGTAAAACCGCCGCAGCCGGTGTTAGCAATGCACATACCGATGCCGATTACTGGGTTGTCTATGCCAGCCAGACCGGTACCGCAGAACAGCTTGCTTGGAATACCGCCACGATTTTGCAATCCGGCGGCATTAAAGCCAGCGTAAAAAATATCGCCGCGCTGGATAAAGTTACGCTGGAATCTGCAAAGAAAATATTGTTTTTAGTTTCAACCTTTGGTGAAGGTGAAGCGCCGGATTCGGCGCGTGCCTTTGCGCGAAAATTCCTCAAATCTTCATCGCCGCTCAATCAATTGCAATTCGGTATTTTGGGCTTGGGTGATAAACGCTACAGCGATTACTGCGCGTTTGCCGCACAAGTCGAGCAATGGTTATTGGCCAATGGTGCCAGTGCGCTCTTTGCGCGCATTGATGTTGATAATGCTAATGAACAATCTATCCATCAATGGCAGCAACAAATTGCAGGATTGAGTGGCGTCACAACGGTAACAGCCTGGGCTGCCCCGGAATATGAAGACTGGCGTTTGCAAAAACGCGAATTACTCAATGCGGGCAGTGTAGGCGCGGGTGTTTATCGCGTGAGTTTGCAGCCACCCAGGCCCGGGAATACTCATTGGCAAGCGGGCGATATTCTGGAGATCAAACCGCACAATAATCCTGAATTGCCGCATCGCGAATATTCCATCGCCTCGCTGCCGACTGATGGCGTGGTGGACCTGGTAGTGCGTCAGGCATTTAATGAAAAAGGCGAGTTGGGTTTGGGCTCTGGTTGGTTGACTGCACTGGCTGAAGTAGGTTGTGAAGTCCAGGCGCGTATTCGTGCGAATCCATCCTTCCATGCCCCGCAAACCATTAGTCCGATGATTTTAATTGGCGCGGGTACAGGCATCGCCGGTTTGCGTGCACACTTGCATGAGCGTTACCTGAAAGATCAGCAACAAAATTGGCTGGTGTTTGGTGAGCGCCAACGCAACCATGATCGACTGTTTGCCAGCGAATTGGATGCCTGGAAGGCCTCCGGTTTCCTGACTGAGTTTGACGAGGTTTATTCGCGCGATGGTGAGGGTTATGTACAGGATTTACTGCGTAACAAACAGCAGCAAATTGGCGAGTGGATTGATCGCGGTGCAGTGATTTATGTGTGCGGCAGTTTGGCTATGGGAGCTGGTGTGCAGCAAGTGCTTATCGATATTCTCGGTGAAACCGGGTTACAACAATTGATCGAGACCCGGCGCTATTGTCGCGATATTTATTGATTATCCGGTTCATTATTTCATAAATGGCATTTTTCCTGCTGGTGTTTTAGTAGTTGTTTATCCAATCGGAGCCAAGCAGGAAAAATGTCAGCGATTTTTTTATCGATACTGAGTTACTTTGTGCAGATTAAACCGGGGAAAATGGTGCTCTGGTTTTATCTGATTTGGTATTTCGTCACCGTCTATTTTCATTTCGATCCCAATCCTAAAATCTGGATTAACGCGGTTGGAATCAGTGTGGTCATTGGAATAGCCTTGATGCTGAGTGTCAGTAACGGTCAATCACCGTTGGCAAATCCCTGGCAGACGTTTCGTTTATTCTGGATGCCATTTGCTGTGTCCAGCTTTTCATCGCTGATTAAAGGGCAGGGTTATACGGTGATATTTTCACCACAGCTGTATGAGATTGTGGTCGCATTGAGTGCATGTGCGCTCTTTGGTCTGCTGGTAGCGGTGCTTAAATGGCGCAATCGGCACTCGGTTTTTTCGCCTTCCTGATTCTCACGTTATCTGCAATTCTCGCTTGTCTCGTCACAGTGTGAGGTTGCCTCGGCTTCCCCAAGTCCCCTATACTCGCCGACCCGCACAATCGTAGGTGCGGGCATCTGATTTTTACTCTGTTCGATTAATCACGTGACCTTTGGTAGGGGTCACCACTGACCAAGGATTTATCATGCCTGTTATTACTCTCCCCGACGGTTCCAAACGTCCGTTCGACAATCCCGTATCTGTTTATGAAGTGGCTGCCTCTATTGGCGCCGGCTTGGCTAAAGCTACCCTTGGTGGTCGCGTCTTTTTAAGTGGCGATAAAACGGGCCAACGTGTCGATGCGCACGATTTGATTACTGAAGATGCGGATCTGGTGATTTTCACCCCGAAAGACGAAGACGGTTTGGAAATTATCCGCCACTCCTGTGCCCACTTGCTCGGCCATGCGATCAAGCAGTTGTTCCCCGATGTGAAAATGGCTATCGGCCCGACCATCGATAACGGCTTTTATTACGACATCGACCTTGAGCAAAAGCTGACCGACGAGGATATTGCCCGTCTGGAAGCGCGCATGCTGGAATTGGCGAAAACCGAATATGACGTGGTGAAAAAGAAAGTCAGTTGGCAAGAAGCCTATGACGTCTTTACCAAGCGCGGAGAGACTTACAAGCTGGAGATCCTGGATCGCGATGTTCCTAAAGATGCGACTCCCGGTCTTTATCATCACGAAGAATACGTTGATATGTGCCGTGGCCCGCATGTGCCCAATATGCGTTTTTGCCTCAACTTTAAATTGATGCGTGTTTCCGGTGCTTACTGGCGTGGCGACTCCAACAACAAAATGTTGCAGCGTATCTACGGCACTGCCTTTGCGGATGCCAAACAATTAAAAGCTTACTTGAATCTACTCGAAGAGGCGGCCAAGCGCGATCACCGCAAACTGGCGAAAAAATTTGATTTGTTCCACCTGCAAGATGAGGCACCGGGCATGGTGTTCTGGCATCCCAAGGGGTGGACGCTGTGGCAGCAAATCGAACAGTACATGCGTGCCAAGCAAAATGAGTGGGGCTATCAGGAAGTAAGAACGCCGCTGATTATGGATCGCACCCTGTGGGAGAAATCCGGTCACTGGGAAAACTATCGCGACAATATGTTTACTACCGAGTCGGAAAAGCGTGACTTCGCCGTTAAGCCGATGAACTGTCCGGGCCATATTCAAATCTTCAACCACGGATTGCGCTCACACAAAGATTTGCCGCTGCGTTTGGCGGAGTTTGGTTCTTGCCATCGCAACGAGGCTTCGGGTGCATTGCACGGAATTATGCGTGTGCGTGGTTTTGTGCAGGATGATGCGCATATCTTCTGTACTGATGACATGGTTATTGGTGAAGTTTCTTCGTTTAACCAGATGCTCAAGTCTGTTTATGATGACTTCGGCTTTACCGATATCGCGGTAAAGTTGTCCCTGCGCCCGGAAAAATATGCGGGTACCCTGGAAACCTGGAACAAGGCGGAAGAGGGCTTGCGTACCGCATTG
>JAGKXA010000067.1 GCA_021151615.1 Cellvibrionaceae bacterium | reverse complement strand
AATTTAATATTTTCTAATACAATGATCCTTAATCCACCTCCAAAGATACTGACGAGATCCTTATGGGCACTACCAATTCCCAATCCCTGCAAGCCATGCAAGAGCACGCGCAAGCCGCCGCGAGTTTGCTCAAAGCCCTGGCCAATGAGAACCGCCTGATGATTCTGTGCACACTGATTAACGGCGAGCTTTCCGTGGGTGAACTCAATACCCGGGTTCCGCTGAGCCAATCCGCCCTGTCGCAACATCTGGCCAGCCTGCGCGAAGCCGGGTTGGTAGCGACGCGCAAGGAAGCCCAAACGGTTTACTACTCGCTACAGGGCGATGAAGCGCAAAAAATTATCGCGGTGCTGCAATCCATTTACTGTCCCGCTGAATAGTTGATCCACTAAACGAACCCACAACACCGAGGTTTCTATGAGTCACAAACACATCAATCCCCAGGACTTAATGGCTAACAAATCGGCCGATACCTGCATAGTGGATGTGCGCACCCCCGCAGAAATTAAAGCGGCCCATATGCCCGACAGCCTGCATATTCCGCTGCATGAATTAACACCGGAACGTTTGCAAAACGAAATCGCCAAACGCGGCAAAAACGGCAGCTGCGTTTATCTGCTCTGCCAGGGTGGCAAGCGTGCGCAAATGGCCGCAGAACAATTGCACGGAAAAGTCGATGCGGAATTGATTGTTATCGAGGGTGGGATTAATGCGGTGAAAGCAGCCAATATCCCTTTGAATGAAGGCAAGGGTGTGATGTCGCTGGAGCGACAAGTGCGCATCGCCGCCGGATTTTTGGTGCTGCTCGGGGTAGTCCTCGGGTTTCAGGTTAGCGTGAGCTTTTTCCTGCTCTCGGGTTTTGTCGGTGCCGGTTTGATGTTCGCCGGTATTACCGATACCTGCATGATGGGAATGCTCATCGCCCGCATGCCCTGGAATCGCTAACCGCTGGCTCCTTGAAACTCGACACAAAAAAAACGACAGAGAGGATCACCTCATGTTGCTATTGATTGGCCTGGTTATCGGGCTGGTACTGGGTTTGACCGGCGCGGGCGGCTCGGTATTTGCAGTTCCGCTCCTATTATTGGCGGGTATGACGCTGGGAGAAGCCACAGGTATTTCGCTCGCGGCTGTGGCGGCAACCACGCTCTTTGCCAGTGTGCGCAACAGCCTTGGCGGCAAGTCAATCTTGTGGATGCCTGGCGTTATTTTGGCGCTGGCGGGTGCGGTAACTGCCCCACTCGGCCAATGGCTGGCGCTGCGATTACCGGCAGATGCAGTAATTATCGGTTTTTGCTTGCTGGCGGTCATTATCGCCCTGCGCATGTGGCGCGGCGCGGCGCGCGATCCTGCATCCACCAACTGGGTACGCGCCAGCAACTTTACCGAGACGCCCGCACCGGAAATGACCTGTGCGCTCAGCCATTCGGGGCAGTTTGAATTGCGTCCCCGCTGCGTGAGCGGCCTGCTGGTTGGCGGACTGGCCGTCGGACTACTGTCCGGGTTATTTGGCGTTGGTGGCGGGTTTTTAATCGTGCCGCTACTGCTGGCACTCAGTGCCATCAGCATGGCACAGGCGGTAAGCACCTCGCTGATGATTATTGCGGTCATCAGCAGTACCGGATTTATCAGCCACTTTTTTATTTATCGGCCAGACGACTTTTCAGCGCTGATGTTGATTGTCGCCGGTGGCTTGTTGGGCATGTTGATCGGGCAGAAAATCAGCCGCAAGGTCGCCAACGCGCTCCTGCAGAAAAGCTTCGCGGTCAGCCTGATTCTTGTTTGTGTAATTACCCTGATAAGGAGCTACCTATGATTTTTCGTCAATTGTTTGAACGTGAATCCTCGACTTACAGCTATTTAATTGCCTGCGAGGAGACTCGCGAAGCAGCACTCATAGATACGGTAAAAACCGAGGTTCCCAAGTATTTGCAACTATTACGGGAGCTGGGGCTAACCTTGGTGTATGCCCTGGACACTCACACCCACGCCGATCACATTACCGGCGCTGGCGAATTGCGTGCAATAACCGGTTGCAAAACCCTGCTGGGAGAAGAGGCAAATTCCGCGTGTGTATCCGCTGGTATCAAAGACGGGGATTTGATTTCCATTGGCCAACTCCAACTCAAGGCGATTTACACCCCGGGCCACACCGACGACTCCTACTCCTACTTACTGGAAACTGCGGGGCAAGCCTATATTTTCACCGGTGATACCCTTTTAATTCGCGGCACAGGCCGGACGGATTTCCAGAACGGCAGCGCGGAAGCCCAGTATGACAGCCTGTTTAACAAGCTATTGACCCTGCCCGAGCAGACCTGGGTTTACCCTGGCCACGACTATAAAGGATGGCAGGTGAGTACGATTGGCGAGGAAAAACAACACAATCCCCGCTTGCAACTCAAGGAGCTCAACGCCTATGTGGAATTTATGCGCAACCTCAAGCTACCTAACCCGGCACTGATGGATATCGCCGTGCCCGCCAACCGGGCTTGTGGTAAAAACTAACCCCACCCCTCCCATCAAATAAAGGGAGTGAGTAAAGCTCCTCCCCCTGATAAGGGAGGAGGGATTTCTCCATTCGCTACATGCAGATTGATTTGCTAGAATCACGGCCTCAAAAAATTCCGCAGAGAACACACCCATGCTGATCCAAGCCCCTATTTCCCTCGGCGAACTGATCGACAAAATCACCATCCTGGAAATCAAAGCCGTGCATATCGGCGATGAAACCAAACTCAAAAACGTTACCCATGAATTGAATATCCTCAATGACAAGGTCAATGAGCTGCTCGACGCCACCGGCCAGGCCAAGTTGGAGCCACTGAAAAAATCCCTGAAAGATATCAACCAGGAATTGTGGGTGATTGAAGATGACATTCGCGATTGCGAACGCGATAAAGATTTCAGCGATAAATTTATCCAGTTGGCGCGCGCCGTGTATTTCACCAACGACAAACGCGCCGCTGTGAAAAAAGATATCAACCTCGCCTTCGGTTCTGAACTGATCGAGGAAAAGTCATACAAAAATTATCAATAACCCCCGCTCAACGCTGCGATTTTTGCCACCGTTTTATTGAAGAACTCGCCCATGCGCATACTGCTCATCAAAATGTCCTCCATGGGCGATATTTTCCACACCTTCCCCGCCATCAGCGACATTAAAAGGCATCTTCCCGATGCAGAAATAGATTGGGTAGTGGAAGATGGTTTTAAAGAAATTGTGGATTGGCACCCGGCTATTAACAAGGTCATCCCCATCCACCTGCGCCGCTGGGTTAAAAGCCGCACCCGTGCAGACTGGCGGGAGTTTATCGCCTGGCGACGCGAACTGCGCTCGCAAACCTATGACCTGGTTCTGGACGTGCAGGGCCTGTTAAAAAGTGCTGTCATTGCAAAATGCGCCAAGGGCTCCCTGATCAGCGGCTACGATAAGCTCTCGGCGCGCGAACCTGTAAGCCACTGGTTTTACCACAAGACGTTTGTTGTCGATAAAGAACAACATGCAGTGGAGCGCACCCGCCAACTGGCTGGCAAAGCACTGGGTTTTACACCAGGTCCAAAATTGAATTTTGGCATCAACCAGAACTTCACTCATATCCAAAAAAATCCGCGCAAACTGATTTTTATAATTGGTACCAGTTGGGTCACCAAACTCTGGGCGGCGAGCGAGTGGAAAGCGTTAACGCAAATTGCCATCAACGCGGGTTACCAGGTGGAAATAATTTGGGGTAGCGCTGAAGAACAAGCCATCGCCGACAGCATTATTGCCAGTTGCCCTGAAGCATCTCGCCCGGAACAGCGCTTGTCTATTACCACTATTGCTGAAAAGCTGGTTGAGGCAGCGGGTGTTATAGGTTTGGATACGGGATTCTCCCATCTTGCTGGCGCCCTGGAAACCCCTACGATCGCACTCTACGGCGCGACCTCCCCTGCTAAAGTGGGTTTAATTGGCGATCACACCTGCAATCTACAAATGCCCGAGCCCCTGGATTGTATGCCCTGCCACAAACGCCACTGCAAATGGCTACCCGAGCACAGCATAGATACACCGCAATGCATGACCAGTATCAACGCCGAATTGGTCTGGGCAAAATTGCAACAGAAAATCCAAGATCACTAATTATTCACACCTTATCGATGCATCACTGTTTTATGCACCACCGCTTTAATTAAAAGGAACTTCCTACTATGTCTATAATTCTCGAAAAGACGGCGGAACCCTATCAGGGGCGTCGCTGGCTAGCTCCTTTCACCAGCATCAATGCGCTGGTTATGGCCCTCATCAGCCTCTGGCACAGCCAATGGCCAGATACTGTCGGCGCCCAATTTTATTTAGTGGCCGGAATGATCTTTCATTTTTCAGTCATAGCTTTTGTAATCACACTTTGCGTACTCACCATTAGTTTTCTATTTCGCCTGGAAAAACATCGCTTAAGCCTGGCGATAGTTTTATTTGCGGCAGCGCAATTAATCGTTATTACGAATGTGAAAGTGTTTAACCTCTACCATTTTCACTTAAACGGTATGGTCATTAATTTATTGTTTAGCGGTGCCTTGCTGGAAAATATCGCTTTTTCAGGGATTATGTGGTTTTCGATTGCCGCAATTCTGTTTGGAGTGCTGTTTGGTCAGCGTCTGCTACTTGCGCTCAGCCATAAAATTTCCATCAAACAAAAGCTCAGCAATCGCCATCATTTCGGCTTTTTCTTCCTGGGCTATATCATTTTGCAATTGCTAAGCGGCTGCGCCGATGCCTTTGGTTGGAATTCCATTACTGCACAAAATCGCTACATTCCCTGGATGCCCACCACGACCATGCGCTCCTCGCTGGAAAAAATGGGCTTTGATGTCAAACAGCAAGCAGAAAATTTACTGCCCGATTCAGCGGATGGCCTGAACTACCCGATTGCCCCCCTGCAATGCGCACCACAACAAAAACTGAATGTGTTAATGCTGGTGGTAGATTCGCTGCGTTTTGATCAGCTCACCGCTGAAGTAATGCCGAATAGCTTCCGCGTCAAAGAACAGGCAATTTCTTTTGACAACCATTTCAGCACCAGCAATGCCACTCGCTATGGTTTATTCAGCATGTTATATGGAATCTCCGGCAGCTACTGGAAGCCCATGCTGGCTGCCGAGCGCGGCACCGTGTTGTTTGATGTAACACAGCAACTCGATTATCAGCATTTTATTTATGGCAGCAGCACACTCACTTTTCCCGAGTTTGACCGCACCATTTTTTCTGCACTGCGCGACCACATGCATTCCGGAAATTACAAAAACAGTGCCGAGAACGACATAGATATCACCCAGCGCTTCATTGGCGACTTAAAAAACCTGCCCGCCGACAAACCCTTTTTCGGCTTTTTATTTTTTGATGCTCCCCATGGTTTTGGTATCCCAAAAGACTACCCTCATCGCTTCGAGCCCATGTTGGAAACCGTTAACTATCTGAGCCTGGATAACAATTATGATCCAGTCCCATTTCTCAACTTATACAAAACCACGGCGCATTTCGTCGACGGTTTAATCAAGCAAATACTGGACGAACTCGCCACACAACAGCGACTGCAAAATACCCTGGTGATAATTACCAGCGATCACGGCCAGGAATTTAATGAAACCCATAAAAACTTCTGGGGCCACAATAGCAATTTCAGTCACTGGCAGACCAAAGTCCCACTGCTACTGCTGTGGCCAGGCAAACCCGCAGCAACCATTAGCCGCCTGACCAGCCATGAGGATTTACTCCCCACCCTGCTGAGCGAGGTGTTTGCCTGTAGTAATCCCATCCGCGATTACTCCACCGGAGAGTTATTGTTGTCTTCCAACAACGATAGCGAGTCCTCCAATGCACGCGGACTACTCATGGAGACTTGGACAGACAGGGCAATCCTGTATGATAGCCATCTTTATCTGATTGACCCTTTGGGCGATATTGATGTGGTAGATCAAAACTACGACCCAGTTGATAACCTCGAGTTACCACCGGATGTCCTTACCCATGCAATTGAACAAATGTCGCGCTTTCTTAAGAGCAAATAGTTGCGCAAAGGCACAACAGAAAATCGTTTGGATTACCTTATGAGTAAACACTATTTATTTTATGGTTCAGAGCGCTACACCCAGGCAATCATGCGCCCAATAGATGCGGCGATAAAAGCACGTGGCGGTAAAGTCGGCTGGTTTTTCAATGGCCCAGGTGCCGAGGATTTACAAGAAGGCGACCAGTTACTGACCAGCGTTGATGAAGTAATGCGCTGGAATCCGATTGCGGTGATTACCCCTAACAATATGGTTCCGCATTTTTTCCCCGGTGTTAAGGTACAAACATTCCACGGGTTTGATGCAGGAAAACCCCGCCATATTTATATTCGTGGCTTTTTTGATTTGTATTGCACAACCGGCCCCAGAGATACCAGCCAATTCATGGAACTTGCCAATAAACTGCAGCATTTTGCCGTGATTGAAACCGGTTGGCCAAAACTGGATTATTTTTTCTCGCAACTACCTACACAGCTACCACCGGTTAAATCTCCACCGACCATTTTATATCACTCTACTTTTTCACCCTCCTGGAGTGCGGCTGAAATTCTTTATCCGGAAGTAAAACGGCTGAGTCAAACAGGCGAGTGGAAATGGGTAGTGACTCTGCACCCCAAAATGAACCCGGAAACGCGCGCTAAATTCAAAGCCTTGGAAAATGAACACCTGGTCTTTTCCAATGCTGACAATATTCTGGAACTCTTTGCCGATGCGGACATGATGTGCTCGGATACATCATCAGCATTAAGCGAATTTTTATTGACGCGCAAACCAGTCGTCACCTTCAAGAATCGCCGCCCCGGCCCGCAACTTATTGACATCGATAAAGTAGAAGATTTTGAACCTGCTATTCGTAAAGCCTTGTCGCGCCCAGTCGATTTGATGAATGCCATTGAACAATTTGGGGCAGAAATTCATCCCGCGCGAGATGGAAAATCGGCGGAGCGAATTTTGGATGCAATTGACACGTTTATTACACAGGGTGGAAAAAACAAAAAAAGCAAACCCTGGAATTTGTTGCGCAAATTCAAGTTAAGACGTCAGATGAATTACTGGAAATAGGTTGTGGTCGCCATGGCAAAAGTGCTTATTGACGCAACCTTAATTAATCGGAGCAACACTGGCCTCGCCAATGTTATGCAATCGCTGGTGCGCGGTATTGGTAGCACTCCGCAATCCACGCTGGCTTACGATATATTGGTACCGCATAACTATGTGGCCACACAGGATATCGCCACAAATGATCGAATTAATTTTATTCCTGTGCGCAAGTGGCAAAAATACATTCCATTCAGCCTACCTAAAGTAGACGTATGGCATTCCACGTATCAATGTTTTCGCTACCTCCGCAAATCCGCACAGACACGTCAAGTCATTACTATTCACGATTTAAACTTTCTCTACGAGAAAAGCACCACAAAAGCCAACCGCCGCTTACGTATGCTGCAACGAAACGTAAATCAGGCCGATGCGATTATTGCAATCTCTCAATTTGTAGCTTACGACATTCAAAAACATCTTGAATTGAACGGAAAGCCGTTACAAGTTATCTATAATGCGGTAGAAAACCTGCAGCATCGCCCAGCCCAAAAACCCGCATTTTTAACAAAAGATAGCCCTTTTTTTGTTTCGCTAGGTGCAATACGCAAAAAGAAAAACCAGCACGTGCTACTTGATGTCATGGCTCGTTTTCCTGAACATAAACTCATTATTGCAGGCAACCTCGACAGCCAGGATTATCTCGCGCATCTCAACCAAAGAATTGCCGAGCTTAAGCTAAAGAACGTGCATATCGTTGGTCCCGTTAGCGCCGCCGAAAAAATCTGGTTGTACCAACATGCAGAAGCCTTGTTATTTCCATCAATTTTCGAAGGCTTTGGCCTGCCAGTGATAGAAGCCATGCAATTTGGAACCCCGGTATTCACTTCCAACATGACCAGCTTGCCAGAAGTCACAGGCAACCATGGAATCATATGGGAAAACTTTGACCCGGATTATATGGCGGAGACTCTGCGCAACAAGCTCCCCATCCTGCAAAAAGATGCTCAGCGACGAGAAAATATGATTGCTTATGCAGCGGGCTTTAGTCTTGAAAAAAACATTCAACAGTATATGAGCCTTTATCAGCGCTTGGCCACCCAATCTGCGAGTGAGGCATAAAAGTGTGAAGAGCTTGGCTATTACCATCGGACATTTAACGGGTGCAATAACGCCACAATTTAATAATCCGCAGACCCTTGATAGTTTGGGTAAAGTGCACCGGCTATGCAGTACCGGAGAAAAACTTTCCCATGGAGGAGACTTCGTACTCAAAAATGAATTACAAACGACGAATGGGGCTATTTCTGTCGCGATTAAAGTATTCAAACGTCAATCCTGGTGGAAAGACGCATACGATAAAAAACACAAATCCAAAGCTGAGCGCTCTTATCTGGCCGCGTGTTATTTACAAGCAAAGAATATCGGCACACCAGAACCTATAGCTTGGCTTGAGCGCTGGGAAAAAAACCGACTCATCGAAAGTTATTATATTTGTCGCTTTGAAGCTGCCCCTAGCCTGCGAGAAGTATTGGCTGAAATACTATGGGATAAACGCGACAACCAACCGCTTATGGATGTTCTGCTGCATCTCGCTCCTGCGTTGCGCGCTATGCACGATGCAGGCTTCATGCATGGCGATATGGGAAATCAAAATATTCTTTTACCACAAACAGCAGAGGGAACCTGGTGCGCACCGCAATGGATTGATTTAAACCGCAGCAAAATTTTCCCCTCACCACTGGGTAACAAAGAGCGCGCAAAGGATCTTGCCCGTCTGGCAATACCAGGCGCTTATATGAAAATATTCAAGATGATTTACTGCAATCATCAACTACCCGAACCAGAGCTGGATAAACTTGAGCACAGATTGCGCGAACAATTCTGGCGCCATAGACGCAACAGCAAATGGCGTCACCCTATTCGCCACTGGAAAAACAAGCGAAAACTTTCCGGGCGTCCTTTATATCCAACGCCCAATGACACCTGGTTATGGGATGAAAAAACGGCTCAACCGATGATTAGCCTCGGGCGAAAGGAAAAGCACCACTACCGCAATACTTATTATCTCATCGCCATGGTATGGCATGGATTATGTGCGCTCCCGGGGATTTATTTTCGCTACAAAAAATTACTCCAGCAAAGCTATAAACAACCGCGCTCCATGGCACAGAGAGTCGGTGTAGCCCTGCATCCTCACCCGGATTACATACCAACAGAACTTGCACTGCTGCAAAAACTTGGGAACCCTCCGGCATTTATTCGATTTTATCACCACGAAACACAAGAGGAATGGGACAGAGGCATTCAATTAGCTGAACAATTAAACGCGCAAAATATCCCGGTGATGATCGGATTATTACAAGACCGGCGCGCTATTCTGGAACCTGCCAGCTGGTCAGCGTTCCTAAATAAAATAATTCGCCAACTTGTTGATAAAGTAAGCCATATTGAAGTCACCCATGCCACTAACAGGGTGAAGTGGGGCGTTTGGAGCAGCAGTGAATATTTGCAATTAATGCGCCCGGCCCTGGAGCTCAAACGCGAATTCCCACAGCTGCAATTAACCGGGCCCGCTTGTATCGACTTTGAATACTTGCCAGTCATAGCTGCATTAAAAGTTCTACCCAACAACTTTTGTTTTAGTGCCCTATCTCACTTTCTTTACGTTGATCGTCGCGGCGCGCCGGAGAACAAACAAGGCTATTTTTCCACACTGGAAAAAAGCGCGATGATTCGTGCGCTCGCGCAGTGGTCAAAACATACAGAAGACCGCGTGATTATCTCGGAAGTAAATTGGCCAGTAAAACACACCGGCATTTGGTCACCTATTGGTTGTCCTTACGAAACTCCCAATTGGCGGCGTATACAGCCGGGTGAGAGCGATGAGGATTACGCAAATTATATGCTGCGCTATTTGGCCATTACGCTTTGCTCTGGCCACGTCGAACAAGTCTTCTGGTGGCGGCTATCTGCTCATGGTTATGGGTTGGTCGACGACCAAAATAACTTTTCTCCGCGCCCTGCCTTTCACGCGCTGGCATTTTTTTTATCACTCCTGGGGCACGCCAGATTTGAGCGCAAACATCCCGGCAGTGAGAACAAATATTTGCTGGAGTTTTCCAAAGGCGAGGATCGCTTGTTAATGGCCTGGACCAGCAGCGGTACCGAAACGCTGACCGCGTGCTTCGCGCCTAAACAATCCTGGGACAAAATGGGCAAGCCAACGGACTCGCTAGTTATTAGCGAATCACCCAGCTACCACTTACTACCCGGCGACAACTAATCATTACATCAGGTAATTACAATTAATCATGACGAGCAATAATTTTTTCGGCACACTCTTGTCTGGCCCACTGCGCTACTTGCTGCGCATGTTCGGACTAAGCCTGTTAATACTGACCCTGAGCAGACTGCTATTGGTCGCGTGGCAATGGGACAGAATTGCGCCAACGGGAGAATGGTTAAATATGATCATTCAAGGCGTGCGCGCTGATTTGATCATCGTCGGTTTTTGGGTGTTGATCCCGGTCCTACTAATGCCGTTGTGGCGGCCCAATCAATGGCAAAAATCCTGGGGAATATTTACCTACTGGTGGTCTGTTACTGGCGTGGCTCTGTTTATTTTTATGGAGCTGGCAACACCAGCATTTATTCAACAGTACGATATTCGCCCGAATCGCTTATTTGTCGAATATTTAAAATACCCGAAAGAAGTGTTTTCGACCTTGTGGAACGGCTTTCGCGGCCCCTTCTTGGGCGGCATATTTTTAACGGTAGTTTTAACATTAATTTCAGCCAAATTAATTAAAGGTAAAAACACCAGCCCGTATCAAATTTCCTATGCGCGAATGCTGCTGGTGTGGCCACTGATTGTGCTGGCATTAATCATGGCCATTCGCTCCACCACTCAACATCGCCCCGCAAATCCCGCAATGTTTGCCATAACTGGCGATGCGTTAGTTAACTCGCTCGTGATCAGTTCCAGCTACTCGGTCGCGTTTGCTATTTACGGTATGAAACACGAAGCCAAATCCAGCGAAATGTATGGCAAGATGCCAGTGCAAGACGTTATTAACGCGAACCTGAATTGGCCCTGGCTGAAAAACTATCAATTTAGTAATCCCAAATTTCCTACTCTCCACCAACATACGGCAGCTGTTACACGTCAAAAGCCTTTGAATTTGGTGATAGTACTGGAGGAAAGTCTGGGGGCAACTTTTGTGGAAAGCCTTGGAGGTGCACCTGTTACGCCAGAGCTGGAAAAGTTAAAAGAGCAAGGCTGGTGGTTTGAGCAACTCTACGCAACAGGTACTCGTTCGGTGCGAGGAATCGAAGCTGTAGTTGCAGGGTTTATGCCCACACCAGCCCAAAGTACGGTAAAACTTACGCTCTCCCAAAAGAACTTTTTCACCATCGCCGACATCTTGCAAAGCCAGGGTTTCCATACAGAATTTATCTACGGCGGCGAAGCTCACTTCGATAATATGCGCGGCTTTTTTACCGGCAACGGCTTTGAACAAATTATTGATTTTAACGATATAAAAAATCCGCAATTCGTCGGTAGCTGGGGCGCCAGCGATGAAGATCTATTCAATCACGCCCATGAACATTTGCATGAGTTGAGCAAAAAAAATCAGCCGTTTTTTAGCTTGATTTTCAGTTCATCCAACCACGCGCCCTTTGAATTTCCGGATGGCCGAATTGAACTGCACGAGCAGCCGAAACAAGTGGTTAATAATGCAGTAAAGTACGCAGACTACGCGCTGGGAGAATTTTTCAAAAAGGCGCAGGCGAGTGACTACTGGGACAACACCCTGTTTTTAATCGTCGCTGACCACGATAACCGCGTGTACGGCAATGTGTTGGTACCGGTCAATAAATTCCATATTCCCGGTTTAATTCTCGGCGCGGATATTCAACCTGAGCGAGTAAAAACCCTCGCCAGCCAAATCGACCTGGCCCCTACCCTGTTGTCTTTGATGGGCGTTTCTGGCCAGCACCCGATGCTGGGCCGCGATCTCGCTGCTGATCGCCAGAGCCCTGGCCGCGCACTAATCCAGTTTGAGGATTATTTCGCGCTTATGACCCAGAGCACTGATGTGGACTATCGCCTTACTATTCTCAAGCCGGATGAAACTGCTGTAGCAGCCACCTATCATCCTGAAACCAAAACGGTAAATTTACTTAGCGATCCAGTTGAAAAAACTGATCAGCAACGAGCGTTGGCGCACGTACTTATGCCGTCAATCTTGTACCGAAAACAACTTTATCAGACAACAGATTAACTGATGGATCGGCATTTAAATTCACAACTCAATTATAGCATTTATAAATTTTTACTAATTTTAATCTTTTGACGGATTGAAATTTTATTGTGCAACGCTAAGATAACGCACCGTGTAAGGCAGGGTTAACAATTAAAAGGATCAAGGACAAGTATTTATGAAACATTTATTCTGTATTTTATGTTTGTTGGCGTCAAAAGTTGCACTTGCTCAATGGTATACACCATCAAACTATTACATAGATTCTCAAACAGGCTCGGCTGTCTTTAGTGGCACTCCTAATGGAATATTTGCTGTTGACTTAGCAAACCTCGATTCAGTTTACAAAGGTTTTTGCATAGGAGGACAAATCTGCGGAGGTACAAATCGAAAGCTAGTTTATGTGCGCGGTTTCGCATCTACAAACATTAGATCTATCGAAGTTTATGCTCACGATCAGGTTGGCGATACAACAAAAGCAAACCTGATATTAAGAGTCGATGGCGTAGATAAAGGCAGACTTGATGTCCTGAAAGATGGAGGCTTTATTAGCTGGCAGGCACACCTATCGCCAAGCTCAACTGATAGAAATAGAGGATACTTTCAGGTAAATGACAGAATTGAAATTATCTCCGTTAGAGAAGATAACGTGAGCGGAGGTGACGAAACTGTAATTCAAAAGATTAGAATTTTATATTATTAATTGATGCACCCCCCTGCTTTGCACGTTCTGTTCAAAAAGGTAACGCAAATAAATTTTTTCGTTACCTCAAATTATGTAGAAAAAATACGATACTCCTCAAATGGCAATCTGATCAGCATTAGCAACGGAGCTGAAAATTAGTTACCCGTTAAAAACCCTCTTTTAAATCTCGCTCTTACCCCACAGCGGATCTGTAGGAACCAGGTTCTCTGTTTTTGATAAACAGCGCCCACAAGCGCAAGCCGATTGCTGAACAAAAAATCGTAACCGCCTCAGTAGCAAGCGGAAGTTATAGCCAATACCGGCGAGTAACGCGTTGATCTTGTCACCATCAATACCTTTTAAGAAAATTCTGCCTAATGCATGATCCAGCTTTCAGCGACCAATAATCGGCTCCACCACACTTCAACGTTTTAATTCTCTTTAATAGTTCCTTTCACGCTCCGTTTTTGTCCCGATTTAAAAATGCGATATTTATTTTCGTAATCACACCATTGATAACATTTATCGACATAAATTCTTTCGGCCGTAATGCCTGTCTGTCGTGCGAATGACTTCAGCACAGGTACGAGCGCGTACCCGTCACAAGGATTTTGATGCAAGGCGCTAATACGCAAAACAAATTGCCCTCCGTGTGCAGGATTGGCGTCGACGGTTACCGATACCTTGCAAGCAAATTCATACGGCCTGAGTGCTTCACCTTTGTCAATGCATTGCGTTTTGGGGGCATGCCATAAATAGACTTTTTCTTCACTGTGGCGCTGTTGCTTTTGCAGCGTGAATGCTTTTAACAAATCGCCCGTAAAAATATTATTACCCTGTATCTTACGGCCCATATCACGAATCACTCGCACTAAACACGTCCGAATAAATTGTTCTTCTCGCTGGCTCGCTTGATTTGTTTGGCGTAACAATAACGTCCACTTTTAATCGCTGCACATTTTATCACTCACTCATAAAATTATCGCAAATCAAGATTACTTTTCTTGGCAAGATCAACCAAAGAGGTGATGGCTTTACCCATCAAACCCACATCGGCCAGAAAGGCAACCGCGTTGGGTTGGACGGTGGTATCCACGACAATGCGCTTCAACTGATTGACTCTTAATGCTTTCGATAAATAGGCAACTAGCAAACTTCCTTGCAATAAAATGTCACAAAATGATTCACCCACTCGCTTCGGCCAGTGCGTCACGGACGATCGTTGAATCGATAATTTATGCTGGAAAAATTCTTCACCGCAAAAAAATTGGCAATAGGGATTTTCTATTCATCGTTCGCAAACGGCTTCATCCGACAATTGATACATGCTTTTTAAAATATGCAAGCCGATCATAAAGCAAGAAGGAATGGCTGGACGACCTTCTGTAGCCAAAAAGCGGTTGCAATTGCTGGTCGATATGCAACCAATCAATTTGGTCAGCTAGCTGTGCGAGCTCATGCTGGCTATTGATGATTTGAGTTAGGCGAGAACGAAAGAGATCGTCGTTTTTTGTTTCTTTCGGCGGACGGATTTTTATTAATAACGCACTCCAAATCGCAATGTTTCGCGTACTGTAATGCGGTTTTCTTGCAATTAGGAGTGCTACTTTTGCCCATTTTTCTTTTTGGAATTAATGAGTTAAGATATTTTTAACGGCGAAAAATTAGTCGACCAGTTTATCACCAATAAGTGACTCCATGCTCCCCACTCTCCTTTGCAACCAATCGAAGATCAATTTTTGCTTGGCTTGAGGCGCACTCTCTATGCTTTGCACACAGGCAAAAATAATATTCCCTCTTTTTTCCGCCGCGTTTAATTTGGCCTGAATGCGCCACAGCGATTGCTCACAAGGCTTCAATTGCATATTGATGCGTTGGTTATTCACTTCTGCCAAATCGTGCTTTAAATGGAAATGCGCGGAAAGCCCTTCGGGTACATATTGATTAGCGCTGCGAAGCTGACCACTTACATTGATATCAAGCGCGTCCGGATGATCTGCAAACAACCGCTCCCAACTGGATTTTTTCCAGGCATGAGGTACGTGAGGCAGACGAAAATACTGGCGTTTATATCCCAACAACTCTGCACACCGCTGCTGCAACCCCCAAAAGCTTATGCGATCCTTTTTACTGGCAGGGCGAAAGGAATTGCGGATTTTTTTTATCCACTGTTTTAGCCTATTTGCGGAATCCAATTCGCGCCATCGACCGCGAAGCACCACCTTTCCCGCGTTAAAAAAATCGGCCGGATAAACCGGGCGAATTAGCATAAAATCATCATTGAGATACAAAAATTTTTCGGCAAGCCCGGGAATTCTCCACAGCAAACTACTAATCGCCATACTGTTAAAACTGGGCAAGCAATACTCATAGCCTTGGAAGATATCGCGATGATCTATAATTTTTACCTTGCGCTCAAACACCGAGCCTTGAATGGTATCCATCAAAGCCGGGCGTTGATTGTCAGTCACAATAAAAATTGTTCTCAGCCAAGGCGCAAACTTCAGCAGCGAGGTCACGCAATAATCCAACTCGCCGGCATGATGAAAGCGTGTTTTACTCGCGGCATTTGGGCGCTTACCTCCCAACTTTTCCAAGTAGCGATTCAATTTTTCCGCATGCGCAGGATCTGAACCGTCCACCCACATAATTACTGCATCTATTGACTCGCCTGACATCTGACCAACCTTGCTGACTAATACTTTGATTGCTAACGCGAAGCGCTATGTTACACCAGGCCGCACCAACTTTAAGGCCAAACATCCTTGGAATTTCTAGGCCTCTCAGCGCTAAACCGCTATAATCGCCACCCAATTTTTGTTCATTTTTCCACCTCGCGACCCAAGTCCGGGGCAGCCAGAGAGAGCCAGCAATCGCTATGGATAAAACCTACCAACCCCATGCTATCGAACGCCAGTGGTACCAAACCTGGGAAGAAAAAGGCTATTTCAAGCCCGCAGGCGGAGAAACTCCTTATTGCATTATGATTCCGCCACCCAATGTGACGGGTAGTTTGCATATGGGGCATGGTTTTAACAATGCAGTGATGGATGCGTTGATTCGCTATCGGCGTATGCGCGGTGACGACACGCTTTGGCAAGTAGGTACAGACCATGCCGGTATCGCCACCCAAATGGTAGTGGAGCGTCAACTGGCTGCGCAAAATATCAGCCGTCATGATCTGGGCCGCGAGAAATTCCTCGAAAAAGTTTGGGAATGGAAAGAACATTCGGGCGGCACTATCACGCGCCAAATTCGCCGCCTGGGTTCATCAGTGGATTGGACGCGCGAACGTTTCACCATGGATGATGGCCTCTCTGCCGCTGTACAGGAAGCCTTTGTGCGCCTGCACGAAGACGGTTTGATCTATCGCGGCAAACGCCTGGTGAATTGGGACCCAAAACTGCACACCGCCATTTCTGATCTGGAAGTAGAAAACCACGATGAAAAAGGCAGCTTGTGGAACCTGCGCTACCCCTTAGCCGATGGTGCCACTACCGCAGAGGGCAAAAATTATTTGGTCGTTGCAACGACTCGCCCGGAAACCATGCTGGGTGATAGCGCTGTTGCCGTTCACCCGGACGACGAGCGCTACAAATCATTAATTGGAAAATTTGTTTTGCTGCCATTGGTAAATCGCTTGATCCCGATTATTGCGGACGATTATGTCGATCGCGAATTCGGTACTGGTTGCGTAAAAATTACCCCGGCGCACGATTTTAACGACTACGAAGTAGGCAAGCGCCACAACCTGCCCTTAATTAACGTGCTCGATAAAAATGCGGCCGTTTTAGCAGTCGCACAAATTTTTAATCTGGATGGCAGCATCAATTCTGAAGTCGATAACGCCCTGCCCGCACAATATGCCGGTCTTGATCGCTACGAAGCGCGCAAGCAAATCGTTGCCGCGTTTGAAACGGCAGAATTATTGGAAAAAATTGATGACCACGGTTTGAAAGTGCCACGCGGTGATCGCTCCGGCGTGGTGATTGAGCCATGGCTGACCGACCAATGGTATGTGAGCACCAAACCCCTTGCAGAACCTGCAATCGCTGCGGTGGAAGATGGTCGGATCCAGTTCGTACCCAAACAATATGAAAATATGTATTTCTCCTGGATGCGCGACATCCAGGATTGGTGTATCAGCCGTCAATTGTGGTGGGGCCACCGAATTCCTGCGTGGTATGACGCAAGCGGCAAAGTGTATGTCGGCCGCAACGAAGCTGAGGTGCGCAATAAATATAATCTTGGTGCGGATGTAAAGCTGAATCAGGATGAAGACGTATTGGATACCTGGTTCAGCTCCGGTCTGTGGACCTTCTCCACACTCGGCTGGCCAGAGCAAACGGAATTTTTGAAAAAATTCCATCCGACAGATTTGCTGGTGACCGGGTTCGATATTATTTTCTTCTGGGTTGCACGCATGATTATGCTCACCATGCATTTGGTGAAACATGAAGATGGCACACCGCAAATCCCGTTCAAAACAGTTTATGTACATGGCCTGGTGCGCGATAGCCAAGGCCAGAAGATGTCGAAGTCCAAGGGCAATGTGCTCGACCCACTCGATATTATCGACGGTATTGATTTGGAAGCCCTGGTGCAAAAACGCACCACCGGTTTAATGAATCCAAAAGACGCACCGAAAATTGAAAAGCAAACGCGCAAAGAGTTTCCGGAAGGCATCCAGGCTTACGGAACCGATGCTTTACGTTTCACTTTTTGCTCGCTGGCATCAACCGGCCGCGATATCAAATTCGATATGGGCCGCGTAGAAGGCTATCGCAACTTCTGCAACAAAATCTGGAACGCCACTCGCTATGTATTAATGCAATGTGAAGATCAAGATTGCGGCCAGGATGACAGCACCGATTACGAATTGTCGGTCGCGGATCGCTGGATCATTAGCAAACTCCAACTAGCCGAGAAGCAAGTTACTGAAGCCTTGGATAGCTACCGTCTTGATCTTGCCGCTCAGGCTATTTACGAGTTCGTTTGGAACGAGTACTGCGACTGGTACCTGGAATTATCCAAACCCATCCTGTTTGATAAATCGGAAGGGAGTGATGCACGTAAAAAAGGTACGCGTCGCACCCTGATCCGCGTGCTGGAAACCGTATTGCGCCTAATTCATCCGTTGATGCCATTTATCTCTGAAGAGATCTGGCAGAAGATCAAACCACTTGCAGGCGCAACTGGCGAAACCATTATGCACGCCCCCTACCCGATTGCCGATGATAGCAAGATCGATCAGCAAGCACTGAACGATGTTGAGTGGCTGCAAGCGGTTATTTTGGGTGTGCGTAATATCCGTGGGGAAATGAATATTTCCCCTGCAAAAGATCTGAATGTGCTCTTTAAAAATGGCAGTGCAGATGATCAGCAACGCTTGCAGGCCAACCAGCAATTCCTCAAGAAGCTGGCATCTCTGGAAAGCGTCACCTGGCTAAATGCGGGCGATACAGAACCCATGTCTGCAACCGCACTGGTAGGAAAAATGGAAATCCTGGTTCCTATGGCAGGCATTATCGATAAAGCTGCTGAAATCGCGCGCCTGACCAAGGAAAGCAACAAACTCCAGCAAGACATTGAGCGCACTGAAGCAAAACTTGGCAATGCGGCCTTTGTTGCAAAAGCACCTGCAGACGTTGTAGAAAACGAACGCAAGCGCGTGAATGACAACAAAATCGCTGTAGAAAAGTTGCGCGAGCAAATCCAGAAAATCAGCGCGCTGTAAAAATTATTTTTACCCAATAAAAAAGCCGATGTTTTTACATCGGCTTTTTTATTGGATTTTTTTGGTGGGTAATTACATCAATACAGATTATGTTGATAGATCGCGTTGGGCATCGCTGCGCTCAGCACCAACCTACCCAGTCCACTCGACAAACTCGACAACAAAATTTGTCCGATTAAAAAACAAAAAGCCCAATCTTTCGATTGGGCTTTTTTTGAATTCAATGGCGGAGAAGGGGGGAGTCGAACCCCCGATACCCTTTTGAGGTATGCTCCCTTAGCAGGGGAGTGCCTTCGGCCACTCGGCCACTTCTCCACGTCTA
>JAGKXA010000285.1 GCA_021151615.1 Cellvibrionaceae bacterium | reverse complement strand
GTGTTATGGAGTTGTTGGCGGTGGTGTTACCGCAAATTTCAGCAGTGCCTAATGTGAGCATTAAAGGTATCGCGTATGTGGGCGAAATTGGCGAGTTAAATATTAATGTGCAGGCCGATAGCTTCGCGACATTTGAGGCACTTGCACAGAGTATTCGCGATAAGGGTTTTAGTGCGGAAGTGCTCAGTGCAAATGCTCAGGGCAACGTGCAAACGGCGCGGTTAAAAATAACTAAAAATCCCCAGTAATCGATGAGTTGATCCACTCATTGAGGAAAATTTGATGAATCAGATTTTAAATTTGCTTAACCAATACAATCGCCGCGAGCAGACCATGATTCTTGCGTGCGCAGTGGTTCTGGTCCTGTACCTGGTGTGGTTGCTGTTACTTACACCAATCCAGAAAAAGCGCGATCAGTTGTATCAAGCTAACACCAGTTCCACCCAAACCTTGGGGCGTGTGCAAATTCTGGCAGCGCAGATCCAGCAATTGCGGGCACAGGGCAATGCCAGTGCCAATGAAAACATTAATGGTTTGATTGACTCCAGCTTGCGCAATAACGGCTTACAAATGAGCGGTTTGCAACCTGGAGCTAACGGTGAGGTGCGTGTACGTCTGGATAAGGCTGCCTATCAGCCGCTGATGCAATGGCTGTATGAAATGGAATACAAGCAGGGGATTAACGTAACGGATTTATCGCTGGCATCCACCAATGATCCGGGGCAAGTCACTGTTAATTTGCGCCTGCAAAAAGCGCAGTGATAAATACTATATATCCGTTGTTCGATAGCAGCGCCTCTCGATTTTGTTAACAGAAATTAAAAAGAAAATTCTATGAGCAGCATTCCCGATTTACTTAAAGCCAAGAAAAAACTCTGGATCAGCTTGGGTGTAGTGCTGTTTTTGGTGTTTGTGCTGAGTAATATTCCCGCCATTTGGGGGGCTTGGGTATTAACGCGCGGCACAGGTCTGGCGATGAGCGGTGTTACCGGCAGCGTGTGGAATGGCAAGGCGAGTCTCGCCAGTTTGCAAATGAATAGTCAGGAGCACTCGCTCGGGCAATTAAGTTGGAAATTAAATCTACTGTCACTGATAACACGTTGCGCACAGGTAGCCACCAAATTACCCGCGCAAGAATTTACCGGAGAGGTTTGCGCCGGTGCAAATGGGGAGGTCGAGGTGCACAATGCTGATATCTCCGTGCCATCGTCGTTGTTGCAGAGCAAAATTCCCGTACCCATTCAAGGCCAGTTTTCTTCTCATATAGATTCACTGCAGTTGCGCGGAAATGTGCTTGGAAAGTTAAAAGGCAATTTCACATGGAGTGGTGCGCGAGTAAACACCGGTACTAGTTGGTTGGACATAGGAAGTTATGCAGCTGAATTGGTAGATAATGGTAACAACGGCGTCAGTGCCAAATTGTTTCAGCTGTCCGGGCCATTGGAGGTGAATTTGCAAATTGAATTAACCGCCCCTGCTGGCGGTCGTGTGACGGGTGAATTTGCCGCGCCCCAGACATTTTTTGATTCTGCCAATGCGCAGGATGTACTGGCAATGTTTGCCCAGCTTGAAAAAGTGGATGCTGAAAATAAACATCATTACCGTGTCGATTTGAATTTGTAATTTATGTGGCGGATTTTCTGTGCGTTGTTGCTCTGTGTTGTCGCCGGGTCTGTTCAGGCAAAATGGCACGGCGATACCCAAGACATCATGGGTACCAAAGTCAGTGTCACTTTGTATCTGGATGATGATGTAAAAGCCGAGCAAGCGGTGGCTGCGGTAATGGAGGAGATGCGCCGTATTGATGCGACCTTCAGTCCCTACATTGAAACCAGCGAACTCTATAAGGTCAATCAGCTCGCCCCTAAAGCCAGCGCGCAAAAGCCGTTGGCAATTTCGGCTGAACTTACGAGTATTATCGACAAATCCCTCTATTACAGTCGCCTTAGCGATGGTGTATTTGACATTACCTTCGCATCTCTAGCGCGCTATTACGATTACCGAAAAAAGCTAACTCCAAGCGAGCAGCAGCGCGAAGAATTGTTGCCGGTGATTAATTACCACTTTATTCATTTGGATAAAAAAAATAACACTCTCTGGTTTGAGCATCCCAAGGTGTATATCGATTTAGGCGGTATTGCCAAAGGCTATGCAGTAGATCAGGCGATCGAAATACTGAAAGGTTTCGGCGTTAGTCATGCGAGCGTTACTGCCGGCGGAGATAGTCGCGTGATGGGAAATAAATTGGGTCGCCCCTGGCTGGTGGGAATTAAAAATCCGCGCGCAGACAAAGTGGCAATTACCTTGCCTCTGGAAGATGTTGCTGTTTCCACGTCGGGTGATTACGAGCGCTACTTTATCGATGATAAGGGTGAGCGCGTGCATCACATCATCAACCCGCGCACTGGTAAATCTCCAGTTAGTGGTGTTAACAGCGTGACGATTATCGGACCGGTAGGTATAGATACGGATGCGCTCTCCACAAGCGTATTTATTCTGGGGGCAGACAAAGGCTTGGCGTTGATCAACAAGTTGCCCGGCTTCGACGCGGTGATTATCACTACGGAAGGTAAGGTGCTCTACAGTCAGGGTTTGGCCGTTCCACCATAAATTTGCCTATCAGATCACGCTTTTTTTGGTCGCTTGGCGCGTAATTTTTCGTACACTGCCGCAGTGTTTCTCTCCTCTCGTTTTCCTATCACACGTTTATGTATTCTCGCTTTCTCTTTCAAGGAGTAGTTATGAAATCTTATTGGGGACTTCTTTTCATCAGTTTGTTATTGGGTGCTTGCGGTGGCGGTGGGGGTGGTGGTTCTTCATCCGGCGGTAGCTCTTCATCAGCACCTATTGGTGGCAATCCTATCGGGGGCGATTGCGGTAGCGAGGGAACGCTGTTCGCCGATTGTGTGAACAAGAGCTGGGGCGTTTTCAAGGCCTTCAACTACGAAATCGCTACGGGTAAGGGCTCCGAATATACCACTGAAGCCAATGCCGGTAATGTGCAGTGGAAATTAGTCGATTCCCCTGCCGCGGGGCGCAACAAAGTCGTTGAGGTGAGCTTTGGTTCCAAGAGTGGTTTTAATAGCCAAATTTCTGTCAACACTGAGCCGACTGATCGTAGTGCTTATGCAACGGGAACGATTAAGTTCGACATAAACGTACAGAGTTTCGGCAATGCCTACGATGCGAATAAAGGGCAAATGTTGTTTGAGGTGGTCGTTGAGTGTGTCTGGCCCTGCTTGTCCCATTCGGCCAAGTTTCCAATCAGTTTTCTTAATCAGTGGCAAACGGTTGAATTCAAGGTCGCTGATTTGGTTCGCGATGGCCTGGATTTGAAAAAAGTTAACACCGGATTCATGATTCGTCCTTCCATTGATGACGGAGTGCAAACCGGGGTTGTATTCCAGCTTGATAACATTCAATGGGTCAAAGGAACCGGCAGTATATCCTCCCCGAAAGACGTGTTCGTTGAGCATTTCAATACCGAAGCATCGGCTAGCAACTGGAAGTTTGTAAATTACGGTGGTGGAATTAGCGAGATCCATAAGCATCTGTCGCAAGGATTGGGCGCTTTTCCTGAATGGACCAGTAGCCTGGATCACTGGGCGTTGGAAACGCAACTGAGCAAGCCGATTAATATCAGAAACAAGACAGCAAGCCTGCAAATCAAACTACTCTCCAGCATAGTGTCCGGTTTCGCTTTTCCTATGGAGTTTGAATTGGTAGCGACCGATGGTGCCGGGCGTGAAGCGGCCACCGAGCGTTTCAGTAGTCAGGCCTTTCCTGATAAGGAATGGGTAAGGATTAGCACGCAATTGGGCAGTAGCTTTGTGGGTGGATTCAATGCGGGCGATGTGCGCAAGCTGGCGATCCATGTCTATGCAACGGGTAGCCCATTTCCGTATGGCTATATCTATCTGGATACGATCCGTATCACCGAGTAGTTTCCCGTTTTAAGCACTTCCTCCGCTATGAGCAGTCGGTAATAGCGGAGGAGTTGTCCCTCTCCGAAAACCATCTAAGCTATCCTTAATTCTCACTTTTTGACCGGCCTTGTCACTTTTGTGCAGGGCGTGATCATCGCCTAAAAAAATCACTCAAGCGCCAGATCAACTGTGCTCAAATTCACATCCAATATCCGGATTGGCTTCTAGAATGATTTATTCACGGTAGTTGTGAGTGCCAACAAACAAGCAGCGGCAATGGGCGCGCTGACAAAAAATCCCGGGCTGAGATAACCATCGGCCCGATATGAAACTGGAGAGAGACATGATTCAACCCCTGCGCCATTGGTTGCGCCTGGCTGTGCTGTTGTCGCTGTTGTGCCCCTTGCTGCTTAGTCCGCTGCGCGCCCTGGCGCAGGAAGCGGGTAATGTGGAGTC
>JAGKXA010000284.1 GCA_021151615.1 Cellvibrionaceae bacterium | reverse complement strand
GTTTGTGGTCTTTATCACCAGTACTTTTGGCGATGGCGATGCACCGGATAACGGCGGCGATTTCTGGAGTCAATTAAGTAGCGATTCCATGGCAACACTCAATGAATTGCAATTTGGTTTACTGGCGCTGGGCGACTCAAACTATGACCAGTTCTGCGGCCACGGCAAAAAATTATTTGCGCGCTTGCACGCGCTGGGTGCCAAGGCTCTGGTTGAGCGTGTGGATTGCGACACGGATTTTGAAGTGCCAGCGACGCAATGGTTTGCTAAGCTGAAGGAGCAATTAGCTCCGCATGTCTCAACATCAGGAGCTGCGAATACTTCTGCGAGCGCGTCTTCATCTATGCCCACTGCATCTACCGCAACCGGTTATAACAAGGCCAACCCCTACGCATCGCGTTTGACGGTGAATAATCGTTTGAGCGGCGAAGGTTCCGGTAAAGATGTTCGCCAGTTTGGTTTTGATTTGGGCGATTCAGGCATCACCTACGAAGCGGGCGATGCCCTGGGGGTATGGCCAAAAAATTGCCCGGATTATGTGTATGAGCTGGAACAATCGCTCAATCTGAATTCCGATGCGCCGGTCGTGGTAGATACCCACGAAAAACCACTGCATATAGCGCTACTCGAAAATTACGAAATTTGTCGCCCGAGTTTGGACGCACTGCAATTTATTGCCGAGCGCTCCAACAGTGCAGACCTGAAAAAATTGCTCGATGCGGAACACAAACAAGAACTGCAAGAGTGGCTCTACGGTCGCCAACTGGTGGACATACTGCAGGAATTCCCCATTCGTGCGAGCGTGGAAGAATTTATCGCCGTATTAAAACGCATCCAGCCGCGTTTATATTCCATCGCTTCAAGCCCTAAAACACAACCCAATCGTATTGATTTAACGGTTTCTGCGGTGCGTTACACGCGCTTCCGCGACAGTAAAAAAATTCGCAAAGGTGTTGCGTCCACTTTTCTGGCGGATCGTGCCAGCAATCTGGATGTACCTATCTTTGTACAGCCGAGTAAACATTTCCATGTGCCGGAAAACGGCGCTACGCCATTAATCATGGTGGGGCCTGGCACGGGCGTTGCGCCTTTCCGCGGCTTCCTGCAGGAGCGACAAGCGCGTGGCGACGCCGGTAAAAACTGGTTGTTCTTTGGCGAGCAACATGCCGCAACGGATTTTTATTATCAGGATGAATTGCAGCAATTCCAGAAAGACGGCGTGCTCAACGAATTGAGCCTTGCTTTCTCGCGCGATCAATCACAAAAAATCTATGTGCAAGACCGCATGCGCGAACGCGGCCAGGAAATCTGGAATTGGCTGGAAGAGGGCGCCTACTTCTGCGTGTGCGGCGATGCCAGCCGTATGGCCAAAGATGTGGATCAAGCGCTGCGCGATATCATTCAGCAATACGGCAAGTTCGATGACGCTGATACAGTCAACTACATCCGCAAATTGAATATGGATAAGCGCTACCTGCGCGATGTGTATTAACGCTTAATCAACCGATCAGCCATTTTGCAATCTCTCTCTTTTGTTTAAAATGATTATAGTGTTGCGTTGACCGACAGAATCCACAGTTGTTGCACGACTTAATAGGCTCTGGATTTGTAGATGATAGTTTGAAGGTTGCCTGGTTCCCGTTGGGAAGAGTGATTTATAATTACTATTTTATAGGGGGCTGTGTCCTGAGGTTGCATATGGAAAATTTAATAAAACAACAAGCAGAAGAACTATTGGAAAATGGTGAAGTAGAAGCTTTGTATGATCTGCTATCGCCTTATCTGGAAAAAAGTGATCCTTACGCACAATTTCTCTATTCCAGCTTTAGTCTGGAAAACACCGGCGAAACTGAAGAAGAATTTGAAGTGCGTAGTATGAAATTATTGGAGAATGCTTCTGAAGGGGGTGTTGCGGAAGCTTCGTATCGCTTGGGTGTGATTTATCTTTATGGTGATTTTGTCGAAAGTTCTACCAAAAGCTCCAGCGAGTATTTTGAGCGTGCCATCGCCCAAGGGCATGCGCATTCAAAATTTACCTACGGCTTCAATTTGTATTATGGCTCTGGTGATGTTAAGCAGGATAAAACTCGCGGTCTAATGTTGCTGGAAGAAGCAGCTAAAGAAGGCGTCAACTTGGCGACGGAAGAATTGAAAATTATTTATTCGAAATAAATTGCCAGACGTAATTTACTAAATAATAAAATCAACATGATGTGGGTTTGGACACTTCACGGCGATTGAGGTGTGTCAGGCTGGTTTTTGTCCTTTAGTGTGGGTTGGAGTAATACCGGTTCTGGTCCAGCCTGAAATGGCATGGGTAGTTTTTCCAGCATGCCAACTGCCAACGATACCCCCATGCGGCCCATTATTCGCGGTTGATTGGATACAGCCCCAAGCAGCTGCCCATCTGCAAGTAATTTTTCAACATCCGGTGTTGCGTAATAGGCGAATACCGGTGTTGCTTGTGGAATTAATCCTTCAGCTTTTAATTGGTAAGCGGCGACGCTGGTTGGTCCCGTGCCGACAATAAGGTCAAACGTTCTTCCCGTATTCAGGTACTTGCGCAGGTCGCGCGCTTGTTCGCGGTAATGCGGGTTTAAATGGAGAGTAGTTATATCCGCTTCGCTGGTGAGCAAGGCCGCTTTAAAACCTTCGTCACCTCGTTTTGCCCAGTCTGGCCCTTCAGGGCCGGGAATCCATAATATCTGGGTTTTTGGCGTGCGTGATTGCAGGGATAGATACTTTTTTATTTCCTGGCCGGCGCTGAAACCAAGGTGATAATTATCCAGGTAGGCTCGGGCATCAACTTCTTTCATGTCGTAGCCGTTTACAAAATCGACTACTAATATCTGCTTTTCGCGCAAGTTGCGCAGGCTTGTTGTTAAGCCGGATCTGTCTGTTGCCGCTAGCAATACGGCATCCAGTTTTCCTGCGCTGCAACGTTGGTTGAGAATGCGCTCCTGTTGTTGCAAGCCCGCTTCGCCATAGCCGCTGGCTTCATAAATAACACTGGTAATACCTAATCGTGCGGATTCTTCACGCACGCCGCTGACAATGTCATCCCAAAATTTGTCGCTCACGTTCGGTAGAACTACGCACAAACGCCAATCTTTTTGGGTTTTCTCCAAGCCGGAAAATATTTGGTGGGTTTCCTGGCTATCGGGAGTCATACGTGTAATGGCCCGGGTTTGCCATTTATCGATGGCTTGCGACTGACAAAAGCTACTGGCACAAGCTAGCGTGAGCAGCGTCAGTATTTTTGTAAACCCGGATTTTTTAACGGTTATGGGCTGGTTGCTGAAACTATTTGCAGTTGCTCGTAATGTTACTAGTTGCACGCCCTGACTCCTTGCTGACCTTGATGAAGTTCAGTGTAGCAGTTGCAGGCCAATAATTTGCGATGGGCTGTAAGCAGTTGATGAGCAGGTTATGCTGCCTTTATCGTAGTTTGTGCGCTAGGTGCGATAATTGTTGCCTTGTTTATTTCTCAGCAGGGCAATAGAAAATAGCCCGGTTAGCAAGAGTAATGGGGTAACAGGCTCGGGGAGCGAAATTTGTTTAATGGTTAATTTGCCATCAAAACTTTCACCACCAAATGTGGCAATAGTATCTGCTTCCCATAGTAAATTGTGATGCGTAAAGCTCCAGTCTTTTTTGGTATAAACCAGTTGCTCTGTCGTTGCTCCGCCTCCAGCCAATGAATCCAGCCAGCCACCGGCAGAAAAAACGCCGTGCTCTTTTATGCCTGATGCGTTGTTATTTTCTGTAACCCCAAATGAAAAAAACCAATCGCGAAAACTGTTATCGCCTGCCAGCTCAAGACCGAAGTGACCACTGCTATCAATGGTGTAGGATTCAAAGAAATGCGAGCTGCTAAAGGTAACCACCGGATCGTAAAATGTCAGGTACTGCCACTCGCCAGTGTCCAATTTAACATCAGGCGTAATAAAACTGACTTCAAATTGAACTTCCTCATTCATCAAATAACTGGAGTCCCAGTAGTCCCCTGAGTTGGTAAAATCAGACTGCTCCTCTTTCCACAGCATATTTCCACTGGTGTAAGTGATTAGCAGGTGCGCACTAAGGCAGGGTGAGAAAATGAATAGACAAAAAGGAAATGCCAACTGGATTAGAGGTTTGGAAAATTTCATATTCGTATCCTTGCGAAGCCAGTAATGAGCAGATGCTAGCACCTTGATGGTGACATGAGCGTAACCTGGATCACGCATGAAAAGAATATCAAGCCATAAGAAAGCTACTAGTTATTTCTTATGCTTAAAAAGGCGCGTGGCCTGCCATGGGGAATTGGTTGTTTAGGAGACAAGTCCTGTTGAAAACCGGTTATTTTTTAGCGCACATTTAATAAAAAATAATTATAAAAAATAGACTTG
>JAGKXA010000736.1 GCA_021151615.1 Cellvibrionaceae bacterium | reverse complement strand
TATGCAGGCCATATCTGTTCGCTCTGCTGCTCGCTGGATGCACGCTGCAACGACCACTGCAAACCCGGAGCAAATTACACCGAGCAAGTGGGCGAATTTATTAAGCGATTTTTACCTGCTGTAATTACCGAAAATATTAATTCACGCCTTGGGCATTTTTTAATTCTGGTGTTAGTGATTAACGGCCTCTCCGCCATTTTACTCTCGCTGATTTATTTCCAGACGCCGATAGATGCCCCCGAAACAGCAGCGCTACTGGAAGCAACACTCTGGAAAGTATTTTTTCTATTAGTGATTGTTACCGGCGTGGTGAGCTGGTTATTTGTATTGGCACACGAAAGCCGTGTGGTTGCACAAGAGGAAACCCAGCGGCAAACCCGCTTGCTGATGGAAGAAATTGAGGCCCACGAACGCACTGACCGCGCATTGCAAGCCGCCAAAGAAGAGGCAGAGGCCGCCAATCAGGCCAAGAGCCGCTACCTCACTGGCATTAGCCATGAATTGCGATCACCGCTCAATGCCGTATTGGGTTACGCACAATTATTGGAAAAAGATCCGAGCATGCCGCCCCACAGGCCGACTGGATTTGCATCGCGATCAAGTGCGAATCAATATTTTGCTGGAACAATTGGTGCACATGTTTCGCTTGCAAGCGGAAGCCAAAGGGTTGCAATTTATTTATGAATGCAAGGATCGCCTGCCTGAACTGGTGCGCACCGATGAAAAGCGCCTGCGCCAAATTTTGATTAACCTCTTATCCAACGCGATTAAATACACTCACAGCGGTAGCGTGACTTTTAAAATTCGCTATCGCAGTCAGGTGGCTGAATTTGCCGTGTCAGATACCGGCGAAGGCATAGCAGCAGAAAATATCGAGCGAATTTTTCGTCCCTTTGAACGCGTGCGCAACCCCGGTTCCACCGCCACAGGCACCGGCCTTGGCTTAACCATCTCCCGCTTACTGGCCGATATTATGGGCGGCGATATTTCTGTTTCCAGTACACCCGGCAAAGGCAGTATTTTCAAAGCCAGTTTAATGCTCGCCAGCATTAACAATCCCGCAGGTGATTCGCTCAATATTCCCGTGCAAACCATTTATGGTTACAAAGGACCTGTACGTCGTTTGCTTTTAGTGGACGATGATATTTCCCATCGTCAATTGATGCGTGCCCTACTTGCGCCACTGGGATTTGATATTGCCGAACTGGATAACCCTTTGCAGACACTTGATTGGCTCACGCGGGAAAGTGAACACGAAAATACACCCGATTTAATTATGCTGGATGTATCCATGCC
>JAGKXA010000066.1 GCA_021151615.1 Cellvibrionaceae bacterium | reverse complement strand
TATTTCCCACCCAATAAACCCCAGAGATTACTTAAATCCTGAATATTCAGGTTCTCGATATCCAATACGAGTTTATCGATGCGGGAATCCAGATCCGGTGTTGATTGTTTATCGAACACCGGTTGCATCTGAAAAAATGCGATGGCTTTGGAAATAAACTTCAGGGCTTCCGGATAATTACTGCCACTGAAATTTGCCGCCAGCATCACATACAAATTTAAATACACCGAACGACTGCCAACCAGGGCGCGACCATCAAAACCGGTGGCGCGCACAGCATTGGCCTGGGGCACAGTATCTTTCTCAATGTTGGTGAGGAATAACACCAATTTATTGTTGGTGTTGGCCGCGACGTTACCATCGCTTTCCACCAGGCTCGACACCACCACAATATCTTCTGTGAGATTGTTGGTGCGTTTAAGGTAAGCATTTAGCTGTGTTGCCAAATGGTTAATCGCCGCCTGAATCACCTGTGCACCTGACCTGTGTTATGTCGTTTTGGTCTAACAATTGCGAAGTTCTTGGATGGTAGCACAAAAAATTTTGCGGTCTTGTTCTTTTTTTAATACAAACCCTGTCACAAAAATGTTTGTGTTGATTCATGCGACAAAGTGGATTACAGCGTATTACACTAAAGGCATGATTGATTGTTTTTTGCGCTTAATGCCTCATTAATTCAACGGTGATATGCACCAGCTCTTCGTGAACGGCGAGCTGCTGTTTAAAAAAATCTGCATCAATACCGGTAGTGTCAGACGGGATTCTCACCGCCAATGCACAAGCATATTGCCCGGCGCCCACACGCCACACATGCAAATCCTTTAATTCCGCCGCAACCGGTAACTGTGTAATCACTGCGCGGATTTCATCCACTACCGGCGCATCCATTTCAGCATCGAGCAAGGCGCGGCCGGTATCGCGCAATAAACCAAACGCCCAGATCGCAACCAGAATGGAACCCGCAATTCCCATCACCGGGTCGAGCCAATCGGCACCAAAAAATTTTCCGCCCAGCAATGCAAAAATCGCCAGCAGTGAGGTCAGAGCATCCGCCAAAACATGGGTATAGGCAGCACGCAAATTTAAATCTTCGTGATGGTGATGTTCATGCTCATGATCGTGATCGTGGTGATGTGCATGAACGTGATGATGGTGATGTCCGTCTTTTAACCACCAGGCACAGACCAAATTCACCACCAATCCGATTGCCGCCAACATAATCGCCTGGTCGTACACAATTGCCACCGGTACCAGCAAACGCGCCACCGAGTGGTACATCATAGTCACTGCCACCAACACCAATAAAATCGCGCTGGTGTAACCACCCAGCACTTCCATTTTCCAGGTGCCGAAACTAAAACGCCCGTCCTGCGCATAGCGCCGTGCCAGCACATAGGCGCCCAGCGCCAAACCCAATGCCACCACATGGGAACTCATATGCCAGCCATCGGCCAGCAGTGCCATGGAGTGGTAATACCAACCCCCGACAATTTCCAACACCATCATCACCGCCGTGAGCACAACCGCACGCAGGGTATTTTTTTCCGCAAGCGGATTGGTTTGGGTGTGGATGGGGTGATGGCAGGTTTTGGTGGTGATAGACATAGTTACCTGGAGTTTAGTTACCATGAGGTCAGCTTGAGTGTGTATTGGGATCATAAACAAACTCACTGCCTATGTCTTTTCCACTGATACTATCACCATTAGTTTTTCTCCCTATTCCACACTCGCCACAATAAATTCCAGGATTTGTTTTGCGGTAGTGACATTGTGCAGGTCGGTGTAGAGCGAGCCGTCTTTACCTGAGTGATGACCATGGCCGACTAAGGTAAATAGATGTTGTCCTGGTTGTTGTGAGTCCATAATAGATTCGTAAATCAGCGATGGTTGGCCGGATGAACCTGAGCCGCTGTAAACCGCATCATCGGGAAAACGGGTTTTGCTGTAGAACTCGTTAAAATCATAGGTGCGATTAACTTCTACCATTAATTTGTAGCGACCCATTTGCGGCGCTGACATGGCGACCTGGTAATCCATCTTGGGCGTTGCTGCAGTGATACCGTCCAGATCTGAACTTTTGCCCTCAGGTGTATAAAGCCCATCGTTCGCTTTAATTCCGCGTTTATGGCTCCAATAGGGCAGCGCTTCTGGCCGACGCACAACGTCAACCTCCGGATCTTTCGAGCGATAACTGGAGTCGGAAGTTTTTCCGGTTATATAAAGTGTGTCTATATATTTTCCTTCCAGTGTTTCCATCCATACAACAATTTGCGGCACGCTGGTGTAAGTAATATTTAAAAATAGCGATTGAGGTGCGGAATGGTATTCTTTGCCCGCTTTAAAAAAAACCTTGAGTTTGGGTGCGTGGCTTTTGCTAGCCGCAGTGCCTGGAGAGCCCTTCTCTGGTGCTGATTTATCCGCGGTTAGATCTACCACTTCATACTCGTGTTTTTCAGGTTGCTGGGATTTTTTAACGTTGTAACCAAAATGAACTACCGACGAGATAGGGGCTATATTAAACATAAGCCCAATAATCATTGGCACAAGCCCAAGTACAGCAATCGTCATCGCCCATTTGCCAACGCGTTTTTGGATGTGGTTTTTGTAGGTCCTGGCGTTATTTTTAAAATGAAAAACAATACAACCTAAAAATAAAATGGCGCCCCATATATGCAGTGAGCCGACAAAATAATTATAGGGCGTGAGATAGAGCAACACACCAGTAATCAGCAGGACGACAAAGGCAACCGACAATACAATACTGGAAACAATTCGAATGTTCATAATCTGCTCGCGGAATTAGCGCCATAACTCTGTTGCTGCCAGCGGTAGCGAATGTGGCGCAGAGTTATGGCAGTCGGAAAATTAAGCATTTACAGTGTGTGGGTGGAGTTGCTTGCGCAGTTCCAGTATTTCCCTGTTCAGGGATTGTTGAATTTCCTCACGCAAATCGTCATTCAATTTAATTTCAAGCGCGGGATTGGGCTGTGGCTGGGCTTGATAAGCCGAGAAATTCATAAATTTGAAGTTTTTCTTTTTCGCCCAGTCGGCGAACGCTTGCTTGAATTGCGCCAGTTCTTCCGGGGTTAACAGGGCTTCCAGTTCTGTCTCTTTTTGCGCGAGGAACTCTGGAATTTTATCGGTTTGGTTAGTGAAGTAGAGTTTCGGGATTTCGCGATAGGAGCTGAGGATCTCGTTCATTTTGGCGGCGCGCTCAGGATCAAGATTCAGCTGCTCAACAAAACGATTGTGGCCGGCTTTCCTATCCGTCTTTTCGTTCCAATCCGCCTTGTCATTCCATTCAGAATGCTGGCTCCAGTTGCCGTGCGTGGACATGTAATCAGCATTCGATGCTACAGCTACACAAGCAACGCTACCGACAATCAAGCTGGCGATAATTAACTTTTTCATTGCATTTTCCTCTGTGGTTGTGGGGTCTACAGTTGCTAATGTGCGCCACAATTGGGGAAGGAAAATGTTTGAAATGTGAAAGAAATGTGTCTTCGAACAGGCAGGATTCAGCCCCTAAGGGGCTTCGTACTTATAGCCGCAGCCATATACCGAGCGGATCAGTTCCACTTGCTCGTTGGCTTCATTGAGTTTTTTACGCAGTTTTTTGATGTGACCATCGACGGTTCTATCGCCCACTACGCGGTAGTCCTGATAGATGTTGTCGAGAATATATTGGCGCGAGAAGATCCGGCCCGGTTGGGAATAGAGCAGGGAAAATAACTGGAATTCCACGCTGGTCAGTTCAACCGGCTGATCAAAAATTCGTACGCTCATGCGCTGTTCATCAAGCGTAACCGACGGTTTTGCGTTTTCTAATACCGGCGCACTGACACAAATACGACGCAAAACGGCTTTTACCCGGGCCACCACTTCACGCGCGCTGTAGGGTTTGCAAATATAATCATCAGCGCCCAACTCCAGGCCCAGCAAACGATCAATTTCTTCGGTTTTGGCGGTCATCATAATAATAGGCACCGCCGAGCGTTGACGTTGGTTTTTACAGACCTGCAACCCATCCATACCCGGCAGCATCAGATCCAATAAAATCAGATCCGGGTTGTTGTTTTGTAGCCAGAGGTTGGCCTCGTCACCGCGATTAAACACAATGGTTTGGAAATCGTTGGCCTTGAGGTAATCAACCATCAGATTGGCCAGATCCGGTTCATCTTCAATTACGCAAATGAATGCTGACATCAACAAATATCCCTGATGAAAAAATAATTAATTGACAAGCGGCAAGCTGATACGAATTTGCAAGCCACCCAGTGGAGATGTATTTGCAGAAATTGTTCCCTGATGGGCTTCAACAATATTTTTGCAAATCGCCAACCCTAAACCAGCGCCACCGGTTTGGCGACTGCGCGAATTTTCCACACGGTAAAGCCGCTCAAAAATTTTCTCATATTGATCCGGCGCAATACCCGGTGGGCTGTCATCGATAGTGATTTCGACACGAATAGCCCTGGTGGTCAGCGCTACGGCAACCACACCCGGGCTATGGGTGTAGCGAATCGAATTTTCCAACAGGTTGCTGAATAATTGTTGCAGGCGATCGGTATCCGCACTAATCCATACCGGATTTTGGTGATCAAGTTGATCTTGCAAACTCAAGCCCGCATGCTGCGCTTTTGTCTGAAAATGTTCGATACAGGTTTTCAGCAACGGCACTAGATTGATCGTTTGTTTGTGGTAGCTAAGTGCCCCAACATCCGATAATGAAAGCTCAAATAAATCATCAATCAGTTTGCTCAACCCCAGCGCTTTATCATAAAGCAACGCCAGGTTTTCCGGGTTCGCTGGCCTTATACCATCTTGCATAGCTTCTATTTGCACTTTGAGCACAGACAAGGGCGTACGCATTTCATGGGAAATATCGGCCACCCAGAGTGCGCGCGATTGTTGGTTGGCTGCAAGCGCCTCGCTGAGTTGATTAAAACTGTTGCATACCTGGCCAATTTCATCGCGGCTGGTCACCGGAATTTTCTGGGAGTAATCGCCCGATGCGAGCGCATGGGCTTTTTGTGCGAGAGTCATTAGCGGCCGGCTGATACGGCGTGCAAACAAGGTGGCAACCAGTGTTGCAATCACCAGCACCAAAAGGCTGATAACACTGAACACTTTAAATTGATGCTCAATGAAATTTTGGTCCTGAGTATTGGTAACGACTTTGGGCTTTTCAAAACTGATAAAGCCAATAACCTTATTCAGGTCAGTAACCGGAACCCAGGTTAACTCTTGCTCGGGCTTCACCACGCCAAGAATTACCTGCCTGTTAACATCAGCAAGACTAATACTGCTAACAAATTCACGGTAAACCGTATGGGCAGCCGCATCGGCATCTGCAACTTCAGGCAACCCGGAAAATAGTGCATCACTTTCTGCAAAAATAATGTCTTTCAGTTTGAGCCAGCGTTGCGAATCTGTTTTCAATGCATCAAACGAACCTTCTTCGCGATAAATGCTGGCCAGTGCGCTGCGTAAAATCTCCAGCCGTTGCACCGATTGTTGCGAGGTGTAATCCAGAAATCCTTGCTTGAGGCTGTTATGCAACAGCAAATAAAGCGCAAGTACACACAGGGTAATTGTACCCACAAATGCAAGCCAAAGTTTTTTGCCGACGGTCAGGTGCATGAAATGTCCATATTGATGTGATTTGCAATCTTGGGAGGGATTATGCTGGAGCAGCATCCTAGCGCAATTCTTCGCGAGCAGCCAGCCGTAGTTCAAATGGCTTGGTCGAGCGAAAAGATGATTTTTATCCATGAAGAATTTGGAAATTAATGCGAAGCAAGTTCCTGATTTTTCCCCGCAATAAATTCCGCAAATTTTTCTGCCGGCATAGGGCGAGCAAAATAGTAGCCCTGGTATTTAAGGCAACCTTCCTGCTCCAGCCAGTCGCGTTGGGCTTTGGTTTCTACACCCTCTGCAATAACCGACAGCTCCATGCTTTGCGCGAGGCGGATAATCATGCGCGCTATGGCCGCGTCGTTGGGGTCGGTGAGGATATCGTTAACGAAGGATTTATCGATTTTTAATTCATTGATCGGCAAGCGTTTTAAATAGGAAAGCGAGGAGTAGCCAGTGCCGAAATCATCCAGAGAAAATTTAATACCCTGTGGTTTTAATGCATCCATTTTGGTAATGATGTCTTGCGGGTTATCGACCAACATGGATTCAGTAAGTTCGAGTTTTAACTGGCGTGCATTGGCTCCGGTTTTTTTCACTATCTCCAGTAACTGATCGACAAAATTATGTTGCTGGATTTGCCGCGCACTGACGTTAATTGCAAGACTCAGATTCGCAGTGGCAGAACTGTTGGACCAACTCACCAGCTGTTTGCAGGCCGCTTCAACGATCCAGTTACCCAGCGGGATAATTAATCCGGAGTCTTCCGCCACCGGAATAAATTCCATGGGCGATACCATACCGCGCTGCGGGTGCAACCAGCGAATTAACGCCTCAGCACCTTTTACCTGCCCCAAAGCATTTAACTGCGGCTGCAAATACAATTGAAATTCTTCACGTTGTAGCGCCTCGCGAATGTCATGTTGCAGTGCAAAGCGCTGCGCTGTGACAGTTTGCATTTCCGGATCGAAAAAGCGCAAGGTATTACGGCCCGCCGCTTTGGCGTGATACATGGCTTGATCGGCCTGCTTTAATAGCTCATCGATTCCGACCTGATTATCGCCAAACAAACAAATACCGATGCTGGGCGTGTTGAAATATTCGCGCTGCTCAAGGCGATAAACCTGATTTAAATGCGCGAGAATTTTTTCTGCAACACGCTGTGCATAGGTAGCGCCATCATCGCGATTTTCACCCAAGCCCTCGAGCACTACTACAAACTCATCTCCACCCAGGCGCGCCACTGTATCCTGCTCGCGCACTGAATGACGCAAGCGTTCAGCAACTGCGATCAACAGTAAATCGCCTATGTGGTGGCCGCGGTTGTCATTCAGGGTTTTAAAATCATCGAGGTCGATAAATAACAAAGCGCCGTGACTTTTTTGGCGCACGCTAGTGGCAATGGCATGCTCAAGGCGATCGCGCAGCAGGCGGCGATTGGGCAATTGCGTGAGCGGGTCAAAGAAGGCAAGGTGATGAATGCGCTCTTCATTTTGTTTTAATTCGCTGATGTCGGTCAGGGTTGAAACAAAATGGGTGATTTCATTGTACTTATTGCGCACAGCGGTGATAGTTAACCATTCGGGAAAAACTTCACCGCTCTTGCGTCGATTCCAGATTTCTCCACGCCAATTGCCTTCGGTTAAAATGGCGCGCCACATTTGCTGGTAGAAATGTTGGTCATGACGCCCCGAGCGCAAAATCTTTGGATTTTTGCCCAGCACTTCTTCCGCTGTGTATTGGGTAATTTCGCTAAAGGCCTTGTTGACACGCACTATATTGCCGTCCGGGTCGGTAATCATCATGCCTTCGCTGGCTTCGAATGCGGTGGCGGCAACACGCAATTCCGCCTCGGCGAGGCGGCGCTCGGTAATATCGCGTGCGAGTACCACATAACGCTGCGCCTGTTCCGCCGCTTTGCGCGAGACAGATAATTCCATCACCAATTGGCGACCATCAATAACCACCGAATAGTATTTACCCATGGAAAGACCTTTTTCATCGGCCTCCTGCATGGCGGCTTCCACTACTGTAACGGCGTGCGGCGGTAAAAACTGGCGAAAGTTTTGCCCGAGAAAACGCGCCGGTGGTACGGTGAGTAAATCGGGTTGGTTGGTGTGGTAACCGTGGATGATACCTTCACCATCCAAATCAAATAGCAAGTCGGGAATTGCATCCAGGGTCGCTTGCAATTCCGCGCGCGCATTGAGTAATTCACGCGTTTGATCCGCCACTGCCGACTGCAAACTGATGCGGTGACGCTGCAAATTAATGAGCAAAAAACTTAACCAGGCAAGCATCACACTTAACAAACCGGCGATAAAAATTTCACTGGCAATCTGCCAGGGATTGGTCCAACCATCGAGCGGCTGGATGCTCAGGGTCCAGCGACCATTAGGAACCTGTATGTCTTTTTCTACCGGATTTGACAGATGTTCACTGGCATTGACGGCAATCATGTCGCGCGCGCCGGAATCGGGATTGTTGCTCCACAATTCATAGGCCATAACGCTTTTATCGAGCTGGTGGAAGTTGGCTTGGTCGAGCAATTTATTAATGCGGATAATAACGCTGCTAAAACCCCAGAAGCGGGATCCGGCCTGATCCTCCAGAAAAATTGGCAGGCGCGCAATCGCCCCCAAACCACCCTGTACCAATTCTACCGGACCTGCGATCGTCAGTTGCCCGGTTTCCACTGCACGGCGCGCATCGCGCCCTTGGATTGGATCATTGAGTGGATTAAAGCCGACGGATTTTTCATTGCCTTCCAACGGATAGACATAAGTAATAACACCACCAGGGGACAGGGCGACATGGGAGACAGCACCGAAATAAGGAAGCAGTTCGCGCGCCGCCTCTTCAAACCGGCGCGGCGCCCCCTGACTCAAACGCACCAGTGCAGCCATGGAATAGTTGATGGTAAGCGCTTGGTCGAGGCTGTTGCGGATCAGCAGTGCGTGGTTGGTGGCTACCTGCAAGGCCGCATCGCGCTTGGCCTCGCGCCGGTTCTGCTCCAGATTCCAAATCACCAACGCACCGACGAGCAGGCTCAACCCCAGTACAAGGGCCGCCAACAGCCGGGGGCGTCGGAACAACAAGGGCAGGGTTTCGGGCATAGTAACAATGAATCCGGCGACAGAATCTACATAGGTTAGTGATCACTATAGCAAACTGCCAGCAGAGGTCAGAGTTTGAGCAGTAAATTACAAAACCAGCGGCAACAGCCGGTCAGCTATCGCGTCGTAACATTGTCGAATCTGTTGACACGAACGCCAAGGCAACTTTCAGATTGGCTGTTAGTTTATTGATTTACATGGGTTATTTTTCGGAGATTGGTATGGTGTGATTTTTGCCTAACCGATGGCAGCAGAAACCCTGCTGTAGCGACAACCAACTAAAAAGGAAGCAGTAAATAATGATTAAGCAACTCGTAGCAAGTTTGAGCATCTTGGCACTCGCCCAATTTTCCCATGCTGCCCTGGTAACCTATGAATTTTCCGGAGAAAAAGCCGGTTCTTTGCAAACCTACGCGCATTCTGTAGATGATGTGGTTGCCGACACCAGGGTCGACAGCATTATCCAATCCGAGCGTGATGCCAGCAAACTGGACCTTGGCTTTAATATCGACCTCACCTACTTCGAAGATATTCCAATCGACAATTGGGCTTTTTGGACAACTTCCAGTCCGTTAATCACCGGATTCGCCCCGTGGATGTCTTCCCACTCGACCAGCTCGGGCAGTCTGTTTGATAAAACCTCAACGTCGAATGGCCTTGGTTTGACAATCTTTGATGCCAATGGCGATGCGCCCTGGTTTTGGGTAATGGATCAAAACGATTGGCAAGAAGTTGAATATCACAGCAACGGTGTAATCAAATCGCGAACCAACCATCTACTCACCCATCTTGTACAACTTGATCTCGCGGTAGTGGAAATCGGACTGGTAGCAGGCAAGGAAATTGCCACCGATTTACAAGGTATCAACAATTTCTATCTTTCAATGCAGCATGATATCAGCACGGAAATATTTGATGAAACGGGTACTCGACTGTTCCGCACTGATACCCTGTATTTCAGCGAAGCAACCCATGGTGATTGGTCGATAAAAGTTACGCCCTCAGTCAGCGTGCCTGAACCTTCATCGATTCTTCTAGTGCTCTTTGGCTTGAGCACTTTGTATTTACGCCGGTTCCAACGCAAATAGCACTGCCAATAAAAACGGGATAATTACGTTGAGTAATTATCCCGTTTTACTTCCAGCATAGTCACAAGATTTTCACGTGTTTGTTGTAACTACTATTTGTTGCTTCCTTTTAAAATAACAAAACCAACGACACTCATCATTGCCAATACAAGCGCGATGATCTGCGCTTGGCTCAGAAATATTCCAAAGAATTCATACTGATGGTTGATGCGAATAAACTCCACCAAAAACCGCGCCAGACTACTTAAGAGTAAATAACAACAAAACAATTGCCCGGTGACACTGAGCTTTTTGCGCAGTGCCCACAGTAGCGCAAAAGTGATGAACGCAACCACCGCTTCATAAAGCGGCGTTGGATAAACACCGGGTGCCGGGATATCAACCTGCAATACATTGTTCGGATAAGTTTGCACCCAGAACCAATCGGGTAGCCAATCCGGTTTTAATTCCATCATCGAAGGTTTGCCCCAATCACCATCGCCTGAAAATTGGCAACCCAAACGGCCAATGCCGTAACCCAGCGCAAGGGCCGGTGCCACTGCATCCAGCATGGGCACTACGGAAATGGCTTTGCGTTTTACAAAAACAATTCCTGCAACACAACCCAGAATCAAACCACCGTAAATTGAAAAGCCGCCGGTTGAAAAAATCACACCAATCGGGTCGGTCAATAATTGCCGGGGCTGTTCGATGGCATCAAATAATTTTGCTCCCGCAATACCACTCAAGGTAACCACAAAAGCCAGATCAGTTACCAGCGCCTTCGGTTGGTGATTATGTAATTGCAGACGTTTGTTTGTGAATGCCAACCGCTCAACTTCAACACGAGTAAAACGAATCGCTACAAAAATCGCAATTGCCACTAGCGCGCCAAAGGTGGCAATGGGTAAATGAATGTCAGTCCCGGCGAGTTCGTTCACAACATCACTAAGATAAGGATATGCCATAGATCAATCCATGCTTTTTAGAATTCGATTTTTCGTCAGACCGCAAGAGCACATGATACCTGCATACCAAGCGGGGCGTCGCTTAAATTTCCAACACAGCGAAAGAGCACTGATTGTGTAATGCGCTGAAATATCCCCAATTGGACATAATCCCAATTACCGGCTTCACTTGCAAAGGCTGTCATTCCAATTAATAAACCTAACCAAAGGAATACCCCATGCATGCAAAAATAATGCGTTTACTTTGTTGTTTACCACTGGCAACAGGTTTTTTACCCAGCGTCAGTGCTGCTGAAACCAATATTAGTTCCTCAAATTTTCTAATGTGGCAATTACCCAATACCGTTAATTTTCCCTTGTATGTCTACAAAAGCGGGGTTCAGAGTGATTATTTATATGGTCAAACACAGCAAGCATTTTTAGGAGGTTACCCCAGTGGGTCCGATGGCAGCTATACGCTTTATTATCAACCTGCCAATAGCGGATCTAGTTCCAGTTTTAGCAGCGCAACAAATTCCAGCCTTGCAAATAACTGGGTCAGTTGTGTGTTGACCTTAAAAAAGGGCGCTGTCGATAACAGCAATACAACCTGTCCCGGCGTTGTTATTAATAGTCCGGCTACCAATTCCAACGTTTACACTCTGGCCTTTGGCGCTTCTCCATGGCCTGGAAATTCAGTGCCTGTATCCCCCGTCAATCAGGACTATGGTAAACGCAAAATAACGTTCAAAAATAATAGTGCCTATGCGGCTATCCAAATTGGCATGGTGTGTACACAAAGTGTGAATCCCAATAACCCCAAATGCCAGAACACTCAAAGCCTGTTGCAAGTTTCCAAAGGGGCCAGTGCAGATTTTTTTGTAGATGACAAAAAAGAAGAGGGGGAAAATTTCCCCGCTGGATTAAATTCCTACGCCTTTACCGTAACCGCTTATCAAACCACATCCTCTGCAGCATGGATCAATACCGGCGGCTATGAAGCAGGTGGAACGCCCTATGCCACAAAGATTGAATTAACCAGCGAGCCAGTTATCACCCAGCAGGGCGCTCAATTTCCTCAAGGCTCCACTAATTTTGATGTCTCTGCCGTTGATGGTTACAACATTAGCGTGAAGGCTTATCCCGCACAGCCAACTTATTGTACCTACACAGTTCCCCCGGAAAATTCCAATATTTTGGGTGCAGGTTATTACGGAGAAAGCAATTCGCTAGGGGAGCTGAACATATCGGAAAGTCTTTGCCTGAAAAGTTCACAACTGCCCGCGATTACCAGTAGCAGCCAGCAAAGCTCATCAACAGGCGCTTGGAATTTGGCAGTAAAAAATTCCAACAACTTCCAGGGTTGTATGAGCCCTTGTACCTATGCCAAGGTCAATGGCAATTCAGCGCAGGACATGTTTTGTTGTGCCGGTAGTTTCAACACTCCCGCAACCTGTGATCAACTTCCTGGCCAACTCGGTGCCAACAATTCCACCTATGTGACTAACCTGAATCCTCCCGCATCATCGCGCGTATATCGTTTTGCGTACGACGACGCAATTGGTGATTTTGCTTGCCCGGCAGAAACCGATTTTATTATTGAATTCCGCTGATACATTTCTTAATTTGCTTTTTCGATAGCCAGCTCAACGAGCTGGCTATTTACAAATAGCTACCAATAAAACGACACCAATCCGAAACCACTTACCAGTAATAATGCTGAGCCAATCACGCGATAAAACACTACCGGGTCGGCTTTAATTAAACGCTCATGGAATTTCAAACCAAAAAAATGGCCGATGGCGGTAGCGGGTAACAACCAGAGATGAGCCTGCAGTTGCAGATCTACCCCGGCAATTAAAAAGGCCACCATTTTGATACTGACCAAAATAAACCAGAGCACAAACAAAGTATCGCGCAATTTTTCACGCGCGACATGCACCATGTACACGGTCATAATCAGCGGCGCACCGATCAATGACGTACCACTGATATAGGCACCGAGTGATAGAAAAATGCCATCGCTTACCGGATGCGAACTTTTGAAGGGTTTGTTCAAAATATAGGTGATTGAGTAAACTGAAATAATCGCAAAAATAATGGCGCTCATAATCTGCGCCGGAATTGTTAATAAACCAGCGACGCCGATTAATTTTGGGACGATCATGATCTTCATGGATTTTTTAATGTAAGCCCAATCCACGGTAGAAGGTTTTTTTTCAGTGGCGCTGCGCGTGCGATTGTTTTGCCACACAGTGAGCGTAGAAAAAACCAACAAATGCACCGCGACAATCGGTAAATACACCAGTGGGCGATTATCCACCAGCAGCAACAGCGGCAGCGACATCATCGCACCCCCAAAGCCCAAGCCGGTGCGCACAAACCCGCTCCACACAAAAATCAAACACACCAACACCAGTTGGGTGAGGGTTAACTCGCTCATTATCACTTGCCCACTAAATCATTGAGACGAGCATCATAGAGGACAAACTTGCTGAAATAAAAAAGGGGCAGAAAACTCTGCCCCTTTTTTACAGCGGGTAAATCGCGTAAATATTAGTTACACACTAAACCGCCACCGTATTGACCCTGGCTGCTACAGGTGGTGCTACCAATACAGTTTTTGTTGTTCTCCCAACCCCAACCGCTGGTTTGGTTGACGCAGGTTGGGTAGAGGGTGCCCCACCAGTTGCACTGGCAGTTTGAGCCGGTGCTCGGGGTGCTTGAACGGCTGGAGCTGCTGACTACTACCGGAGCGCTGCTGCGGCTTGAGCTGCTGACTACTACCGGAGCACTGCTGCGGCTAGAGCTGCTTACAACAACTGGGGTGCTGCTACGGCTGCTGCTGGTTACCGGAGTGCTGCTGGTGGTTCCGCCAGCTGGCGCGACGGCGCGACCGGTCGCCGGATCAATGCGGCCGGGGCAGAGACGCTTGTTGCGCAGGGTAGTGGCGATCTGGGCGATAGCGCTGTTGGTGTTGGTGTAGCTGCCGTCGTGCATCAGGATCACTTGACCGTTTTGCAGTTGGTTTACCGCGTTAACGATGGCTGATGCAGAAGCGCCATTCCAATCCTGCGAATCCACATCCCAGGTAATGACACGCAAACCCAGGGCCTGAGCCGCTTGTTGGATGGTTGAGTTAACAGTGCCGTAAGGTGGACGGAACAGACTTGGCTTGGGTGCACCAGCCGTTTGAATCGCCTGGTTAGCACGGTTCAGCTCGTCGTACACTTGTTGATAGCTCATGCTGCCCATTTGTGGATGGGTGTAGCTGTGGTTGTGCACTTCGCCCACGCTCAACTGTGCCGCCATATAGTTGGCATTGGCTACCACGTTGTTGCCCTGATTGAACCAGGTGACTGGCGTCAGGTTATTTTGCTTCAACAGATTGACCAGGTTTGGCGTATTGGAGGTTGGGCCGTCATCAAAGGTGATACCCACATAACCCGCACAATTGTTGGTATTGCCACCGGTACTGGCGGCGCTGCTGCTGGTAGTGGTACCGCCACCAGTGCTGCCGCCGGAGCAGTTGCCGCTGAAACAGTCGTAGGTGAAGCCAAAGCCAATCACACCGTTACAGTGCATCAGCTCAGAGTTACCGCCACCGCCACAGGAGCCGTTGGCGTAGACTGCGGTGTTATAGTCCATATCTTCAGCCTGACGGGTTTCACCGTTCACCTGGATATAGTCCACCACCACGTCAAGGTTGCCACTGTCGTTATCGTACTGAACCTGGATATCACCCGCCGCATTACCGGTGTAACTCAGATCCTGGAAGCTTGTCGTCAGGTTCCAGCTCGCCACGGTAGTACCATCGATACGCAAGTTAATATGCTCACCGCCTACTACACCGCGGGCGCGAACGACTACACCGCTGCCGCTGGTAGCCGCTGTTGAACTGCGAGAGCTGCTGGTGGCTGTGGGCGCGGAGCTTGCCGGGGTGCTGGTGCCGCCACCGCTGGTGCCTTCGCTCACAGTAATGTCTGAGCTACCGTTACTTTGATAGCCTTCAGTCGCCATGATTTGGTAGTTGTGAGCTCCCAAATTCATACCTTTGCTGGCCCAGAAAGCGGCATGGTTGGCGAAGGTAACGGTACCGGAGATTTGGCCAAAACCTTTCTTCGGATTGCGCACGCTGAAATATTGATAAAAGGTTTGATTGCCATCGATTGACGGTTGGTTAACCCGTTGGCAGCGACGTACGTTGTAGGTAGCGCCATCGCTTTGGAAGCTGCCCATATCGGTACCGCCAGAGCAGGACGCCGGGTTGTAAGAACCGTAGCTTTCAATCACGTAGTATTCGATCAATGGGCTACGCGTCCAACCATAAAGGGCCAAATAGGAGTTTTGGCTGTTGCTCACACCAAAGTTGCCGGAATAACTGATTACGCGGGAGCTATTGCCGGGGTTCCAACCTTTTCCACCAACCCAGTTATTGGTGTTATTGGTCCATTGGGAGGTATAGCGGCCAGCCGCTCCCAAGGTCATTGTCGCACTGCCGGAATCTTTCCAGAAGCTGTAGTAAAAACCGTTGTTGGTGCCAGTTGAATTACTGCTGAGTGTCTGCGCACTGGCGGTGGTCGCGCCGAATGCAGCCGTGCAAACCAGCGCGGCCAGGGCGCGTTTGCCGATTGTTGGGAATTTCATTATTAGATCTCCAGGAATTAACCTCTCAACCAATACCACCTATAGAGGAGGAGGGCACTTGAGGACTTACCCTGTTCCTTGCGAACAGGCATTCAATCGAGTACCGACAGCGCTGCTGTTATTGTTAAAAAAACGGCACGGTGGCTTCGATGGGCGCCTGTATACTTTTTGAATAGCCTTATTGTCAAATAAACCATATTTATGTGGTCTCTTTTACCATATGCTTATGGTTGCGTTAACAATATGGGTATTAAAAACCGGTGTTTTTAGCAGTTAAGTTGTGAGCTAATCCTGGAAATGACGTGCGAAGTATCACTTTTGCTTGCATGATATTTACATTTTTTAACGGTATTTTTTATCCATAAAGCACGACTTTCATAGGAAATTCCATATTTACTATTGGAGGGTGATCGCTGGCAATTCTGCGGCAATATCAGCGGAATTTACGCGCATCCTCGCCTTTTTGCTCAATAGCTCCAGGTTATTACGCGCATCGCTCGCCATCCAGCGCACTGATTCATCGCTGCTTTGTTGTAGTTTTTCCAAGGGTGGAAGATGGCGTTCATTGCCTGTGACACGCAGGGCAAGCAGTGCATCCAACAGGACACTGGTGTCCGTATCGGCCAGCAGCGGGACGATTAAATCGGCACTCGCCGCATAGCGGGTTTTGGCCAGCTCTCCAAGGGCCTTACGACGCTCGGCCGGATTGGTATCGGCCAAACTTGTTTTCCACTGTGCAACGTAAGCATCCAGTAATTGATTATCGCCGCGCTTGGAGAGTACCTGCGCGATTACCCGTTTCAAGTTGGTGTCAGTTTGGGTGCCATAAAGCCAAATAAGCTGCGCATCACCCAGTGCATCCGGGTTCTCGGCCAGATCCGCGACCACCTTGCAGGCTATTGCAAGGTTTTGTGCGCTGGTGTGCTCAGCGATGAAATCGCGCAGTTTTTCGGCCAGGTTGCGGCTATCACCTACGAAATGGGTACTTAGGTCTTTGATTTGACGATCAACAGGTGAGCTTGCAGCTCCCGGGCCGGCCATGCGAATGGCGTTGGCCCGCGCCTGCTCTTGCTGGGCAAGCTTTGCCTCGAGTTCGATGATGTTGGTATCAAGTGATCGATTGTGCTGGTAGGAAACCATAAGCAAACCACTCAGACCAAAAATGATGATTGCGCTGACAAATGCGGTTAGAAGCAGGTATTTTTTGGCGATTGTCATGATGATTATTACGCTCGTTATTATTCTTAAGAAACGCAGAAACTAGCGGGGCACGATGAAAATGTAAACAGGGGCAGAGAATCTGCCCCTAAATCAACTCGCCTAAAATGGTTTAGAGGTTGCCATAACCAATGGCACCATTGCAGTGCAACCATTCACTACCACCATTGCCACCGCCACAGGCACCGTTTTGGTAGACGCCAGTGTTATAGCTTTGAGCTTCCGATTGGCGAACACTGCCGTTTACGCTGATGTAATCAATTTGTACATCGCGACTTCCGCCGTCGTTAGTGAATTCAACCAAGCTACCGCCCGAAAGGTTGGTGGTCGCCGTGTAGTTGTTCATGCTGGTGCCCAGCGTCCAGGTTTGCACTGCCTGGTTGTTAACACGCAAGGTAATGCTTTCACCACCTGCAGTTCCGCGCGCGCGTACCACAATCGTTTTGCTGCCACCGGTAGAAGGGGTTGAACTTGAACTGCCACCGCCGCTACCGCCACCGCCATTGCTCGCGCCTTCGCTAACAGTAAGGTCCGAGCTACCGCTACTCTGATAGCCCTCAGTTGCCAATACCATATAGTTGTGGTTACCCAAATTCAGACCTTTGCTGCGCCAAAAGTTGGCATGGTTAGCAAAGGTGATGGTGCCGGAGATATTGCCAAAACCTTTTTTAGGGTTACGCACACTGAAGTATTGGTAGAAGGTTTGATTGCCGTCGATGGAAGGTTGATTCACACGCTGACAGCGGCGTACGTTGTAGGTCGCGCCATCGCTGGTAAAGCTGCCGTAATCAGTGCCGCCAGAACAGTTGGCTGGGTTGTACGAACCATAGCTTTCAATTACGTAATATTCGATCAACGGGCTGCGAGTCCATCCGTACAGTGCCAGGTATGAGTTTTGGCTATTACTAACACCGTAATATCCGGAGTAACTCACTACTTTGGTACTACTGCCAGGGTTCCAACCTTTACCGCCCACCCAGTTGTTAGTGTTGTTAGTCCATTGGGAGGCATAGCGACCACCTGAGTGCAAGGTCATGGATGCACTGCCTGAATCCTTCCAGAAGGAGTAATAAAACCCGTTGTTAGTGCCGGTAGAGTTACTGGTCAGGGTTTGCGCACCAGCGGAGGACGCACAAACAGCCAGGGCAAGCGACAATGGACAAAGAAGATACTTATTGTTGATGAAAGATTTCATTATTAGACTCCAGGAAATTGCTCCCAACCAATACCACCTATAGAGGGGGAGACGTTGAGATATATCCTGCTCCTTGCGAGCAGGCGTTTATCCCGTACCAACTGCGTTGCAGTTATTGTTAAAACGGCATGGCACGGCGATAGGCGCCTGTTTAATCGTTATATTATCTTATTGTCAAATAAACCATATATGAGATGACGGTCACTCGCACACCTTATAGTCAAAATCACAATATATCGTTATCAAGGTCACATTTTTTACGGCTATATCTGCTAAACAGAGCCACTTTGGTGTGTAATCTGGAGCAAAAAACAAAGAAAAATGCGCCACGTTTTTATAAATAAACACTCACTTTTACCCATATTTTTTCATGGGCTTATTGCGCACCAAAAACCGGTAGTTCAGCGCCAATATCATTTCCGGAGATACGGGTACGCGCCTTTTCACTCAGATTCTGCAGATTGTCGATTACATCTTTTGCCAACCAACTGACCGCTGGATCCGGGTGATTGACCAGCGCTTCCACCAAATGGATGTGAGTCTGGTTGCCGGTGGAGCGCAGTGCCAGGAGCGCATCCAGCTTAACCCCCGTATCTTGATCCTGCAGCAGTGGCGCTATTTGGCTGGCCGCCCCGGCATAACGGGTTTTGGCTAGATCCACCAGGGTTTTCTGGCGCTGGGCCGGATCTTCGCTACGCAAACCCGCTTGGGCATCATTGACCTGTTTATCAAGCAATGTGTTATCGCCTCGCATGGACAAGACCTGTGCCGCCACCCGCTTCAACTCCGGGTCAGTCTGGCTGTAATACACTGCCGTCAGTTCCTGATCTGGCAAACTGGCAGGGTTATCCGCCAGGTCAAAAATGCCTTTGCTGGCAATGGCGACACTATTCTTGCCGGCCTCTGCGGTTAACAAATCGTTTACTTTTTGTGAGAAAGAGCGGGGGTCACGGTCGGAATTGGTACTCAGTTCGCGCACCTTTTGATCGATATTCAGGTTATCCACCGCTTCACTTGCCGCCGCTTCACCAGCACCAGGGGTGCTCTGGGCTGGCGCGTTATTCGTGGTCACTGCAGGTTGCGCCAAATCACTGGGCGCTTCGGGAAATTGCTGCTCGAAACGAGCGAAGGCGCGCGCACGGCTCAGCTCCTCGCTTTTCTGCGCAAGCGCTAACTCCAACTCCAGAATCCGGCCTTCCTGTTGGCGGATTTGCGCCTCATATTGCACATCGTCGTCCAGCACACTGAGGCTCGCGAACGTCACCAGAGCACCCAGCAATGCCGGGACTAAAAAACGGGTGATAATCATTTGGTCAGCTCTCGTTATTGTTATTGAGTTACTGATAATTACCCTGAGCGAAAAAGGCAGAGGTTATCGCATGGATAACCTCTGCCAGACTTTTTTAACTACCAGGAATTAAATGCAGGTTACAGGTTGCCGTAACCTATAGCGCCGTTGCAATGCATCCACTCGCTCATGCCATTGCCACCGCCACAAGCACCGTTTTGGTAAACACCGGTATTGTAGCTTTGCGCTTCAGACTGGCGGACGCTGCCGTTCACACTAATGTAATCCACCTGCACATCGCGACTACCGCCGTCGTTGGTGTACTCAACCAAAGATCCGCCAGACAGACTGGTCGTCGCCGTGTAGTTGGTCATAGTGGTAGATAGCGTCCAGGTTTGCACTGC
>JAGKXA010000283.1 GCA_021151615.1 Cellvibrionaceae bacterium | reverse complement strand
GATCCCATACCGAACTCAGAAGTGAAACGACTTAGCGCCGATGGTAGTGTGGGGCTTCCCCATGTGAGAGTAGGTCATCGTCAAGCTTCTAATTCAAACCCCCTGTCAGATAACTGGCAGGGGGTTTTTTGTCAACCCCCGCCTCCCTAGCATGCGTGTATAGCATTCACTAGTCCCTGACTCCTTTCTACATAAAGTTTCAACAGACACTAACTGGTATTTGTTGGCCTGCTCTGTTTATATATATTTTTTGTTCCACATATTGGATACGTCGACGTGTTGACAATTGATCTATCTGCCATTCAGGCAAACTGGCTCTATATTTCATCTGTTTCCAGAGGTATGGTCGCAGGGGTAATAAAAGCAAATGCATATGGATTGGGGGCCTCACAGGTTGGCCCTGCTCTTTATTCTGTAGGTTGCCGAGAGTTTTTCGTGGCTAACCTTGAGGAGGCTCTTGCTGCCAGAGAGTATCTTCCGGCAGATACTTTTATTTATGTGTTGGGTGGTCCTCGCATTGGCGAGGCGAGAGAGTTTATTAAGGCCAATTTAATTCCCGTTCTTTGTTCACTGGAGCAGATCAAGGATTGGGCGGTACAAGCCCAACAGTATGCCTATGCGTCTCCATCTGCGATAAAAATCAATTCAGGAATGACCCGTTTTGGTTTGGATATCTATGAGTTGGAATCACTTTGTAACAACACTGATTTGATAAGCGCGATTAATCCCGTTTTGTTTATGAGTCATCTTGCCTGTGCCGATAATCCCACACACCATTTGAACGTTTCTCAACAGCAAAAATTTTCTGATTGTGCCTCGCAACTAAGAAATGTAGTTCCAGATATTCGATTGAGCCTTGCAAATTCATCGGGAATTTTTTTAGGCAGTAAATGGCATTACGATCTGGTTAGGCCTGGCGCTGCTCTTTATGGTATTAATCCTCAGCCCATGAACTCCAATCCAATGAAATCAGTGGTGAGTTTGTCCTTACCCATTATTCAGATTCGTACATTAGAGGATGACGCTACTTTGGGATATGCTGCGGAAGCTTTTTTGCCGAAGGGAAGTCGGGTTGCAGTGGTTGCCGGAGGCTACGCTGACGGATTAAATAGAACTTTAGGCATGCAACCTGAGGGGGATTTGTGCGGGCATAGGGTTAAAGCAATCGGGCGAATATCAATGGATGCCACTATCTTTGATATCTCTGGCGTGCATTTATCTGGTGAGCATTTGGTAGGAAAATCAATAACGGTCATAAATGAATATATCACGCTTGATTATCTGAGCAATAAAAACCACTTGTTGGGCTATGAAGTGCTGACGTCCTTGGGGGGGCGTTATAAAAGATGCTATTTATCTGGAGTAAATCATGGTTGATACAAGTAAGTCTGAGCTAGGAGCACTTTGGGATATTGTAATGTTGCTGGCTGATGGTGAGTTTCATTCAGGTGAGGATTTAGGGGGGGGATTGGGGCTAAGTCGCGCAGCTGTATGGAAGCATCTTCAAAAGCTGGAGGGATTCGGTGTCGGATTGTCTTCAGTAAGAGGGCGAGGATATCGCATTAAAGGAGGATTAGATCTATTAGATGCGGAAAAAATAAAAAGCAATTTGGCATCTAGTGTATCTCTGGATTTAAGTGTTTTTGCTCAGTTAGATTCAACAAATTCTTTTCTTATGCGACAGCAAAATCCAGCGAAGCAGATTTGCTTGGCTGAGTTTCAATCGGCGGGAAGGGGGCGCAGAGGCCGCGCTTGGGTTAGTCCACTAGCACAAAATGTATATTGCTCCATTGGATGGGAGTTTGATGGTGGCGTGGCTGTGCTAGAAGGGTTGAGCTTGGCTATCGGAGTAGCAATCTCGCGTACTTTGCAACGAGTGGGGGTTAGCGACTTGAGCCTTAAATGGCCAAATGATGTTTTATATCAGGACAAAAAGCTGGCAGGTATCTTAATTGAGGTTATGGGCGATCCTGCAGGGTATTGTCAGGTTGTTGTTGGGGTCGGATTAAATGTTTCCATGCAATATGACCAGGTAAAAGAGATTGATCAGCCTTGGTCTGCATTGAATCCTATTTTAACTTCGCAAGCGAAGCCCGCAGTTGGGCGCAACCAATTGGCAGGTTTTTTAATTGACAATTTAATTGCGATATTACAGGACTATGATCAGGTGGGATTTTCTCACTATCGCGCAGAGTGGATGCAGCAAGGAGCATATTTGGGGCAGGGTGTAGTATTGCGTAATGGAGCACAGGTTTTGACGGGCATTTTTTCCGGAGTTACAACAACGGGCGCCCTTATTCTTGCAGTGGGTGCGGGACAACAAATTTTTCATGGCGGCGAGATTTCCTTGAGGCCAGTATCATGATTTTAGAATTTGATCTGGGAAACACTCGCTTTAAGTGGCGCTTGCGGGAAGGTCAAACTGTAATACTGCGGGGCAATTTACTAACAGTCGATCATTTTGGTGGGCTTGAGGCTTCATTGAATTTATATCGTGCCCAAATAAAAAGAGTGTTGTGCGTTAGCGTTGTCAGTGAAGAGAGGGAATTAGAGCTTGTAAAATGGTGTAACTCTTTTCTAAGTATTAAGCCTGAGTTTGTACGCGTTGCGACAGCTTGTGCCGGCGTAGTAAATGGCTATGCTGAGCCATCAACGCTAGGGGCAGATCGTTGGCTGGGGGTTGTTTGTGCGTATAATCGTTGCCATAACTCATTCATACTCGTCTCCTTTGGTACTGCGGTGACAGTGGATTTAGTTTTGAGAGATGGTCGACATCTTGGCGGCTTCATCGCTCCAGGCGTTAATCTTATGCTAGATTCTCTGTTGCGCGGAACCAGTCGAGTTACTGTTGATAAAGTTTTAAAAACACCATGCTTGCAGGTTGGTACCACAACCAACACAGCGGTTCACTCGGCCCTGACTGCAATGTTGATAGGGTTAATTGACAATGCGGTAATTCAAATCCGGAAAATGGAACTTGAGGCGAAGATAGATATTGTTTTCACAGGTGGCGACGCTGAGAAATTTTCGTTGTTTTATCCGGAGGCAAAGCAAATGCCGGATCTGGTTCTGGATGGTATTAGTTATGCTTTTAATGATCCCAAAAATGCGGAGCAATAAATGCGGGCAATATTTTTGGTGCTATTGATTGTGAATGTGGCGTTTTTTTCTCATCAAGCATTTTTTAACAGCTATGAAGGCGGGTTGCAGCTGACCGTTGACGAGCAAACAGCGAATGAAACGAAAAACAATTTGCAATTGTTGTCTGAGCTGGGTGATAGGAGTGTGCTGACAAAAAAAAACGATGCAAGAGTGGCGGAGGTTGTGCCTAATAACGTACCTCCCAGTGCTGAAGGCGGTGAATTGTGCTCGATGCTCGGTCCCTATGAACAGTTATTGCAGGCGGAGTATGCGGTTGAGCGTTTGGCGGCTCTGGGGATTGCCGCTCATATAGTGCCCGTAGAGATTCAGGAGGGGGAATCCTTTTGGGTTTACCTCAAGCCAGAAATATCAGAAAAAGAAGCTGTGCGCCGCTTGTATGAGCTGCAAAAGAAAAATATTGAAAGTCATGTGATAACAAGGGGAGAGCTCACAAATGGAATTTCCTTTGGTCGTTTTGCTGATTATGCAGAGGCAGAAATAAAACTAAGTGAAGTAAAAAATCAGGGTTACGAAGCTGCAATTAAGCGTCTACCAAAAACAATTCAGGAGACTTGGGTTGTTCTGGATGCAGGATTCGCTGAAAAAGTAGACGAATCCGTGTGGGTTGATCTTTTAAGTAAACAATCAGGCTTGGAAAAACGACAAAATTATTGTTTAGGTGTTGCTTCTCAGTAAATGTTTCACTAGAATTCTGCCTCCACAAACAGCGGTGGTTAGAAAGCTGGCGTAGCTCAGTAGGTAGAGCAGCTGACTTGTAATCAGCCGGTCGGGGGTTCAATTCCTCTCGCCAGCTCCATTTTTAACCGGTTGTTTTGGTTGTAACCCTGTGAATTTATTAAAAAAATAGGTTGACAGTTAACGGTTCAGGCCGGAAAATGCCGGCGGTTTTCGGCAGGGGTTCCCGAGCGGCCAAAGGGATCAGACTGTAAATCTGACGCGCGAGCTTCGGTGGTTCGAATCCACCCCCCTGCACCAAATTCTCTAATAGAGAAAGGCAAAAGCCTGTGAGCTAGCAGCCAATATCTGATTCAAGCGGGTATGGTTCAATGGTAGAACCTCAGCCTTCCAAGCTGATGGCGCGGGTTCGATTCCCGCTACCCGCTCCAAATTGTTAAGGTTTAAGGCTCATATAGCTCAGTTGGTAGAGCACACCCTTGGTAAGGGTGAGGTCAGCAGTTCAAATCTGCTTATGAGCTCCAAATGCGCTGCGGGGGTTGTTCTCTCGCAGCTTTTTTATCTGTGTAAAAGTCATCTACGTCTGAGGAGGCGCTCGCAATGGCGAAGGAAAAGTTTGAACGTAACAAGCCCCACGTC
>JAGKXA010000065.1 GCA_021151615.1 Cellvibrionaceae bacterium | reverse complement strand
AAACAGGTGTAGTGATGACTGATAAACCTACTGGTTTTGCAAATAACTTCTTTCCAAAACTGATTTTTAGCTCGCGTTGGCTGCAATTGCCTTTGTATCTGGGATTGATTGTTGCCCAGTGCGCTTATGTTTATTTGTTTTTGCATGAATTGTGGGTATTGGTTACCGGCGTCTCCAAGTTGGGCGAGCAGCAAATTATGTTGATCGTGTTAGGTTTGATTGACGTGGTGATGATTTCCAACCTGCTGGTAATGGTAATCGTTGGTGGCTATGAAACTTTTGTGTCGCGTTTGCGTTTGGATGGTCATCCCGATCAACCGGAATGGCTCAGTCATGTGAATGCCACTGTGTTGAAAGTAAAACTGGCAATGGCGATTATTGGTATCTCCTCAATCCATTTATTAAAAACATTTATTGAAGCGGGCAATATTGGAATGGAGGGTGCAAAATTCACGAAGGAAGGCGTGATGTGGCAAACCATTATCCATATGGCATTTATTGCTTCCGCAATTGGGATTGCTTATACAGATCTATTAATGCAAAAAGTGAGCGCTAGCGCGAAAGCGGTGCATAATCATTAATTAATGTTTTCGCAAAAATAAAAAGTTGGCTTATAGCTCTACTACTGTTCCGCATTTATATCCCATAAAGCGAGCATCATCTGATGTTTCGCTTTTTTATTATCCGGAGAGGCAGGCATGAGGATGCTTTTTAAGCTCATGCGATCAAATAAATTAAATTGAACCATTCGCATAACGCGTTGCACTGCCCAACCTGATTTGGCGTCGTGGCGGGTGTACTAATTGTCACGCGTATTCTATTGTAAAGTTAAATCCTCTTACCTTTTGGTCATAGGTATTCATCTCATGTTGTTTTTGTATGAGTAAGTAACTTCTCGTACCGTGCAACTTTAAATGCATCTATCGCTTTGATATCAACCAACTCGAAACCATTGTCCAGATAAAATCTATGCAATGGCTCTCTATCATCACAATCTAATCGCAACCAGGTTAACCCTCGCTGGATTGCTTCCTGCTCTGCCAATTTAATTAATTCGTTGCCTTTGCCTGATCCCCGGTATTGTGGGCGAATGGCGAGTTTGTGCAGGAACAAACTGTCGCGGTTTGATATCTCTGGCCAGAAGTAGGGGTCTTGTTCTTGCAAAAATACTACACCCTTCAGAATTCCCCGAGATTTTACCAGATAAAGTTCGTCTTCTCGGTACTGCTTTTTTAGCGCATCAAATGTCAGCTGGCTTTCTATCCACAATGTGCATCCATTGTGATTAAGGTCTTTCATTACATCAAGTAATAGTCTTGATGCAGCGTGCCAGTCTTGGATAGTTTGAGCGTGTTCCAAATACATTTCTTTAATTCGGCTTATTTGACGCTGAGGTGTTTCTGATTAACCAGTTTGCGGTTTTCCTGAACAACAATGTAAACACCAAGAATATGTTTCCATTGTTGTTAGGCGTGCAATACTTTTTAAACAGTACCACTCGCATTGATGTGCAAATATTCAGTAGCAAGGCGCCGCTGTCCAGTGTTAGTTCAAGTGTTGCAGTCGATGTATTTTTTGTTTGTACTAAGGTTGGCCTATATGCACTACAATTTTTCCCACCGTACGACCCGACTCGCTTAGCTCATGAACCTTCGCGGCATTTTCTAAACTGAATTCAGCGGATACTATTGGGCGCAATTTTCCAGCATCTACCAAGCGCGCCAATTCGGCGAGTACCTGCGCATCTGGCTGGATAAACAAAAAAGCGCTGCGTACTTTATATGCGCTAGCTTTTTCTGCTGCCGGTGGTTCAACCACAGATACAAGAATCCCGCCCTCGCGTAAGGTTTGCCAGGATTTCTCCTGGGTTTCGCCGCCGAGGGTGTCGAATACTATGTCCAGGTTGTTGATGATTTTTTCAAACGGTTGTTGCCGGTAATCAATAACTTCATCTGCGCCGAGTGATTTAACCAGGGCTGAGTTTTTTTCAGAGGCGGTAGCGATCACGTAAGCTCCGAAATTTTTTGCCAATTGCACAGCTAATGAGCCAACACCGCCGGCTGCGGCATGAATTAACACTCTGTCGCCTGCTTTGATTTGAGCGATTTTTACCAGCGCATCCCAAGCGGTTATACCTGCCAAGGGCAGGGCAGCAGCGCCGACGTGGCAAAGAGTCGCAGGTTTGATTGCCAGCTCATCTTGATTAACCGCAATAAATTCCGCAAAGCTGCCATCGCGGGTAATGCTGGGGCGGGAAAATACCAGGTCGCCCGGCTTAAATTTTGTTACTCTCGTGCCGATAGAGTCCACTACGCCGGATAAATCCCAACCGGGAATAAATGGCAGTTCCAGTGGTAACATATCTTTAAGATAACCGGCGCGAATTTTCCAATCCACGGGGTTGACTGATGCAGCGATAACTCTTACAAGCACATCATGAACACCTGGAAGAGGTTTGGGTGCTTCTTCAAAGCACAACTGTTCACGCCCACCGTAAGCATGAATTCTAATGGCCTTCATTTGCTTCTCCTGCATCAGTACTGTGGAGAAAGTATGTAACTCTTATTGAATTACCACACTTTCTTTGTCTCTAAATGTTTGATAATTAACCCAGCTAATAATTGGTCGTCCTTGGCGGAAGGGTGCCAATGACAGCCTCGCAAATCCAACCCGGTGAAAATAATAAAGTCGATTTTTTTCATGCCGGATGCTTTTAGGTTTTCCAACACCTTGCCAGCCTGATTGGCGATTTCACCGTTTGCATGGTCAGAGGCCATCAGCACAAATTCAGCTTTGGGGTTTTTGCGCTGCAGGGATTTTACAAACTCGGTGTATTTGTGGACGTAATCCTGTTGCAATTCCTCACGCGTCTTCCAGCGCTCATTGGCATTGAGTGGCGTGGAGAAATCATTAGTCCCCAAACCGATCACAATAACTTGGGGCTTCCAATCGCTGTTATAAACAAAATTATTGGCGTGGAGCGTAAAGGGGTACAGGCCAATTAAACTTTTTTCGGGAGAGTGGCCATTATAATTACGCACTATACCAAACCCGGATGATGCATTGATTTGATAATCCGCATTGAAATGTTTTGCAGTAAGTGGTCCAAATGCCAATTGTGAATTGGTGGTGCTGAAAAGTTGTGCATCGTTACATTCGCGGCTGGAGGATACATTGCCATAACCCACAGTGTAGGAGTCGCCGATAAATTCGATTTGGCGTTTGCGCACCGGTAGCTTTGCCGGTTTGTCGTCTGAATAAAAGCCGAGGAAGCGGCCGCTACTGGATTGGGTCTCGCTAATTTTTTCCAGACGCACCCTGTGTTTGCCTGGGTGGAGGTTGGGAACCTGATAATCCTGCTTGCCGGGTTTATTAATGGCAACGGGCGCTGTACCGTCCACCGTTAATTGGAAATTGTTTTGGTTGTCATCAAACTTCAGTGTCAGTGAATCACCGTTAAAGGCGGCTTCAAAATATATCGCTGGCCAAGAATATTCATAGACTTTACTGCCATCGGTAGCCGTACTTTCTAGCACTCGGCCACCCACATGGGTCGGCAGTTGTCGTAAATCAGTGGCCCAAAGATTGGGCGTAATAATTATAAATCCGCACAATATGCTGTATTGGAAGAGCTTTTTCATTGGAGTTTCTCGTAATAGAAATAGCGGTAATTTTTTGTCATGTGATTCCATGGTAGCGCAATTGCGTCACCCCAACCAGCTTGGCCTGCCTTACTTGTATTCCACCCCCTTTTTCGCATAAGGTTTGAGGGGTAAATACCATTTATTCTGTCGAAGCGGCAAACTAACTGCGCCTAATAACCAGCCGCACCTAATTAAAAGGATATTCATACCATGAGCCACCCTTTAAAGACCGAAATATTCCAGGAGGAAGTTTTTCCGGCGGAGCTGGATGAGATTGGCAAACGTAGGGCTAATTGCCCTGGCAACCAAGATACCCACAAGTTGGAAAACAGCTTTAGTACCAGGAATAATCTGGTAGGACTAGCCTGTTCCGGTGGTGGGATACGTTCGGCGTCATTTTGCCTGGGCGTTATTCAGTATTTGATTTCCCACAAATGGATTTTCAAAATTGATTACCTTTCAACTGTTTCAGGGGGCGGCTATATCGGCAGTTGCGTTAGCGCACTGGCAAAAGATGATGCTGAAAATTTGCATAAGCTCACTGATAAGAATGGCCGTCATGAACCGGATGCACTCAATCATATTCGTAATTACAGTGAATATTTGCGCACCAGTGGGTTTATGTGCGGGCTGCGAATTCCCACTTTGTTTATTGAAGGCGTGCTGCGTAGTGTACTGACGTTTTTCCCTATGGTCATACTCGCGGTATTTATTACCGAATTGTTTTTAGAAGTTGCCGGGCGCTTCAGTGCTGAAATTCAATTTTTCTTTCCGCTGATTATGGGCATAGTTCCCCTGCTGTTAGGTTTTATCCTGCGTCCTATTTTCAAGGATAAACTGAGTTGGTTGGCGCGCGATCACGCCGATGAGCGTTTTGTTATTTATGCTGTCATTGCCATATCGGCGGTTATCTCTATTCCGCTGCTGCACTTTTTACGCAATGTGGCGGGCTACAATGCCACCACGCTGGTTACTGAATTCAAAACATTTGCAGAGACCTATTCCACATCAATTGCTATAGCATCAGGTGTGTTTCTTGCGTCGCTCGTGCTCGGCTATATTAAGTTACGCGCAAAACTAATCCTGATTCTCAGCAGCATGTTCGCGCCTCTGTTGCTGATACTTATGTATTTGTTCTTTTGTATTCAGGCGGTGAATACGCCTTACAGCTACGACCTCACTGATACCACCCGCAAAATCATTGATCCAAGGCATACTAGCGATGCATCAGTGGTTATTAATTATTATGCAAATACCGTGGAACCACAGTTAATCAATGAAGTGGCTGGTGAGTTTGATCCGGATATAGCTGCGCAGTTACATAATTATTTGGTGCCAATACTCAATAAAAAATATATCAATACCAAAAGCTGCAGGGTGACATCCTATTGGGATTTCAACGTCCATTTTGAATGCCCTGGGCTGAGTAATAGCAGTGCATTTACTACGGATGAAAATTCGAATATCGATATTGCCATTGTCAATGAGCTTAGCATGGGATTTATGTTGCGCAGCCTGGGTGCGCAAGGATTGGCAGAATCCTTGCGTTTAAGGCCCAACCGGAAAATGCTGCGCATCAGTCAATTGCAAATCTCCCGTGGCAATGCTGAATGGTGGATTTATCTGATGGGTTTTGTGGTCTGGCTGTATAACACTCTGTTTGTCAGTATTAACCGTTTTTCCTTGCACCCCTTTTATCGCGATCGGCTCAGTCGCACGTTTTTAATTACATCGAAAGATGGCAGGCTTTCCCATAACGATGGCTTAAAAATGAGTGAGTTAAATGGAGAGCGCAGCAGCGCACCCTATCATATTATTAACACTACCTTGAATTTACAGGGCAGTGATAATCCGCAATTGCGCTCGCGTCGCTCCATGCCTTTTATACTGAGCAAACGCTTTTGTGGCAGTGACTTTACCGGGTACTGCCCGACCAATGCGCTGGAGGCTGCAGACAAGCATTTTAATCTGGCGGCGGCTATGGCTATTTCAGCGGCGGCCGTTTCTCCGAACATGGGAGTAGGCACTGTAAATCGGTTGCGTTTTCTATTAACACTATTAAATATGCGTTTGAACTATTGGCTACCAAACCCTAAAAAATTCAAACCTAGCGCTGATAAGTACTTGTTTCGTTTTAGGCCACCCGGCCTCTCCTATTTAATTAGAGAAGCTTGCGGCACAGCGAGTGAGAAAACGTCTTATGTGAATTGTTCAGACGGTGGACATTTAGAAAATTTAGGGGTTTATGAGTTACTCAAACGTCAATGCAAAACCATTATTTGTATTGACGCCGAAGCCGATCCAACCATGGATTTTTCCGGGCTGGTAACGTTGCAGCGCTACGCTGCAATCGACTTTGGCATAAACATTAAGCTAAATGTAAATGATATTCGTCCGGTAAATGGCTTGTCTCCGGTTAATTATGCAGAAGGAGTTATTGAGTACAGCAATGGCGAGATTGGCCGCTTGCTTTATTTAAAACTGTCGTTTACTGGCAATGAACCTGAATACCTAAACTATTATCGCCACGCTAATCCTAGTTATCCGCATGAATCAACCAGTGATCAATATTTTGATGAAACGCAATTTGAGGTTTATCGCTCACTGGGTAATTATGTAGCTCTATCAGCTGGGGAAAAAATTAAAACACTACTGCAGTAAACGGTTTATAGATATGAACGGTATTTTTTGAGGGAGCGATAACAAAAACGCCGCAGTCTGCGGCGTTTTTGTTATCGCGTAAAATAATTATTTGCCGTCGGCGATGATTTGTTGCAGGCCTTTCAGTGAGGCTTCCACACTTTGCATTGGGCTCATGCCTTCCGGGTAGGATTCCTGCTCAACTACCAGCCATAGGGTACCGCCAATCGTTTTGTTCGCTTGAATTAATGCTTTCCAGTCAGTTGTATCCTGGCCAATGATGGGGTGTTCCTTATTGCCTGGCTCTGGTGCTGAGGCTTTGTAGTGAGTGGTAATAGTGCGGCCAGGGTAAGCTTTCACAAATTCAACCGGGTCTTTACCGGCAACTTCCGTCCAGCCCACATCTTGCTGCAGGATTACATCATGAGATGTACCAGTGCCGATCACATCCCAAGGGGTTTTACCTTTATCGCCAAGCATTTCCGGTTTGTGGTTGTGGTAGCCGGTATGCATGCCGTGCGGTGCTAACTTTTTCTGCAGCGCTTCAAGATCTGCAGCAACTTCTTTGGCGCCTTCCGGTGTAAATGCACGTTTATCCATTGGGATAATTAAATAATTGCAGTCGATCGCTTTGTAGAAAGCGACAGTTGCATCAAAGGTTTCGGGTGTTAATTTATCAAAGTGAACGTGAGCCCCAGAGGCTTTTAATCCGGTTTTTTCCAAAAATGCTTTCAGGCCTTTGGGATCGTTGGCATAAGGGCCAAAGTTGCCAGCAAATTCCACTCCTTGAAAACCCATTGTTTTCAATTTCTTCAATGTGCCTTCAAAGTCTTTTGCGACATCATCTTTAATTGACCAAAGCTGCACACTTAATTGTGGTGATGTAGGTGCAACATCAGCTGCAAATGTGGCAATGCTCAGGCTGGCAATGGTGGCCATAGTGATGGATTTTATGGTTTTGGACAGGTTCATGAAGTGAGTTCCTTTGTTAAAAATTTTACTATTTTTAGTGGCTGTGTTGATCGCAACAGGCGGAGTTAAATCTTGCCCTGTTTCAATTGCTCTACCGCATAACTGGCGGCGCGCGCTGTTAATGCCATGTAGGTGAGCGACGGATTTTGCGATGCTGAAGAAGCCATGCAGGCACCATCAGTCACAAACAGGTTGGGGACATCGTGCGCTTGGTTCCAACCGTTTAATACAGAGGTTTTTGGATCTTTACCCATGCGTGCAGTGCCCATCTCATGGATGGATAAGCCCGGTGCCCATTCTCCTTTTTTAAGCGCGCGAATTTCTTTTTGTACGTCTTTCACGCCTATACCTTCAAGAATTTCCGCACAGGTGTCGGCGATATCATGGAAAATTTTAATATCGTTTTCACCATAGGTGCACTCAATATGCAATTGTGGCATGCCCCACTTGTCTTTTAGTGTTGGGTGCAGGGAAACCTGGTTTTCATAACGCGGCAACATTTCGCCTGATCCACCCAGGTGGAAAGTCCAACTGCCGGCGCTGCGAATGGATTTTTTAAAGTCCGCACCAAAGCCATCTTGCCAAGCAAATGCATCCCAAGGGGTGCGCATGGCTGCACCAGTGAGCATATAGCCGCGTAAAAATTTATCATTTTTTTCGGTCACGTTGCGGAATGGCGGAATCGCCAAACCCGTGGGGCGACGACCGGAATAGTATTCCTCTTCAAAGCCTTCCACGCGACCAGTTGCGCCGGCCGTGTAAAGGTGATCCATTAAATAATGGCCCAGTACACCGGAGGAATTGGCGAGGCCAGTGGGGAAACTATCACTTTTGGAATTGAGCAAAATTTGCGTAGTGCCGAGTGTGGAGGCGCACAGAAAAATTACTTTGGCAAAATATTCGCGCGTTTCCATTGTCTCTGCATCAATCACACGCACGCCTGTAGCGCGATTGGTTTTAGGGTCATAGATCACGCTGTGCACAATGCTATTAGTGGCGATATTCAAATTATTGGTGGCAAGCGCCGCTGGCAGTGTTGAGCTTTGGGTAGAAAAATAAGCGCCGAATGAACATCCCTTTTGACACTCATTGCGTGCTTGACATTGAATACGACCTTGCGCGGTATGGTGCGGTGCAGGCACTGATAGGTGCGCCGTGCGGCCAATGAACATTTTGCGCGTGCTCCATTTGGATTCAATGCGCTTTTTCATTTCTTTTTCTACGGCGTTCATTTCAAACGGCGGCAAAAATTTACTGTCGGGTAATGAAGGATGATTTTCTACTGAACCGCTAATGCCCGCGTGAATTTCAACGTGGTCGTACCATTTTTCAATGTCTTTGTAACGGATCGGCCAGTCGGTTCCTTGCCCATCACGCGCGTTGGCCGTGAAGTCGTGTTCACTCCAACGATAGGATTGACGATGCCACAATAAGGATTTTCCACCTAATTGATTGCCGCGAATCCAGTCGAAAGGTTTATCTTTTGGCGTTGAGTACGGCAGGTCTTTGTCGTTGCCAAAAAAATGTTTGGTGGCATCGTTAAAGGCATAGCATTTTTTCTGGATGTAATGCTGCTCTTCAACAATTGAATTTTCAATTTTTCCGCGGAATGGCATTTGCCAGGGTTTAACACCTTCACCGACATAATCTTTGCGGTGTTCGACCGGGCGGCCGCGCTCTACCAGTAGCGTTTTCAAACCTTTTTCAGTGAGTTCTTTGGCGGCCCAACCGCCGGTTATGCCAGAACCCACCACAATTGCATCAAAAATTTGTTTGCTGTTGACGATATAAATGCTGTCGCTCATGGAATTTACTTCGCAGGAAATAGAGATTAAAAAAGGTTAGGCAAAGCAAGTGCGCAAAAAATTATTGTGGAAGTGCCCAGGCTTTACCTATCTCTTTAAATTTAAAATTGCCTTTGTAACCACCGGGAATGGCGAGGTAAGCCAGTTCCTGTGAAGCACCAATTTCGGAGGTGTAGTAACCAAATAACACCAGGGCTTTAAACTGTTTGAAGTTGCTGCGGTCAGCTTGAGTGAAGCCGTTTTTGGCTTGCTCCATGTTGTTAAGCAAGTCAATTTGTTGTTGCTTGCCAAGTTGCAGGAAGGGAGTGTTGTTATTCAGGCGATTCAAAAAATCCAGCAGACCTTGCTGCTCCTCTTTAGTCGCGCAGTAAACGGTGAAGTGATTAATAAAGTCATGCACGCCGGCGGCAATGGCGCCGGGTGTGTCGGTAGTGGGAATAATCATTTCACCCAGTTCGCGCACCAGCGCCAATTGATCTTTGTCGAGCAGTGTTTGCTTGCTGCGATTCATATCGGTGGGTGGCGTAACCACGGTGGCGAGCGCCGAGAGCGAACTGGCGGATAGCGCGAGGCCGCAAATAGCCGCGACTTGTTTAATGGCGGTGCGGCGGGCTGAATCTATATCGGGTGAAGCGGCCAAGTCTGCCACAACCGAGGGAATTAACTGGGGCGCGTTGTTCATGTAGAGCCTCTGGAATTATTGTTGTGTGTTGCTCAGTTGCTGTCAGGTGCATAGGCAAACACGGAGTTTCTACCCGCTTCTTTTTAGGCGGGCTTGTCCACAAGTCTAGTTGTCGGCTCAGTTAAGAGGGGTCAATATTTGTAAATTTGAAAACGGTTACGCGCGCTTTTTACGCGATTTTTCTGCTTATTTGTACGGGTTAGAATACTTTGCTCACAAGTGCAATCTAACCCGAAAAAATACGCATAAAGAAAGTAATTCAGTCCGCTAATCAACTAGCGTTTTTTTAAACCGTATAGCGGTACCGCCGCCCGGTTTTAAATCCAGCTGGAGATGAGTTTTCGCATTCACGCGCTGGCGGACAATGTCGTAGGACTCAGGATTGGTTTCCCAGTCTGCATCTTTACCGTCGCGATAGATCTGTGCCTCGAAGTCAGCATCGGGCGGAAGAAAATCGAGTTTTACGCTGAGCGCGCGCGCTTTTTGGTTGGTGATTGCGCCCAGGTACCAGTCGGCGCTGTTTTTATCTTGTCGTGCTACCACCAAGTATTCACCTATCTCGCCCTGCAAGGCCCGGCTCTCGCGCCAGTCAGTGGGCACATCGTCGATAAATTGAAAGGCGGGATGTCCGGCATAGTTTTCCGGCAGGTCTGCCACCATTTGCAATGGGCTATAGATCACCACATAGAGCGCCAGCTGGTTGGCGAGCGTCGATGGAACCCGGTTATTGGGGCGATATTTTTGGTAGTCGAAATTGAAGATGCCGGGGGTGAAATCAGTAGGGCCGGAGAGGCCGCGGGTAAAGGGAATGATGGTGGTGTGATCGGGCAGGTTGCCGCTGTCAGGGCTACCGCCGTTGTACTCCATGCCGCGCACACACTCCCGGGTCATCAAGTTTGGATAGGTCCGGCGCAGGCCGGTATCGGTCACAGTTTCATGGGCGTTAACCATCACCTGATGGCGCGCGGCGGTATCCACCAGCCGCTGGAAATGGTTCACCATGTATTGGCCGTGGTGCCACTGGTCACCGTCGATACGCTTACCCACGTAGCCCATTTTTACGCTGTGGATGCCGAGCTTTTGGTAGTAACCAAAAGCTGACTCCATTTGCTGTTCGTAGTAGGCAATGCCCGCCGCGGTTTCGTGGTGACCGATGATGGCCACGCCTTTTTCTTTGCCGTAGCGCACTACCTCCTCCAAATTCAGCCCGTCTACGGGTTGATCAAAGATAAATGTCGGCGGGCGCTGCCACCATTCACCCTCCCAGCCTTTATTCCAGCCTTCGATAAGCAGGCCACTGATATCGTGCTGCGCCGCGAAGTCGATATATTGTTTAGCCCGCGCCGTGGTGGCGCCCTGTTTGGGGCCCGGGCTCCAGTCCTTTTCCCCTATGTGCATTTCCCACCAGATTCCCATGTACTTTCCCGGTTTCAGGTAGCGATCGGCATTGGCGAGCGCCTCGGGTGTGGGCGCTTCATTCAGGTTCAGGGTCAGGTGAGAGTTCAGCAGATCTATGGCTTTTGGCGCGATTTGAATGGTGCGCCAAGGGGACTTCATGGGGGTAGATGTGCGCACCTTGTCGCCGTTAGACCAAGGCACCAGGTCTACCTTAAGCGTTTTGGTGTTATCGCCCTGCAAGCGCAGTGTCATGCTGGCGTAGTCCACGAGCGCTGCTTCGTGAATCGCCAACGCGTAATGGCGCGCTTCCAGGGTAATAGGGGTGAAAGCCACATCGACCGAACTGAGTGCCGATTTCAGGTATTGATATTCTGGCCCCCAGTTGCGGTAGGCGGGAAGCCACCAGGTGTGGTTGTTTTCGGCCAATACGAACTCCGTCAGCTCGTCCTCGATCACGAAATTCTTCAGGTGCTGCTGATCAGGTAGCTCGTAGCGCAGGCCGATACCATCGTTAAACGCGCGCATCACCAGATTTAAGCGCCGGGGCTTTGCGCTGGTTTCGGTAAGTTCCAGGCGAAGCTCACGATAGTGCTCGCTAATGGTCTGTTGTTCGCCCCAGGGTTGCTGCCATTGCTGGTTTACCTCGCGCTCGCTGTGTTTATGGACCTTGAGTCCGCCCGCCAGCGGGTCTTGGCCTTTAAGCGTGAGCCCCAGGCGAGAGGGCTTTACTACTGATCTGCGCTGGTAACTTAGGCTATAGAACACCCCTTCCGGGCGCACCTCCAACTGCACCTCCAACGAATTATCGGGCGACCGTAACTGGTAGCTTTGGGTGGTGTCCGCCAGGCTAGGTAAAATCAAAAGTATCAGGACCAGCCCCATTGCAAGCTTGGAATACAGGTGTTTCATCAGAGCCCCTTGCACTGCATCGCAGTTGCCGGAAAGTAAAACGAGCGTTTTTTTGCAACTAATTAAACCAGTGTTATTAAGTTGGGGCAAGTGCTTGCCGATGGATATCATCCCGATTTACAACCGGTTGTATGGTGAATGCCCGGAAAACAAACTATGATGCCAATTTGAAGCAGCGGCGCATTCCGCTGAATTGCTCAACGAGTGGCTGGCGATGAAAAAAGAAACCACAACGATAAAAAAAACCGCCTTGAAAATGGTGGATCTGGCGAAAATGGCGGGGGTCTCCAAGTCAACTGTTTCGCGTGCATTGCAAAACAGCGAGCTGGTCAATTTGGAAACCCGCGAGAAAATTCAGGCGCTGGCCAAGGAGCATAACTATCGCCTGAATACCCAGGCGCGCAATTTTCGGCTCAAAGAATCCCTCACTATCGGCGTTGTTATTCCCTCGGCGGATGAAGCCCGCTGGCAAATTACCGATCCGTTTTTTCTGGAATTGTTGGGTTCCATCTCCTTTAGCCTGATTGAGCAAGGGCACGAAATGCTCTTGTCTGGTTTGAGCTTGCATGCGGTAGCCAGCGGCCACGATGGTTTGCGCCGCATCAACTGCGACGGCCTGATTGTGGCCGGCCAAGCGGATTGCCATGAAGACTTAAACCGCATTGCGGATGGCAATACGCCGGTAGTGGTCTGGGGTGCCAAGTTGCCGGACCAGCGCTACTGCACTGTGGGCGGCGATAACCATTTGGGTGGGGCCTTGGCCTCTCGTCATCTACGGGAGATAGGCCGCCAGCAAATTGCGATTATCGGCGATTGGACGACCCCCGAAGGCCGATTGCGTTATGAGGGGTACCGCAAAACCCTTATGGATGCTGGTCTGACCCCAAATCCGGCGCTGGAAGTGGCGTTGGGGGTTGGTCGCGATAGCCACCGGGAGGCGACGCAGCGGCTCATCGCCAGCGGGCAGAAATTTGATGGATTGTTTTGCTTGAGCGATGCCATTGCCATGGTGGCAATTAACTCGCTTACCGAGCATGGCCTGCGCGTGCCGACTGATGTGGCGGTGGTTGGTTATGACGATATTTCCCTGGCCCGCTTTTACACACCCTCGATTACCACCATCCGTCAGGATCGAGAGCAGGGTGGCCGGTTAATGGTGGAAAAGTTGCTCGCTATGATTGATGGTGAGCGGGTGGATTCCGGATTGCTGCCCACCGAGATCCTCGTTCGCAATAGTACCCAGAGCTAGATTTCTCCCTTCGTAGATACTAAACGGCGCCGTTTTACTGCGCCGTTTTTCGTTGTTTTCCCCCTCTCTTTACGTGTGCAACACCTGCCTCAAGTTGCTATGCGAGTTATTCTCAAATGACAACTAATGTAACCAATGTTATTTAATGGTGTGTATTGCAACCGGTTGTTTCTGTCGGTATCAGATTGGTAAGGGCTTTTTTTGATCAAAATGTAACCTTTTGTAGCGAGAGCAAAAAAAACGGAACTTTTTTTGGCTTTTGGCTTTGGGTGCTCTAAATTACAACCGGTTGCAAAGATTTTCTTACAGCCTAAAGAGCACAACAGGAGAGAGACATGAAACACAACACCATATTCAAGCCTGCGATTTTGTCCCTGGCCGTAGCAGCGGCCACAGGGAGTCCCGGTCTGGTCTATGCACAAAATTCCAATAGTGAAACCGCCTCGGATGTTGAAGAGGTGATGGTGACCGGTATCCGCGCAAGCTTGATGCGTGCACAGTCAATGAAGATGGAAAACGCCTCCATATCAGAGGCGCTGGCGGCCGAGGACATTGGTAAGTTGCCAGACTCATCGATCGCTGAATCTTTGGCACGTTTACCCGGTTTGGCGGGCGAGCGTAAAGGCGGGCGCGTGAGCGGTATTTCCGTGCGCGGCTTCAAAGAGGATTTTGTTGGCACCACCCTGAATGGTCGCGAACTGCTCGGTATTGGCGATAACCGCGGTGCTGAATACGATTTATACCCTTCTGAAATCATGTCGGGTGCAGTCATCTACAAATCTTCCGAAGCCAAATTGACCACTACCGGAATTGGCGGAACCGTGGATTTGCGTACGGCGCGCCCATTGGACTCTGCCCCCACGGTTACCCTGAACGGGTCTTACGAATTGAATTCCCAGGGTTCGGATAACCCTGAATTTGATGACAACGGCAATCGCTACGCGATAGGTTTTTCGCACAAGTTTGCCGATGACACAATTGGTTTGGCCATGGCTTATGCCTCTACTGAATCACCCACCAACCAACGCAAGTATGGCGTCTGGGGTTATGACAAAAATGCGGCCAGCGACCGTTACGTGCCCTCTGGCCTGGACATTATGGCGATTTCATCGGTGTTGGAGCGCGATACCGTTTCCGCGATCTTCCAGTACCGCCCCAATGAAGATTTGGACATAGTGGTTGATGCCCTGGACATCGACTACAGCGATTACGGGGTGATTCGCGGGTTTATCGAACCCTTCTCGGTCGGCAGTATTACGGCGGGTTCAGGGGAGTTTGATGCTACCGGAGTTCAGGCCAACGCCAACCCGGTATTGCGCACTGACCCCAAAGAAATTCTTGGCGATTTGAAAACGGTTGGCATAAATCTCAAATACAAATTCAACGAAATCTGGTCCTTCCATTTGGATGCCGCGGATAGCGAATCCAGTAAAACCGATACCCGTGGCGAAAGTTATGCAGGTCTGGGCCGCTCCGGCTCCCTGACCAATGCGCAGTTGGGGTCACGTAACTTTGTAATGAGTCAGGGCGGTGTCTACTTCACCGGCATCTCCGGCATGGATTTCAGTGACTTTAACAGTATTAAGCTGACCGGCCCGCAAGGTTGGGGCGGCTCCCTGGCGGCTGAGGCTGATGTGTTTGCCTCGAATGTGCAAAAGGCCGCTGGTGGCGGTGTATATACCTACGAAAACGCGCAGGACGGTTTCCTTAATGCGGGGCGTTTCAGCGAAGACCTGACCACTGTGAAGGTCGAAATTGCCGCGGAGTTGGACACAGGCTTCTTCACCGGTGTGACCCTGGGTGCCTACTTTAGTGATCGTGAAAAATCCAAGATTAACGATGGCTTCTTCGCTACATCCCCGACTTATCCCTATGGCAATGGCACCGGGAAAGTGGATGAAGTCATTCCTGAAAAATATCGTTTCGGCCTCGCGGATTTAACCTGGGCGGGATTGGGGAAGGTAGTTGCCTATGATGGCTATGCCCCCTACAAAGACGGCTATTACTACCAAACCTCGGCAGCGGATCTTGAGCCGGATCGCTTGGGCGACTCCTACGTAGTTACTGAAGAGGTGACTACCTTCTACCTGCAAGCGGATATCAATACGGACGTGAGCGGGATCAATCTGGTGGGTAATGCCGGGGTGCAGGTAGTGGATACCGATCAAGCCTCCACCGGTTATACCGGCTTGGTGGATGAGACTTTCAGTGTGGATCCAACACGTACCGCCGAGGGTGGAGCGAGCTACACCAAGGTGCTGCCCAGCTTGAACCTGAGCGCGGAAGTGGCTGAATCCCAATTTGTGCGCTTTGGGGCGTCCAAAACGATTAGCCGCGCGCGTATCGACCAAATGAAAGCCTCCGGTTTTGTGAAGTACGATCAGAACATCGATATTTTGCTCTCTACGGATTACACCGCGGACACGCCCTGGTCCAAGTTCCAGGGGGCGCCCAGCTTGCGGCCGTTAGAGTCCAATAATGTCGATCTGGCCTACGAAAAATACTTTGCGGATGATGGCTACATCTCCCTGACCTACTTCTACAAAGACCTGGTCAACTGGACGCGCGAAGGTCAGACGGTTATCGATTTTACTAACGATGCAACCAATGGCGGAGCCAACTACTACATACCGGCGTTCCACAACAAAACGGTGCAGACCGATGGCACCTACGGTCCCAATGATGTGTTCCTGACGGCGGGTACTGTGGTTGCACCCGCCCAATTCCTGGGTTATTCCTCGTCCTTTGAAGATGGCCTGAAAGGCAAAGTGGATGGTTGGGAGCTGACTGCCAATGTGCCCTTGAGCCTGTTAAGCGATGCACTGGAAGGTTTCGGTTTTGCTGCGTCCAGCTCATTTATTGATGCCAAACTGGATGATGACTCCGCCATTCCCGGTCAGTCAGATGAGGTTCACTCCTTAACCATTTACTACGCGACCGGTGGATTTGAAGTGCGTGTCGCAGGTACGGACCGGAGTGATTTCGCAACCTATCAGCGCGGTGGCAGTAACAAAATTGAAAATGCCAAGCGCAATGGTGTGCAGTTAATTGACGCCCAGATCAGTTACGATTTCTCTGATTCCGATTGGGAGTCGCTGCATGGCTTGCGTCTGTCATTGCAAGGTACCAACCTGACCGATGAAGACGAAGAAGATGTAGGCGATCAGGGCATAGTCACTGCGCGCCGTGAATTTGGTCCAACCTATATGTTGAACGCCAACTACTCCTTCTAAAGCGCGATGATTGAAAAAGCCTTCCGGAGGAATTCGGGAGGCTTTTTTGTTAGAGAGTAAGACTATTGCGATCTGCTGCGATAAAAGCGGCTATCTTTAATGAGATCCAACTTGGTATTGACTGATAGCAACCTGGTTGCACTCAGGGTAGGGAATAGCGAACTAATGAATAAACCAATCAAAAAAATAGTTATTGCTGGTGGCGGTACAGCGGGGTGGATGAGTGCTGCGCTGTTAAAAAAAATGTTGCAGCAGCGCGTTGATATTGAATTAGTTGAATCAGAGGAAATTGGCATTATCGGTGTGGGTGAGGCAACAATTCCGCCGATACAAACTTTCAATGCGGTGCTGGGCTTGAATGAGGCAGAGTTTCTGCGCGAGACCCGGGCCACCATCAAAATGGCTATACGTTTCGATCATTGGAAACAGCGCGGCGACAGCTACTTCCACACCTTCGGCGCGCCGGGAACTACCCTTGGCTACAGCGCATTTCAGCACTACTGGTTGCGCGCCCGCCAGCAGGGGTTGAGCTCCGCTGCGCTATGGGAATTCGATTTAAATTATCTGTGTTGCAATGCCGGAGTGTTTGGCAAATTTAATAGCAAAGATCCGCTCTACCAACTCCCCTATGCCTATCATTTTGATTCTGCCCTCTATGGCCGCTATCTGCGCAAGTTGAGCGAGCAGGCTGGTGTGGTGCGCACCGAGGGAAAAATCAGTTCGGTAAACATCAATCCGGATTCCGGCTTTGTCGAATCCTTGCAGATGGAAAATGGCCAGCACATAGCGGGCGATTTATTTATCGATTGCAGCGGTATGCGCGGCTTATTGATTCAGGGCGCGCTGCGTACCGGTTACGAGGACTGGGGGCATTGGCTGCCCTGTGATCGCGCGCTGGCAGTACCCTCGCAGCGCTTTGAAAAAACCTTGCCTTATACTCGCGCCATCGCGCACAAGGTGGGTTGGCAGTGGCGAATTCCACTCACCCACCGCAACGGCAATGGATTGGTTTATAGCTCGCAGTATTTAAGTGACGATGAAGCCGCGCATATCTTAATGAACAACCTGGATTCGGTTGCGCTTGCCGATCCCAAACCCATTCAGTTTAAAACCGGACGGACACTGCAACAGTGGAATAAAAATGTCATTGCCGTTGGCCTGTCGAGCGGATTTTTGGAACCGCTTGAATCCACCAGTATTCATTTAATTCAATCGGCCATAGTGCGCCTCGCCAAAAATTTTCCCAATGCGGGTTTCAGCGCTGCGCAGGTCAATGAATACAATCAGGACTCCAAGCGCGAATACGAAACCGTGCGCGATTTTATTATTCTGCATTACCACTTAAACGAGCGTGACGATAACGACTTCTGGCGGTATTTGCGCAACATGCCTATCCCGGAGCGACTCACGCACAAAATGGCGCTGTTTCGCGAGACTGGCTCAGTGGTCAATGATGCGGGCGATATTTTTCTCGATTCTTCCTGGCTGCAAGTCATGATGGGGCAGGGGATAATGCCGCGCGATTATCACCCCAGTGCAGATTTACCTCCTGCCAGCGAATTGAACGCGATGCTTGAGCAAATTGCGACGGCCAAGCGCAAGCCACTGGCGCAATTGCCAACCCATGACGATTTTTTATTTCAGTATGCAGGTGTCACGCGCGAGGTGACCCAGGGTGGATAAACCATGGCGCATCATAATCCTCGGTGGTGGTACCGCTGGTTGGATGGCCGCCAATTTATTTGCAAAACAGTGGCCGCGTGAACAAGTCCAGATAACCTTAATCGAAGCGCCGGAAATTCCTATTATTGGTGTGGGCGAAGGTTCTACACCCTCGTTGAAACGTTTTTTTAAAACGCTCGACATTCCCGAGTGCGAATGGATGCCGGAATGCCAGGCGACTTACAAAGCCAATATTCGCTTTGTTGACTGGAGCCCGGCCTCCGGCGTGAGCGATTATTCGCACCCCTTTTATTCCCAGCCGGATGTATTTAACGAGCGCGCATTTTTTACCAATTGCCGCACGCGTCGCTTGGGTTTGGATGTGGTAACGGAGCCTGAGCGTTTTTTTGTTAATGGTGAATTGGCGCGGCAAGGCAAAGCGCCGGTTGCACCAAAAAGTTTTCCGTTTCACATGGAATACGGCTATCACTTTGATTCGCAATTGCTCGGGCGCTATCTGGCGCGGGTTGCTGCAGCGCGCGGTGTGATTCATCGCCAGGCCACCTTCGCACAGGTGCTGCGCAATAACGCGGGTGATATTAGCGCGCTCCAAACCCGCGCCGGCGATGTCATTGACGGTGATTTTTTTATCGACTGCACCGGCTTTTCCTCGCTGTTAATGCAACAGGGTTTGGGCGTGCCGTTTCGCTCTTACGCACAGCAATTGTTTAACGATAGCGCCGTGGTTATGCCCAGTGCCGCCGCGCAACATTTTCCGGTGGAGACCCGTTCTACCGCATTAACTGCAGGTTGGTGTTGGCATATTCCGCTGATGCACCGTAGCGGAAATGGTTATGTTTATAGCAGTCAATTTATTAGTAAAGATCAAGCGGAAGCAGAATTTCGCGCGCACCTGGGGGTGAGTGATTCGGCGCAGGAGTGCCGTCACCTGCAAATGCGCGTAGGGCAATTGGAGCAACACTGGGCCTTCAATTGCGTTGGCTTGGGGTTGTCGCAAGGGTTTATAGAACCACTGGAAGCTACAGCATTGCATTTGGTTCAATTAACAATTGAAGCCCTGATTGATGCCTTGAATCAGCATCAATTCACCAGCGGTGGGCGCGAACAATTTAATCGCACAGAGGGCTGCGCGCTGAATTTTCCGCTACATAAAACTCTGCTGGTCAATGACAGAAAATCAACAGAGCCAGGCGCCTAATACTTGGCAGAGCCAATCGGGGGCGTCCATTGGCAAGTCGTGACCCGCATCCGGGTGCAACTCTAGTGGCCAATTAAATCGCTGTGCGAGATCTTTGCTTGCGTTGCAATTGACAAAGCGATCACCCGCGCTGGCGACAACCAATCCGCGCACCGCGCAGCTTTGCTGTGGACGAAATCGCGCGGCGGCTCCCAGCATGGTAATAATTGTTGCGCGTGAAACTGGGTGCTGTGTTTGAATCGCAAGCCACTGCTGCAAATGTGCATTGAAATTCAGACGGTTATTGCTGACATGGCGCAACACCAGGTGTTCGCGCCAGCGAATGGGTAATAGGAGCGCAGCGATAATGGCCGGCCAGGCGCGCGGGCGCAAACGCCAGTGCAGGGGCTGATCACCAGCGCTGGAATTAATCAATACCACACCGGCAACTTGCGCGGGAAATTGTTGTGCCCAATTTAATGCAATCATGCCGCCCATGGAAATACCAACCACATAAATTGGTTCGCCGATCTGGAGGGTGGCAAGTTGCGCGCGCGCGTATTCGGTCATCTGCTGGATGGAGTCGAGCGGACTTTCCTGATAATGAATTCCACAACCGGGGAAATCAATGCAGTGAATATTCCATCGGGGGCCGAGTGTGTGTTGTAACTGCTGCGGAAAATGCAACCAGTGAGCTGCTTCGCGCGCTAGGCCGCGCAATAAAATAATCTGCATCAATAAGGTTCCTGACTCTTTAATTAAACCATAGACTTTTGGCGGTTTGGTTTAATAGCTCACGCTGTTTTTTATCGGGCAACCAATTTTGGTAATTGAGTGTGGCGGCCAACATGAAATCCAATAATAACAAATGACTGCGCAATACTCGTGCATGGCGGTGTTGCATTTGCGGGTTAAATAATCCCGCGAGGTTAAAAATCTGGCGCGGGTGCTTTTTAATCCAGGCCCAGGAACCCATCTCCAGCGTCAAGGGTAAGAAATGTGATTGCTGGTGTGAGCGTGCTTGCAGGCAAAAATAATCCCACAAGTCGCCGTGGGATAAGTAGTGAATGGATTGCGGCTCGAAGGCATAGGTATGGTTGGGGTAGCTGCGCTCCCACAACAATTTTAGTGCGACATAATCGGCAATGTTGTGGATGGGTTTTTTACGATAGGCGTAGGGGAACCAGAGTTGGTCGCGCATGCCGAAGCCTGAGTGCAAGTCCACCACCAGAGAAAATGAGCGATTTAGAATTCGGCCTTGCAGTAATTTTTCCAGTGCAATATTTTCCACTTCCATGGTGGTATTTTTTTTGCCGCGATACCAGGGTAAGAATGTCCCCAGACGATGTCCTCCACCGAGTAAGGGTACATCCCCTTCCGCATCAATGGGGGCGTTGCGATTTAAATCTATACCATTCCCGTTGCTGCGCTGATTCAAATACATGCCGACCGGATTTAAAATTGGCATTAACACCAATTGTACCTGGGTGAGTTGTTGTTGCAGGTGAGAATCCCAATTCAATCGCTCCAATAGCGTTTGTAACCAAGCGATTAAAACCTGGCTACCAATACGCTCAATACCATGCATACCTCCGGTTAATAACAGTGTCGGGGCAGACGTATCTTTTGTGCCCAAGGTGATGGAGTAGAGTGGCAAGTGCAGTTGTTTGAGCGGCAAGCTTAATTCGAGCTGCGCATTCAGGTGTTGCGGGTAATTGCGAATCAGGCGTTCGAGTTGTAACAGCTCGGGAATTTTTTGTTTTAGCTCGCGCCGCAATTCTGCGCTGCGCAAGCTGGACGATTCGGTAGTGAGGGAGGAATCGTTAGAGTTCATGGCTGGCCGCCGTGCAAAGTCATTAATGTACTGAGCATAGCCGCAATTGCATGCAAATATTTTTACACTTTTATGAACCTCATTGTGGCCGAGGTTAATCCCATACCAACGCCTCTGCGTTTTGCGCAATCACATTTAATTCGCGATTTTGAATCATGCCTTGCAGGCTGTTGCCAATTTCCTGATGGAGATCATTGGTAGGTGTGGTGGCGGTGGCACTAAGGCCGACGCTGCGATTGCGACCAGATTTTTTTGCCGCGTAGAGCGCGTGGTCAGCCACGTCAATAACTTGCTCCCAGCTCAATGCCGTAGGTGCTTCGCGCAGGAATGGGAAGCAGGCATAGCCAATGGAGCAGGTTTTTTTCAAATCGGAACCGTCGGGCAATTTGAAGGTGTGTTCGGCAATGGTTTTGCGAATGCGTTCAGCCATCAGAGGTCCATCGTCGCGATCGGCAAAGCGGCTGACCACCAAAAACTCTTCGCCGCCCCAACGCACGACACAATCGGATTCGCGGCAGATATGCGTAAGCAAATCTGATAGTTGAATTAGCAGTTGATCGCCAGCGGTGTGGCCGTAAATATCATTAACCGATTTAAAGTGATCCACATCCAGAATAAAAAAAGTGAGATCGGGGGTTGGTTTTTTGCGTGGTTCCCTGGATTGTGCCGCGCTGTATTCCCGTTGCACTTTGGCGGTATCCATGGGCATCAATTTTTGCAAGTAGCGACGATTGCTCAAACCGGTTAATGGATCGGACAAACTAATCGCTTCAAGCTGCGCATAGGCACTTTCCAGTTCGCTATTTTTGCTGCGCAATTCGGCGGTGCGTTCAGTAACTTTCTGCTCCAGCTCGTGGCTAATCTTTTGTGCCACGACGACTTTTTGGTGTTGGTTGCGAACAAACAATAGTAAGAGACCAAGAACGAGAGCGGTATAAATACTGTAAGCCCACCAGGTTTTCCAGGGCGGCGGTAATACGATTAATTGAATGCTGTGCCCCTGCTCATTCCAGATACCATCGTTGTTGCTCGCCTTCACACGGAATTGATAAGTGCCAGCGGGCAAGTTGGTGTAGAGCGCGGTGCGCTGGTTGCCTACTGTACGCCATTGATCGTCAAAGCCTTCCAGGCGGTAGGCGTAAAGGTTTTTCTCTGATTCGCGATAATTCAATGCCGCAAAACTAAACGAGATCATCGACTGGGTGTAATCCAGTGTGATGGTGTCGGTTTGGGTGATTGAACGGGCCAACAGTTTGTCGGCCCCATTGACCGCCACCTTTTCGGTAAACAAACGAAAATCGGTCAGCGCTATATTGGGTGCAATCTTATTTTGATAATTATCGAGTTGGTCTACATCGAAAAAATACAAGCCGTTGCGCGCCCCAAAGGCAATTGCACCGGAGCTGGTTACCAACCCGGCGCCGGTTGCTACGCCGCCAATCAGTTGTCCGTTAATACGCGTGTAGTTTTTTACGGCTAGCGTATCGGGATTAAAACGCACAATGCCGTTATTGGTACCCAGCCATAGGTTGCCATGGTGGTCTTCGAGAATCGCGCGTATGCCATGGTCTGCAAAGCCGTTGCGCGTGTTGTAAACGCTGAAATCGTCAGTCTCGGGGTGATACAGGTGCAAGCCCATGTCGGTGCCAAACCACAGGCGCCCTTTGGTGTCCTCACGAATAGATAGCACAGACCCGTTGGCCAAGCTACGCGGATTTTTGGCATCGGGTATGTAGCGCTTGAAGGTACCCGTAGTACGATCCATTAGGTTGAGCCCGTAGGCGGATCCGGCCCAAAGTCGCCCGTGTGAATCCTCGTAGGATACCCAGATCACTGAGCTGGAAATGCTGTCTGGCTTGGCATCGTCATGGGGGTAATAATGATAAATGCCGGTTGCAGGATCAAAGCGAGTCAAACCGTTGTAGTGGGTACTAAACCAAAGGTTATGGGAACGATCCTCAAAAATATTCCAAACCATCAGGTCATTTAATTTGTTGCCGCTCGCTTCGCCGCGTTTGCTCTGATCCGGGTCTACCGGCAGAGTATCAAACCTGTCTGTGACTGCGTTGTATTTCTGGACGCCTGTGCCCCAGGTGCCAAAGAGTAAATTGCCTTGCGAATCCATATGCCCATTCAGCACCGCCGTAGTGGCCACGCGGGAGTCGGCATCAGTGGTGTGTTTGTAATGAGTGAACAGATCCGTTTTAGGATCCAGACGCGATATGCCGCCTGAGCCAAGCCACAAGTTGCCCTCTCTATCTTCGACAATAGCTTCCACATTGTTGTCATTAGGCCCGAGGTTTTCGGTCAGCGATTTTTGATAAACCCTGACTGCCGTACTGGAGCGGTCATAAATATGTACACCCGACGGGTAAGTACCGATCCAGAGGTCGCCAATGCGGTCTTCATAAATACGGCGAATGGTATTGCTGATCAAGCGGCCCGCGCTGCCATCGCCGCGCTCAAAACGAATCCAGTTATCGTTTGCTTCGTTATAAAGGCTAATGCCGGCACCGTCACTGCCCGTCCATACCCAGCCATTGCGATCAATGTAAATCTGGCGGGAAAAGTTATTGCCCAGGCTCTCGGGGTTTTTGGCATCGTAGCGATAATTGACAAATTTACCGGTGCTTTGGTCCATACGGTAAATGCCGTTGTCACCGCCAATCCAGACTCGCTTGCTACGATCCACAGCGACGACCCGGACGCTGTTTTCCAGAGTGGACTTGGGATTGTCCGGATTGGGGATATGCTGGGTGAACTTGTGCTCGATTAAATCCAGGTGTGTTAAGCCAGTTTCCTGCCCCAGCCAGATCTTGCCCTCGGCATCTACCACTATGTCGCTAATCTGGTTGCTGGGTATGCCACCGGTTTGCTGGTTGAGGATCTCCAGTTTCTCGCTGGTTGGATCCAGAATGCCCAGGCCGTTGGCAGTACCTACCAAAATGTTGCCATCGCTATTTTCGGCGATAGTGTTAACCGCGCCCCCCGCATCAAGCATTGCATCCAGGCTTTTGATGGGCACCAGCACTTCATTGTCTCGATCATAGCGATACAGCCCCGAACGGGTTGCCGCCCAGAGGTTGTATTGCTTGTCCTCTATTAAATCCAGCACCTGGTTTACCGCTTCGGTTTTGCT
>JAGKXA010000282.1 GCA_021151615.1 Cellvibrionaceae bacterium | reverse complement strand
GTGTTGCGCCAGGGCATTGGTAACCAGGGTCTCCGGCCATTGCTCGCGCTCGGCAGTCACCAGGTCATCGACCGCCAGCGAGGGGGCTGTTGCCTCATTTATATCAATCGGACACACATCCAGATCCAGCGGCATACCCGCATGTTTCAGCATTGCACCCAATTGTCCTGCGCCCAAAACCCAAATACGTTGACTCATAACTGACCTCGAAAAACGGCTTATAACGTACGACTTATTGGTCGCGCGGGTCAGGATTGTCCAGAACCGATTGGGTCTGGTCGTGGCGGAACTGGTCGATTTTGGCTGCCAGTGTCGGATCAGTCACTGCCAGGATCTGGCAAGCCAACAGGCCAGCGTTGAATGCACCGGCAACACCAATCGCCAGGGTGCCAACGGCAACACCTTTGGGCATTTGCACAATGGAATAAAGGCTATCAACACCGCTCAACGCCTTGCTCTGTACCGGTACGCCCAATACTGGCAAGCGGGTGTGGGCAGCAACCATGCCGGGCAAATGAGCGGCACCGCCGGCGCCAGCGATTATCACCGCATAACCCTCATCCACTGCTGATTCAGCAAACTCGGTGAGTTTTTGCGGGGTGCGATGGGCGGAAACCACCTCGGTGTGATACCCCACACCCATTTGCTCCAGAATCTCGACCGCAGCCTGCATAGTGGCCCAATCGCTCTTGGAACCCATAATCACCGCAACTTTTCTTGCCATATCATTTGTCCGATTGCATTAGCGCTCAAGTTTAGGCCCGAAAAGTGGGCCGGAAACGAAAAAAAGGCGCGCATCTTACCAGATTGCGCCGCGAGATCGAAACGATTTACCCGGTTAGCGGTGAGGCCATACTGCGCCATATGAATAAATATTCTTGCCTGTTGTGATTTGGGCGCATTGCCGATATGTCTTACAGTATGACATGATGTGAGCATCCCCATGAAATAGGGTTGGCCATTTTCATGGGCTTAATATCCGAACCATAACGAGAATAATGCGGATAGCAACCACAGCCATAATATCGTCACAACCGTGTAAGCGGTTTCCGTGGTTCAACCTTGCCAGGCAGGCGAGCGCATCTCAACCAGAATCGGCAAAAAAAGCAATTACCTACAATCTGCTTGGTTGATCAGCTATGTTGAAGTTTTATCGCAATGCGGCCTTGGCGTTTTTGGCATTAGTGCTGCTAACCCTTGCCCTTATCTATGGAGGGCTCATTAAGTCCCACTTGAGTGTTTCGCTGTTTCCAGCGCGTGATGCAAGTTTGTTATGGGCGGCGGCTACAGAACCGAAATCACCGGTCGGCAAAACTCAACTGACAGTAAAAAACGAAGTGGGGACTGTGGAGTATGAGTTCTTTCTAGACTCTGCTACTCCCTTCCCTTATACCCATTATTCGCTTTATTTCGTTGATGCAATCCAGTCTTTTGTTCAAGCGGATTTGACGCGCTACAGTGATATTCAATTCAAAATCCAGTGCGATCCCAAGAACGTCTTGATGCTGGTGGTGTTTAGCTTCGACGATAAAGTGACCGATCTGAACAACATGGCGTCGCGTCGCGTCTCCTCTGCGGCGTTTTCGTGTGAAAGTCATTGGACCGATGTGAGTATCGATCTGGAGGATTTGGATACCCCGCATTGGTGGCTGGGCCGTTATGGGTTCGAATTTAGTGATACGGGCTACCGACGCGATAAGGTTATGGGCTTTGCGTGGGTCAATTCGTTGCAAAGCCCATTGAACACTACCTCGCGGGTCAAACTAACTGATGTGAAATTGGGCGGCCGCGATTTCCGGTACCTGTATATGGCGTCAGGTTTTAGCCTGCTTCTATGGATAGTGTTTGGCGTAGCACTTATTCGTCGCTACATCAAAGTATTGACGTCAGAATTGCGTGCGCGAGTTAAACAGGATCAGCCGTTAATCGCTTACAAAAAATTGTCGATAGAGCCGCAAAAGGATAAAGAGAAAAGTGCTTTGTTGCGTTACATGGCAACGGAGTATGCCGGTGCAGACCTAAGTTTGGATACTGCCGCCGCAAGTTTGGGAATTAACCGCACCAAAATAAACGATTTGTTAAAAGAAGAACTTGGATTGACCTTTAGTAGCTATCTGAATAAGTTGCGTCTTACTGAAGCAGCGCGTTTGCTGGCAGAAAATGAAGATGCCAACGTTTCGGAAATTGCCTATTCCGTGGGCTACAACAACGTGACTTACTTCAATAAATTGTTTAAACAAGAATATGGTTGCGCTCCAAAAACCTTTAAATCACTAACGCAATCTCACACGGATGAGCCTGTATAAGTTTATTCAGTAATGAAAACAAAACTAATAGGGGGCGCATTTTGATCAGTGCAATCTTTATTGTTTTTAGCAGTAAAAAAAGGTTGTGCCGATCAGTGGAACTGGTTTGAAAACCAAAAGGGATGCTCGTCACAGTATGGTATTTTAAGCGTCAGGCGACATTTAATTAATTACAAAAACTCTTCAACTTTCTGCAGTTTTCAAAAAAGTCTTTCAAAAACACAAATCTTTACCTTCAGATTTGGTTAGTTTTATGCCGGTTTGTGCGAACCCTGGATCTCTCTCCAAGGCCTGGTGCGTTCGCGACGCTACTCATAACAATAATTGCGATTCAGGCCCTCAAAGCTCTCGCCCGATTACATTAGAAGTTCTTTTTATAAAAACTAATCCAGTTGTTTCAGTGAGGGATGCACACCCAGTTACAACTCCCGTTGTAAACAAGCAGCTTACACGCCCTGTGTGACTGTAGTCAGTCCTGAACTCGCCCGGTCTTTGGACCGGGCATTTTTCCGGGCAACGCGAGTTAAATTTTTGACCACTAGCGGAGATTAAAAAATCATGAATCATCCAACCAATTCCAGCCGGAACATCGGCGGATTATTTAAACGCAGTTGCAGCTTTGTTGCTGTAAGCGCAGCCCTCGCTGTTGTTTCGCAAGGCGCGAACGCAGCCTGTACCTACAACATTGATAACCAATGGGGTAGTGGCTTTGTGGCGAGTATTACCGTAAAAAATGATACGGCTGCAGCCGTAAATAATTGGAGCGTAAATTGGCAGTACGGCAGCAACCGTATTACCAATGGTTGGAACGCAAACTTCTCCGGTAGCAATCCATATACTGCAACCAATATGAGTTGGAACGGCAGCATTGCGCCGGGCCAATCAATTTCGTTCGGCTTCCAGGGCAACACCAACAGTGGCACCGTAGAGCGTCCGGTGGTTAACGGCACCCTGTGTGGCGCTGCACCAGCGACTTCATCCTCACGCTCAAGTGCTGCGGTAACCTCTTCAAGTCGCTCAAGCGTTGCACCTAGCTCGACTCCTGCAACCAGCAGTTCACGTTCCAGCGCACCAGCGACTTCTTCATCTGCATCCAGCTTCTCTGTACCGGCCAATAACTTTGCACAAAACGGTGGTGTTGAATCTGGCCTGACTAACTGGGGTACTACAGCAGGCACCGTGACCCGTTCAACTGCTGATAAGCACAGTGGTAGCGCGAGTGCGTTAATCACCGGCCGCACTGCTGCCTGGAATGGCTTGACCTTTAACGTGGGTTCACTCACCAACGGCAACCAATACGAAGTTAATGTGTGGGTGAAATTGGCTCCCGGTACGCCAGACAGCGTGTTGACCCTGACTGGTAAGCGTGTAGACGATAGCGATACCTCTACCTACAACGAATACACTCGTGTTGCGACTGTAACTGCATCGGCTAATGAATGGCGTTTGCTGGAAGGTTATTACACCCAATCAGGTTCAACTGCTTTCCAAAACTTCATCATCGAAGCCACCGATACCACCATCAGCTACTACGCCGATGACTTTGCAATTGGCGGCCAGGTGGTGCAGGTGCCAAGCAGCAGTTCACGTAGCTCCAGCAGTGCGGCATCGACCAAAAAATTCATCGGTAACATCACTACCTCTGGTGCAGTGAGATCAGATTTCGCTAACTACTGGAATCAAATCACTGGCGAAAACGAAGGTAAATGGGGATCTGTTGAGGGTACTCGCGATGTGTACAACTGGGCACCGGTTGACCGCATTTACGCTTACGCTCGTCAACATGGCATTCCAGTAAAAGCGCATACTTTTGTGTGGGGCGCACAATCCCCTTCGTGGATCAACAACCTGAGTGCAACCGAGACTGCAGCAGAGATCGAAGAGTGGATTCGCGATTACTGCACCCGTTATCCGGATACTGCGATGATCGACGTAGTGAACGAAGCCGTCGCTGGCCACCAACCCGCGGCTTACGCGCAAAAAGCGTTCGGCAACAACTGGATTCAACGCGTGTTCCAATTGGCTCGCCAATATTGCCCGAATTCAATTTTGATTCTGAACGACTACAACAATATCCGTTGGCAGCACAATGAATTTATTGCACTGGCCAAGCCTCTGGCACAAGGCGGTTATATTGATGCTGTTGGTCTGCAATCGCACGAGTTGAAGGGTATGACCGGGGCTCAGGTTCAAACGGCAATCGACAATATCTGGAATCAATTGGGCGTGCCCATTTATATCT
>JAGKXA010000064.1 GCA_021151615.1 Cellvibrionaceae bacterium | reverse complement strand
GTGTTGGAGTTTCGATGGACGATTTCGGCACCGGTTTTTCCAGTCTCGCGCGGCTTAAAACCTATCCGCTTGACGTACTTAAAATTGATCAATCATTTATCCGCGGAATTGAACGTGACCCTGCTGATGTGGCCATCGTCAAAACCATTATCGAACTCGCCAACAACTTAAATCTGGGTACAGTTGCAGAAGGTGTGGAGACAGAAGGGCAGGCCGACATAATGCGCGAGCTAGGTGTTAAAGAAATGCAAGGCTACCTGTTCGCCAAACCCATGCCCGCAGCGGATTATCTCGCATGGTGGCAGCAGCAAGCGCAATCCAGTAAGCCTGCGTAATTGTTTGCGCTTGGGAATTATGAATATTGTGATTCGCTTTGGGTCTGTAGATTACAGTTGGTTGGCTAGGTGGTGTTTCCAACTCGCGAGGATACGAGGAATGAAATTTATAAAAAAAATAAACGAATATTTATATCGCACCGCTTGTTCGTTTCTGAAACGAAAGGACAAACTTACGATGTATTGATCTATCTCGTTGGTCACGAGCCATCGGAAATTGGGCGGATAATTAAAGTCGAATATTACCTCGGTCAATATTGGAACCACAATGTCTTCGAGTCAGAAGATCGCAACAAGCGATATGGCATTGTCGTGTCTGCATACGGTAGCGGATTTCTTTGCAAAATGGCGCTCCGAGTATGGCTCCAATTTTCAAAATGTTTTAAGTCAAAGGAGGCCTTTCCTGTGAACGATTCGACTAAAACCCAGTCCGTGGGTGCAGCATCGACTATTACTATATGGCTTGGCGTTATATCCACAGTCGTAACTTTGGCGCTGACTGGGCTCAAACGCCTACTGGTCACAACAAATAAGCGCAACCGATCAACGATTGAAAGTCAAGGCATCTGAACTCGAAGAGAAGAAGCTTGAACTGGAGAGGCTAAATTTATCACTAACCGAAGGTAAAGAGCGGATGGCACGATATTCCTTTGTCCAAGGACTTTTTTCTCAGGTTCTGAATGACAAGGACATTGGGCAGAAGACGCTTGCAGTAAATCTCATTAATCTAGCGTTAGCTGAGGCCGAGGCAACCAAGCTTTTCACTGGTCTTCAGGCATTTAATGACAAGCAGGCTCGGGAGGTTGGGAATATTGGTACAGATCTTGTCGGCATAACAAATCTAGTTATGCAAATCGATGTCGCAGCATAAGAAAGTCGCTTAGGTGCAGTCGACTCTTTAATCAAGAATTATCGTGCTGACTCGCGTGCAGTTGAGCAAGCCGTCAGCCTATTGGAACCTCCGAAGCTCGATCGACTTTCAGCAAGCGGCAGAATAAATGTGTTGGTCTTCCTAAAAAATACTGAACGTGCCGCGTGGACTCCAGAATTGTTTTCCCGTGCTGATCGCGCAATCGCTTTAATTCAAGCCAGACACGAATCTAAGGTTGCCGAAGTCGGTGAACAAGCGCGAGACGGTCTGAATCAGTTAACTGTTCACCTAGCTAAAATACGCAAGTAAGGTCTTACTTTAGCATTCAACCGGACGTCAAACATGCCGGCTCCATTTCATTTTTCCTACATGTTTTCCGCCGATCACCGCAACGCTAGGCCGTACTTAATTGGGTGGGTGTAAATAGAGCGCCGAAGAGGTAAAAATTACGCGGCTTGAATGGCGCATTGATGAAATTACTGAGAGTCGAGGCTATAAGAAGCTCAGTTGCTCGCTTTAAGGGGCTCATTGTTAATTTTAATGTTATTGTTTTTTTAATGATTAGTTACGTGAGGCCTTTGAATCGCAGTGGGAAACAGTGTCATGTTGCGGTTCGTTCCTCACCAGTAACCCGCAGCAAGTGCCAATTTCAGCTTTGACCGTTAAGCGATGTAATTGAGCTGAAGAAACTCTCAATGAACTCCGGACTACGTTTCCAAACTAAAAACAAATTTAAATATATCCTCATCCTCGATAATTGATACCGCCAACAATAATTTTTTAAACATTGAATCTAATTTTTTGATTTCTGCATCCAAGTAATCACTGTCACTAAAGACTGGATGTGGGGTCATTATGGATTTTTGGAAATTTCTAATAGCAGTTGTCGGCGCACTCATAAACTTTCATGTTTTTGCAACAGGTAATTGTTTGCCTGGTGCTTATAGTGATCGGGTGGCCAATGCAGTGGCTTTACGAAATAAGCCAGAAGATGGCTCAAGTATTAGATACTTAATGCTTGACGGTATTTTTGGTGATACTCAATCGGAAGCTATTCCCTTCACCTGTCAATCGAAATCCATTCACCTGAACAATAACACGGCTATGCCACTTGAATTGGTATCGCTACGTCGCACGTTTACCACGTTTATATCTGCACAGACACAACTATCCGGAGAGCTAATTGAGCCTCTGAACGCTATTCAAAATACTTATCCTTTAGTGGTAATGGTGCACGGTTCTGAGCAAGACCCTGCTATTGGAAATTCAAGGGCGATGCTGTTAGCAGCTATGGGGATTGCCGTTTTCACGTATGACAAACGTGGCACTGGTCAATCCGCCGGTTTCTATACACAAAATTTTGAATTGTTGGCAGAGGATGCAGCGGCGGCAATGAACCATGCTCGCTCAATTTCTACAGTGCGTATCAAGCGTGCCGGTTTTTGGGGAGCAAGCCAAGGTGGATGGGTTGCGCCATTGGCGGCGACGCTTACCCCTGTTGATTTTGTTGTGGTGAGCTACGGGTTGATTGCATCACCGATTGAGGAAGACCTGGATCAAATGCTGCTGGAAGCACAACGACATAATCTCAGCGCTAGTGAGCTTAAGCAAATTCATCGGCTATCAAAAATTACTGCCAAAATTCTTCTCTCTAACTTTAATGCCGGGCTTGCCGAGCTGGAGCAATTGCGCATGCAACTAAAGTCACAATCGTGGGTTAATAAAATTAATGGTGAATACAGCGGCGCTATGCTGCGTATGGGTGATAAAGATTTGAGGCGCTTTGGTCTTGCGTATTTTGATAACCTGGAGTTGATCTGGGATTATGAGTCAATGCCAGTACTTAAAAAATTGCAGGTTCCCATATTGTGGGTCGTTGCTGAAAATGATCGTGAGGCACCCGTCAAGCGAACACTGAAATCCTTACGCATGCTCAGAAAATTCAATTCAAAATTAGACGTTTACATCTTCCCGAATACCGATCATGGAATGTATGAATATAGCGAGATGCCAGATGGATCGCGCAACAATATTCGTATTACCAATGGCTATTTTAGATTGATTACCGAATGGGTTAATGAAAAGGAATCTTTATATTCCGGAAACGGATTCTTATTGAATCCAACGAATTAATAATAGGATCGGGTTTGAATATGTATAAATTTTCAGCGTTACTATTTCTTTTCCTATTGGTCGGCTGTACTTTGAATGATTCAATCAAGGCTGATTATATTGTCGAAAATGTCCAAGTTATTACAATGATAAATTCTGACATTCTCCAGAATAGAGCTGTCGTAATTAATGATGGGAAAATCATAAAAATAATAAAACAATCTGAAGCGAATGAAGTTAATGCAAGTCAACGGATTGACGGCGGTGGGCGATACCTTATGCCTGGCCTTGCCGACATGCATGTACATGTTCGCTGGAATCCGCAAAAAATGTTCAATTTATTTTTGCTTAATGGTGTCACTACCGTAGCCAATATGCGCTTGGAAGATGGAGATTTTGATCATCTTGCGCTGCGCGAAAAAATCAATTCCGGAGAAATGCGCGGGCCCAGGTATCTATTGAGTGGCACTCATCTTGAAGGAGATTTTCCTGAAAATACAAATGAGGTTGGCCGTGTTTTAGATGAGCATGTGCGTAATAAAATTGACTTTGTTAAGGTACACGGCGACCTTAAACCAGAGATATATAAGGCGATAATATTCGGTGCAAAACAACGGGGATTAAAGGTGGTTGGTCATGCCCAACACAAAATGCCGTTAAAAGACAGTTTGGTATTAGATACTCTGGAACATATGGAAGAGTTTTTATACGTAGCACGGGACGACAGACTGGCAAGTGAACCAGCCTCAAGATTTCTCCCTGCTTACCGTGCTAATGTTGAACGCCTATTAAATGCAAATTATCGTGCAGAGGTGGTGGCGGATGTTGCTGCATCAGGAATCTATGTTGATCCGACCTTAATTGTTTACAAAATGGTAGGTGTTTGGCAGTCGGATGAGCATTTGTCGGCGTTAACAAGCAATCCTGATTTACGATATTTACCCGATGACGTAAAAGAATACTGGCTCAACCCGGCGACCAATCCTTATCAGGAAAAAGACTTTCCTATTACCAAGGCAGAAGTGGATAACAACTTACTGGTGATGTTAAGGCTCACCAGGGAGTTGCATGATAAAGGGGTTCCCATGTTGTCTGGCACCGACACCTTTGGAACACTGGTGCCGGGAATTTCATTGCATGAAGAGTTGGCAATGTTGGTTCAAGCAGGGCTATCGCCCTTTGAAGCCTTGAGGTGTAGCACGGTAAATGTCGCTGCTTATCTTGGCGAAGCTGGTGTAGCCGGTGTAATTCAATCTGGTGCACGTGCCGATTTTATTCTCTTGGATAAAAATCCGTTGCTCGACATTAAAAATAGCCGCAGTGTTAGTGGTGTTTTTACACACGGGAAATGGTTGTCTCGGAATTTTCTGGCTGAAGAAATAAGTAAGTTATAAAACTTTTACATCTTCTATGTTAGCAATTGGCCGAAAACCGACTCAATAAAATCTAAAAATAGTTAAACGAAGGATTCCTTTAAATCATGCGTGCAATTATATTAATTCTAATTCTCAAAGCATCACAGGTTTTTGCTATCGGGGCTGACGAGTGTTTCCTCCGGGCTGTTATTGATAACCATGAAATAACACTTAAGAATATCGAGGTGGACCCTCCCGTTTACGGCCTTGCAAATCTGGATGCGATGCTAACGCTGCGCAAAAATTTGTGATGGTGTGTGAGGGTGATTAAAGTCCGCGAATGGCTGAGCACGATAACACTTATGTTGTGTGTGTTCTACTTCTGCGTTGGCCGATTGTTGCAAGGATAGGTAAGGCAATTTTCCCAAGGTAATGAGGAATAAATAAATGATCGATGAAATAAGATTATTTCTGGCTGTGTTGTTGTTTTGTCTTGGAGTCTATCTTGTCTGGGATTTGTTCGCTACTGGATTTGACGTTATTGTTTTGGTTTCGGTGCTCTTTTGCTTTATCCTCGCTCATTACATAAAACCAAAGTCTAGTGATAGGAATGACTCTTCTGCAGTCTGGGATGTGTTGGATTTTATTGTTGACATTCCTTTCAAGGTGATTTCGATTTTTCTGAGGGCTGTGAGCAAGCCATTTAAAGGTGATGCTGATGGTTTCGATTTATAGATTGAATTCGCGTGTGCTACCCATAAAGAAATAGACAAGCCGAGGCTTGTCTATTTTTTTTGTCCGGCTTTTTACGTCCGATTACAACAAAAATTACTCGACATAATTTTCAATGCTAGGGCAACTACATACTAAATTGCGGTCCCCATAGACATTATCGATACGGTTTACCGAAGGCCATACCTTGTGGTTTTTCAACCAGCTGGCAGGGCGGCCTGCAACCTCGCGTGAGTAGGCGCGGGTCCAGTTTTCTTCCAGTACATCGTCTTGCGTGTGCGGCGCGTTGTGCAGTGCGCTGGCTTCTGCGGAGATTTCACCCTTGATCACTTGATCGATTTCTTTGCGGATAATCAACATCGCCTCGATGAATTTATCCAATTCGATTTTTGATTCGGATTCGGTGGGTTCAATCATCAAGGTGCCGGCAACCGGGAAGGACATAGTCGGCGCGTGGAAACCGAAATCCATTAATCGCTTGGCGATATCTTCTTCGCTAATCCCACTGGCTTCTTTTAATGGGCGCAAATCCAACAGGCATTCGTGCGCGACAAAACCATTGGTGCCTTTGTACAGAATCGGGTATGCCGCTTCCAATTTTTTCGCTACATAGTTTGCGTTAAGCATGGCAAATTCAGTGGCTTGACGCATACCAACGGCGCCCATCATTTTGATGTACATCCAGCTGATCGGCAGGATACTGGCGGAGCCCCATGGCGCAGCAGAAATAGTGCCGTTGTTGACATCAGTACCGGGAACCGCTTGTACCGGATGCGCTGCCAGGAATGGCTCGAGGTGTTTGCCTACGCCGATGGGTCCCATGCCCGGGCCGCCACCACCGTGGGGAATACAGAAAGTTTTGTGTAAATTCAAATGAGATACGTCGCCACCGAATTTACCCGGCGCCGCAACGCCGACCAGTGCGTTCATGTTGGCGCCATCGATATACACCTGACCGCCAACGGCGTGGATCATGTCGCAGAGTTCGGTTATGCCTTCTTCAAACACGCCGTGGGTAGATGGATAAGTACACATGATGCACGCGATTTGGTTGCCGTAGGTGGCAATTTTTTCGCGCAGGTCATTCAGGTCGACGTTGCCTTTGTTATCGCAGGCAACGACTACCACTTTGTAACTGACCATTTGTGCAGACGCTGGGTTGGTGCCGTGTGCAGACGCGGGAATCAAACAGATATCGCGCTGGGTTTCGCCTTTGCTTTCAAAATATTTTTTGATCGCAACAAGACCTGCATATTCACCTTGTGAGCCCGCGTTAGGTTGCAAGCTGATGGCATCGTAACCGGTACAGGCTTTGAGCATTTCTTGCAATTCTTCAAATAATTCTTTGTAGCCCTGCGCCTGATCAATGGGTGCAAACGGATGCAGCTTGCCAAATTCCGGCCAAGTGACGGGAATCATTTCGGCGGTTGCATTTAATTTCATGGTGCAGGAGCCGAGCGGAATCATCGCGTTGTTCAGCGCGATATCTTTGGATTCCAAGCGCTTCAGGTAGCGCAACATTTCGGTCTCGCTGTGATAGCTATTAAATACCGGATGCGTTAATACCGCATCAGTGCGCAACAAATCTACCGGGATAGCATTGTTCGCGGTGATGTTTTTGCCATCGCGAATTTGTGCATCCAGCGACGAAAGCTCTACGCCAGTTACGCCGAACACGGCGAGTAAATTTTCCAAATCTGCGGCGGTAGTGGTTTCGTTAATGCTGATACCGAGCGCGTCATTGCCAACCAGACGCAGATTAATTTCGGCGGCGAGTGCGGCTTGATTAATCACTTTTTGGTTATCGCCAACATTCACGGTAATGGTGTCAAAGAAGTTTGCGTTGTTCAGGGCAAAACCTTTGGCTTTTAATGCAGCGGCTGCGATGGCAGTCAAACGATGAACACGATTGGCAATGCGTTTTAAACCATCGGGGCCGTGATAAATCGCGTAGAACACGCTCATCACGGCGAGCAGTACTTGTGAGGTACAAATGTTGGAGTTGGCTTTTTCGCGGCGGATATGTTGCTCGCGCGTTTGCATTGCCATACGCAGCGCTTGTTTGCCGCGCGCATCAATAGAAACGCCAATAATGCGGCCTGGTGCGGAGCGCTTGTAAGCATCGCGGAAGGCGAAAAAGCCTGCGTGCGGGCCGCCGAAACCGAGCGGTACGCCAAAGCGTTGGCTGGTGCCGACGACGACATCTGCACCCATAGCGCCGGGCGATTTCAGCACCAGCAGGGCCATAAGGTCAGTGGCTACTGTCACCAGCGCATTCTTGCTGTGTGCGGTGTCGATGATGGAGGTTAAATCGCGAATCTGGCCACTTGAGCCCGGATAGGAGAGCAGGGCGCCGAAGTAATCGCTATTGGACAATTGTTCGAGGGGGGCAACCTCTACTTCAAACCCGAAATGCTCCGCGCGGGTTTTTACCACGGCGATGGTTTGCGGGTGAGTATCGGCATCCACAAAGAACACATCGGATTTGCTCTTCTTGTTTTGGCGTTTACACATCGCCATGGCTTCCGCCGCCGCTGTGCCTTCATCCAATACCGAGGCGTTTGCCATTTCCATACCGGTGAGGTCGATAATCATTTGCTGGTAGTTCAGCAGTGCTTCCAGGCGACCCTGGGCAATCTCTGGTTGGTAGGGTGTGTAAGCGGTGTACCAGCCCGGATTTTCCAGTACGTTGCGCAGCACCACATGGGGAACATGGGTGTCGTGGTAGCCCATGCCTATGTAGTTTTTGAAAATCTTGTTCTTGCTGGCGATCGCCTTGAGCTGGGCCAGGGCCTCGGTTTCAGTGATGGCGGCACCCAGATTCAATTCACCTTTCAGGCGAATGGCTTCAGGCACTGTTTTATCGATCAGCTCCTTGACTGAGCTAACCCCCAGGGTTGCCAGCATAGCGGCCGTTTGCTGGGCATCTGGCCCGATATGGCGTTGCACAAACTCGTCGTGATAAGCCAAAGACCCAAGCGAAGCGGCGCGAAAATCAAAAGGGGAAGCTGAGCGAAAATCAACTGACATAGAGGCTCTCTGTAGATTGGAAAATAATCGAAACCGGCAGGATAGCGGGGGCGGGAGGTCGCCTGCGTAAAAAGGCGGCAATGGTACCAATTTGGCGCTTTTCGGGCAATCAACGCGGGGGGTATTTGACGGGTTTAGGCGGTTGCTGGTGATGGAAAGGGAACAAGAAGGTAACGGCGAACTCTCAGGCCTGTTATGATTCGGGAGCGCCGGGTGGTGAGCCCCCCGCCGTTCAGACAATAAGTATTCAAAGACCTGTAAGCATCTATGTACCATGAATTTTTTGGGCTAAAAGAACCCGCCTTTTCCATCGCCGTGAACCCGCGCTACCTCTTTATGAGTGACCAGCACAGGGAGGCTTTGGCGCATCTGCTGTATGGAATTCAAAATGGCGGATTTGTGATGCTCACCGGGGAGGTAGGTACCGGTAAAACCACCATCATCCGCTGCTTGCTGGAGCAGCTTCCAGCCAATACCGATATTGCAATCATCTTGAACCCCATGGCCAGTGCACCGGAATTGTTGTCGACGATTTGCGATGAACTGGGTGTGGGCTATATCGCGGATGAACTGACAGTAAAAGTGCTGACCGATGCGCTCAATCAATTCCTGCTGGATAACCACCGCAAAGGGCGCAAAACCGTTTTATTGATTGATGAGGCACAACTGTTAAAAGTGCCGGTGTTGGAGCAAATTCGGCTTTTGACCAATCTGGAAACAACAACCGAGAAGTTGTTGCAGATCATGTTGGTCGGTCAACCAGAGCTGAAGAAATTGTTAGCGCGTCCGGCCCTGCGCCAATTATCGCAACGTATTACGGCGCGGTTTCATCTGGAGGCACTGAGTCTTGTTGAAGCCAAGGCTTATATCTATCACCGGTTAAAGGTGGCAGGAATGCCGGAGCATCAGCTTCCTTTTAACGATGGGATTATCAAAAAAATCCATGAGTTTAGTGGTGGTATCCCACGCTTGATTAACGTGATTTGCGAGCGCTTGTTGCTCGGGGCCTACGCACAAAACCGCCATCAGGTTGATAAGCAAATTTTTGCGGCTGCGGTCAAAGAAGTGGCGGGAACGGCGACTCAGCAGGAAGTAAAAGAAGCAGCTGCATCGCGCACATCCTGGCATGCAGTGTTTGTTGGTGTAGTCGCGTTGGTGATGGCGGGAGTATGGTTTTTGGTACCCGATCAGGCACCTGCGAATGCCACGACTGGCAATGCCCAGCCGTCGGCGGTCGATGCAAATTTGGTAGCGTCTGGCCAAGTGATTGATGCGCGGCGTTTTGTTTCCAGCGCAGCGTCCTCTTCCATGTCTTCATCTCCCGTTGTTGTTGCCGCACTCGCTGAAAATAGTTTAGCCGGTGTGGTAACCCGCGATCAGATCGCCGCGCAATTGGCCTTGTTTAAATTTACCGGGCTGAATGCGGTGGACAAGCAAGCGCCTTGCACATCATTAAATAAATCGACGTATGAATGTGCTAAAACCAAATTGGGATCATGGGATGAATTAAAAGAATTAAATCGCCCCGGTGTAATGACACTCTCTACGCCCGATAAGAAATGGGTTTATGCCCTGTTGATTGGTCTAAGTGAAAACCACGCGTTGTTTCTGGTGGATGGTGCAGAAAAAGTCATTTCCTGGAGCGATTTGGTTGCGCAGTGGAATGGCGATTATCTATATGTGTGGTCGCGCCCGGCAGGTTTTGAGGGTTCTTTGCAATTGGGGGATCGCAGCGATTTGGTGACCTGGATTGCCGAACAGTTTGCCAAGCTGGATCAACAGCCAGCGCCCTTAACACGGCAATTTTTTACTGATCGCTTACAAAAACGGATCGAATTATTCCAGGCCAATAATGGCATTCTTCCAGACGGCGTTTTTAATGAGCAAACTCTACGTCGTTTAAACGAAGCCTTGGGAATGGATAAGCCACTGGCTGAATTGGATGAGCAAAAACTTCAACAACAAATCGAGGCGAAAGGGCTGTAGTTTATGTCACTCATTTTGGATGCCTTGAATCGTGCCGATAACGAGCGCAAAAATCAGGATGCAGTACCTGGTTTAAATACTGTGCATCCCGCACCAGCAATGGTGTTGGAAGATAAGCCGGAAAACAAACAGAAGTTATATATTGCGATTTCTCTCTCGGTTGTCGCATTGATAGCCTCTGTCTACTGGTTTGTTGCCGAGCCCGCCAAAACTCAAGTGCAGAGCAATGCCCTTGTGCCTGCTGTTATGCCAGTGTCGCAGCCGCAACCAACAGCGGTTGTGACTGCGCCGACAGAAGTTACATCTCAAAATAAGCCAGTGAGTGTTGCGGAATCTAAACCAGCAGAGTCTGTTATCGCACCCAAACCTACGGCTATAGTGGAACAATTGTACGCGGCACCTGAGTCTAAACCAGTATCTGCCGATCCCCAGGTGAATCAACTTTATGCGGCGGAAGAGCCAGCGGTGTCTCAGTCAATTGAAGATCCATTTGCGCAACCAGCAATGGCCGGCCAGCCATCGTTGATAACGGATACCACCAGTATTCGCGGAGCGGCTGAAGCGCCCCCGGCGCGCACTTTTGCCAGCATTACCAATGTGCAGGATTTCAATGAGCTACCCTGGAATACCAAGCAGCAAATTCCAACGATTAGTTATCAACGCCATAATTTTTTAGCGGGTGGCGTGAGTACTGTTGTTATCAATGGACAGACCTTGGGGGTGGGGAATATCGCTTCATCAAGCCAGTTGGTAGTGCAGGAAATATTTGAGGATGGTGTGGTGCTAAAGCGTGGCAATGTTGTTTTTAAATTGCGTGCGCTCAATGGCTGGATCAATATGTAATTCTGTTTCACTCTTAAAAAGGCGTACAGCTAAAAACAACAAAGGAGCCCGTTGGCTCCTTTGTTCATTGAGGAATGGAATAAAAGAATTAACCTTCCATTTTAGACTGTAGATAATTTTGAATACCCACTTTATCTATCAACGATAACTGGGTTTCCAGCCAGTCTACGTGCTCTTCTTCGGACTCAAGGATTTTTTTCAACAAATCGCGGCTGATAAAATCGCGAACACTTTCGCAAATCAAAATCCCATCGCGCAAATCCGGAATGGCTTTCAATTCCAATTTCAGATCACACTCCAGCATTTCTTTGGTGTCTTCGCCGATGTGCAATTTACCCAGGTCTTGCAGGTTGGGTAATCCTTCCAAAAACAAAATACGCTCGACAAGTGCATCGGCATGTTTCATTTCATCAATGGATTCATGGTACTCGTGGTCGGCCAGTTCTTTCAGGCCCCAGTCTTTATACATGCGTGAATGAAGGAAGTATTGGTTAATCGCTACCAGCTCATTACCTAATACTTTATTTAAAACGGCGATAACTTGTGGATCACCTTTCATGGCGCTCTCCTTATTAAGGGAATAAAAACGAAGAGAGTCTGGCCCTGGAAGAGGGAGGTGTCAAGCAAATACACTTTCTAAGTGCTTGATGCTGAAGGAAAAAATACTAAGAATGACAATGATTTCGATTTTTGTTTGATGGGGCTTATCAAGCCACTGCATAAAATTGTGGCAGGCCATTGATCATTGGCGTTTCACTCATGGCTTCATCCAGGATTTCACGGGTCATGACCGAGCATTTGCCGCATTGGCTGGCAACCCCCAATGCTTTACGCAACTGGCCCAATGAGCTGGCGCCATTGTCGATGGCAGCTTTAATTTGACGGTCTGTAATACCCTTGCAAACACAAACGTACATGGCAAAAACCCGAGAGGCTGGAAATAAGTGTTGATGTACAAAACATCACCAGCCAAATTTAATGGGAATGATAATTTATGTCAATAATGGATGACACAAATTCTTGTTTGGCATGTGCTTTTATTCGTTAATATAACCTACCTGAAGGCGGATGATACATGTGCCAAAGCATTGGTCATAGCGGTAATCTTTTGAATTTATCCCACCGATTAACCTATCCATTATCAGGAGCATTGTTATGGGCGTATTAGTAGGTAAAAAAGCACCCGATTTTACTGCAGCAGCCGTATTGGCAAGTGGCGAGATCGTAGACGGTTACAACTTTGCAGCCGCTACCAAAGGTAAAAAAGCAGTTGTGTTCTTCTATCCTTTGGACTTCACCTTTGTATGTCCTTCCGAGTTGTTGGCGTTTGATCACCGCGTAGAAGAGTTCAAGAAGCGTAATGTAGAAGTGATTGGCGTTTCTATTGACTCGCAATTCACTCACAACGCATGGCGTAATACCCCGGTAAATGACGGCGGTATTGGCCCTGTGAAATATACCCTGGTTGCTGACATCACCCATGCTATTGCCAAAGCTTACGATGTTGAGTCTGCTGATGGTGTTGCGTTCCGCGGCACCTTCATCATCGATGAAGCGGGTGTAGTTCGTTCACAAATCGTTAACGACCTGCCAATTGGCCGCAATATTGATGAAACTATCCGCACGGTTGATGCGTTGATTTTCCACGAGCAACACGGCGAAGTATGCCCAGCTGGCTGGAAAGATGGTGACAAGGGTATGGATGCATCACCTGCTGGTGTTGCCAAATACCTGTCAGAGCACGCTGATAAACTCTAAGTTTTACTTTTAGGGTTCAGTCTTGTAAAAAGCCCGGCTCGTGCCGGGTTTTTTATTGGCGAAGTAAAGTTGGAGATCACCATGTCAGACGTCACCAAAAAAATAGATCTTCACCCGAGTTGGCTAAATCATCTCGCGAGTGAATTTGAGCAGCCTTATATGAAGCAGCTCAAAGCTTTTCTTTTGGCGGAAAAACAGCAGGGCAAGGTGATTTATCCTGCCTCCAAGAATATTTTCAATGCACTTAATAGTACACCGTTGGATCAGGTGAAGGTCGTCATCCTGGGACAAGACCCTTATCACGGTCCTAATCAAGCACATGGCCTTTGCTTTTCGGTGCAACCGGGCGTGCCTGCCCCACCATCCCTGCAAAACATGTTCAAAGAGCTGCAGCGGGATTTGGGGTTTTCTATCCCGCAGCATGGATGCCTTCAAAGCTGGGCTAATCAGGGGGTTTTGCTACTGAACGCTACTCTGACGGTTGAGCAGGCGAGGGCGGGTTCCCACCAGGGAAAGGGCTGGGAAACTTTTACAGATAAAGCTATCCAGTTGGTTAACGATCATTGCCATGGAGTAGTTTTTCTCTTGTGGGGAAGTTACGCCCAAAAGAAAGCAGCATTTATTAATCCCCAAAAACACCTCATTCTCAAGGCTCCACACCCCTCTCCATTATCCGCCCACAGGGGGTTTATTGGTTGCGGGCATTTCTCCCGTGCCAATCAGCATCTTCAGCAGGTCAACAAATCCCCAATTGATTGGCAGCTTTCTTAAATACTTGGAAAATATAGATTTTATTGTTTTTTTGACTATAAGGATGGTGATGTGTTCGATGCCATCTTTTACATATTATTCCGTTTTCAAAGAATTGACAGCGCTGTCACATAGTAGTAGTTTTGTGCGCTATTCGGAGGGGCAGGGCGTGAGCCACGTCTCTTATTTACATCTCTAGTTGATTTATGGGTAAAAAATTCGATCTTTTGCTTTTACACTTAAAAAAGTGATCTAGAGTAAAAATCACAAACAAATGCTCATAGACAGTGTACCGGAAAATAATTCCTGACGATAATAAAGGAGAGCTCCATGTACAAAACTATAAGCTTCAAGAAAAAAATTCTGGCTACTGCAGTTGCTTCTGCAGCTGTAGCAGCCAGCTTCAGTGGTATGACTTACGCTCAAGAAGATGGTTCAGTCGAAGAAGTAATGGTGACTGGTATTCGTGCGTCTTTGTCACGTGCTATGGATGTAAAGCGTGAAGCAGTTGGTGTTGTTGATTCAATCAGTTCTGAAGATATCGGCAAGATGCCAGACTCCAACCTGGCGGAGTCTTTACAGCGTATTACCGGTGTATCAATCAACCGTTCGAACGGTGAAGGCTCGCAAATTACCGTACGTGGTATAGATCCATCATTGAACATGGTTACTCTAAATGGGCGCGTAATGCCTGCTGTGAGCAACAACAATGTTGGCGACAACGCGTCTCGTGCATTTGACTTCGGTAATCTGGCTTCCGAGACTATTAACGGTGTTGATGTTTACAAAACCGGTAAGGCCAATGTTGCTTCCGGTGGCTTGGGTGCCACAGTTAACATTAAAACGTTGCGCCCGCTTGATGCAGGTGAAACCAAAGCGAGCTTTGGTGCAAAAGTTGTTAAAGATACCTCGGTTGATAACAGCAGCACTGCCGGTGGCGACTACACCCCAGAAGTTTCAGGCCTGTATAGTTGGGTTAATGAAGAAGGAAATTTCGGCGTATCTTTAACTGGATCTTTCCAAGAGCGTAATAGTTCTCGTGGTAATGCGTTCGTTAATAACTGGCAGTTGGCAAAGCGTGGTGAGGAAGGTGTTAAGGGCAGTCCATTTGAAGGACGTCCAGTTCCACCAAAAGCAGTTACAGACAAATTGAAAATCGGCGATTTGTATAACTTGCCGACCGACATTCGTTATTCGATTGATGACATTCATCGTGAGCGCACTAATGGTCAATTGACCTTGCAATTCCGTCCGATAGAAACTCTGACCGGTACTGTAGATTACACCTATTCAGAAATTGATATTGAAGCTGATCGTTCTCAGCAATCAGCTTGGTTCAATATTTCAAACATTACTGATATCGGCTTTGACAATGGCGCAGTAAGATCTCCAACTACTTATAAGGAAACTTATACTGCGGCCGCTGGTAAGGATGTCTCTTTCGCAAACCAAGTGTTCTCAACAGGCAGCGATAATAACTCTGCTGGTTTTAACTTGGCTTGGGATGCAACAGATGATCTTAAGCTGGAACTTGATTATCACAGCTCAAGTGCGACCAGTAATTCTTTCCAAGCTGAGGCTGGCTTGAATGCTAACATCACAGTTACAGAATACGTTGATTGGAGTAAAGAATTACCGTTGATGGGGATCGGAATTAACGATTCTCTGCCTGATCAAGGTAATAACAATGGGATCATTGATGGCGGAGATGTAAGCGGTGCTATGGGTTCAGTGGGTATAGCCAATCAGAGAACTGAAATTGATCAGTTGCGCTTAATGGGGGCTTATTCATTTGGCAAGCTTGCATTCTTTGAGGATTCTAATGTCGAGTTTGGCGTAGATCTTCGTGAGGACTCTAACTTAACTCGCGTATCTGACGGTACTTCCCCTCGTATTACCATGGGTAACTGGGGTGGTATTGATCCAGATGCATTTGGTCCAAACTGGCCCGGTTATTTCAGTCCACGAAACTTTGGTGATGCTTTCCCTGATTACGGTTCGTCTACCAACAGCGATTTATTCTTGAAAAACGGCTTGGATGTTGATCCTCGCGTAGTGTTCGAGAACATGGAGTGGATGTATGCAAGATCACGTAATCCAACCCCAGCTGAAGCCGCCCTCGGAATTAATTCAGATAACTTCAACTCCTTCCCAAATGGTAAATACGCTAACTATGGTAGCTACAATGTTAACCGTTTGATTGAAGAAGAAGTAAATGCAGTGTTCGCGCAGTTCAAAGGCTCTTTTGAGTTAATAGGTATGCCTGCGAACGTAATTGCAGGTGTGCGTTATGAAGAGACTGATGTAACTTCTACTTCAGTGGTCAAAAAGCCAACCATGTTGCAATGGGATTCTGATAACGATTGGACTCGCATTGATGAAAATACTGCTGCTGCGCCATTTTCGCGTACAGGTAGCTACGATAACTTCATGCCAAACCTTGATTTGGATGTAAGTCCTATTGATGATGTAAAAGTTCGCTTGTCATACAGTGAAACAATTGGTCGTCCTGGGTATAACCAATTGCGTTCGGATGTTGGAATTAACAACATTTATCTGAAAACGGCTACGGCTGGCAATCCGGGCTTGTTGCCTATGGAATCCAAAAACATTGATTTATCTGCTGAGTGGTATTACACAGACGATAGTTACGTGTCTGCTGGTTACTTCATTAAAGATATTTCAGGTTTTATCGGCGACGTTGTTATTACATCTGATTGGTACGGTTTGCGCGATGCTCGTAATGGGCCACGTTTTGCACAAGCTATTGCTAACATCAAAGCTGCAGGTGGCGATGTAACTAGTGAAGACCAACAGTTCAAAGAAATGTTGCGTATCACTGGTCAAGATGTGAATTCGCCAGCTTCTAAAATCTATGCTGATTCAACTGATCCATTGTTGCAATGGGCTACAACCACCCCCGGCAACGATAAAGATGCGAAAATTGATGGTATAGAGTTGGCTGTGCAGCATTGGTTTGGTGAATCAGGCTTTGGTGTTCAGGCGAACTACACTGCAGTAGATGCAGATGTCGAGTTTGACATTCTCACCTATACATCTCAGTTTGCGATGAACGGTTTGAGTGACTCTGCAAACGTTGTTGGTTTCTACGATAAAGATGGTTTGCAAGTTCGTATTGCTTACAACTGGCGCGATGAGTTCTTGAATAATCGTACACAAGGTGGTGGCAATGAACCATCATTTACCGAAGAGTACTCACAAATAGATGTTTCGGTTAGTTATGATTTGAATGAAAATGTCACCTTGACGTTGGAAGGTCTTAACGTAACAGGTGAAAACTCACGCAGTCACGGTCGTGGCACTAACCAAATGAACAGTTTGGAAGAGCTAAGTGCGCGTTACATGGCAGGTGTTCGTTATTCTTTCTAATAAAGAGAATAATTTGTAGTTCCAAAAAAGCCGCTGTTTAACAGCGGCTTTTTTCTGCGTTAAGCATTGTGCTTTTGTTCATTGGAATTTACATACAACGGAGATTGTTTTCTCGCTATTCCTCCTGCTCCCGCCGCGAATATTTATTCGTCTTATTAGTCAAAAGGATGACTTCATGAAACCTATGGGTAATTTTGCAAAGTGCATTTTTGCGCTTCTAGCGGCTTTCTGTGCCGCTTTTTCATTGGCTCAATCCTCTTCTCAATCTCAAACAATTCAATATAGATATGATGAGCTGGGTAGGCTGGTCACCACAGAGGATTCAAGGAATGGGGATCGCGTATATAAATATGACGCAGCGGGTAATAGAACACTTGTTGTCGCTGGGTTTTCTTCCAGCTCTTCAAAATTATCCAGCTCATCTGTTTCAACATCCTGCTCGGGCGTATCTTTAAAAATTGAAGCAGAAAATTATTCCAGTATGTTTGGTGTTCAAGCGGAGACTACCACTGATGCTGGTGGCGGAAAAAATTTGGGTTACATGCATCCAGGGGATTGGATGCTTTACGAAAACTCCATTTTCACAGCTCCCGTTAGTGGGCTTTATAAATTAACGTTCCGCCTTGCAAGTACAGCGGGCGGAATCTTCAGGTTGCATGAGGCTGATGGCAGTCTTCAGTACGGTACGATTTCAGTGCCAGTTACAGGCGGGCTCCAAGTGTGGGCGGATGTTACAAAAGATGTTTTTTTAAATGCGGGTTCACACAAGTTTGGTTTGACGGTCGAAGAGCGTGCGCTTGGTTTTAATCTCAACTGGTTTAGGGTGGCGCCTTCATGCGGAGCATCTTCCGTCTCCAGTTTTTATTCGAGCCTTAGCTCCGGTGGAGCATCTTACAGTTCAAGTAGTCAGCGTTCATTTTCCAGCAGTTCTATTGCAATCTCGTCCTCTTCGCGAATTTCTTCAGGTGTTTCGTCATGGTCTTCCTCAACTCAAAGAAGCAGTTCATCGCAATCCAGTAGTGTTGATGCTCAAGCTCCTACTGCTCCGGGTACGCCAATTGTTGAAGCTCTCAATGCCAATAGTGCAACTATTTCATGGGCACCAGCTGCGGATGATATTGGTGTTTCAGGTTATGAATACAGTCTAAATAATGGTGCATGGCAGTCCGCCGGTTCATTAACATCGATTGTGCTGAATGCATTGACTTCAGTTGCCAATTACAAAATTAAAATTAGAGCGTTTGACGGTGCAGGTAATATTGGTTTAGCGAGTAATGAGACAGCGTTTACAACGCCGGATAATATTCCACCCTCTGCTCCAAGTTTGGTTAATGTGTCTAATGCTACCCATGGAAAAGCTACTTTGAATTGGCAGCCAGCTTCGGATAATGTTGCAGTTGCTGATTACGAGTACACCCTCAATGCGGGAGTTAGTTGGACAAAAACAAATAACCTTTTAGCGGTAACCCTTACGGGGTTAAACATTGGTCAGCAATACCTTGTTGCAGTTCGAGCAATTGATAACTCTAACAATGTTGGTGATGGGGTTTCGTCGAGTTTTATTGTAACTCAATTGCCAGCGCCTACAGTTTTTGCGCCGATACTAACGCAAGATTGTGCTTGGCGTGCAACGTGGAATCCAGTGGTTGGCGCAACAAAATATTACTACGTAGAGGAGTCTGCCGGTGCTCAGATGGGGCGGTATGTTGACGGCGCGCCAGCAATTACCGCGTGCTTAACGGGGCAGCCAAACTCAACAAAACCATTGAAGGTGAGTGCATGCGATGATAATGGATGCAGTGATTATGCGTATTTTTCTATTCCTCTTAGTTCCTCGCTTGCATCTAGCACTGGAGTGTCGAGCAGTCGCTCATTGTTGTCATCGAGCGTACCAGTAATGAGTAGCAAATCTTCAGTTCCTATAGTTCCATCCAGTAGCTCATCTTCTGCTATGGCGATGGTTGGGACACCAAGATTTTCACCCGCAAGTTCCACTGTTTTTTCAGGTTCAGGTGTGGTCTCACTCACCCCTTCGGATAATGTGGGTGCAACCATTCTCTATTCAATAAATGGATCGACTTATACACCTTATCCAGCAGGGGGAATTACCGTAACTACGAATAGCACAATTAAAGCAAAAGCTATTAAAGCGGGAATGCTGGATAGCTCGGAAAACACCGCGAACTATTATGTCTCCGTGCTTCCTCCAAAATTTGGCACCGTAAGTGGGACTAATTTTCAAGGCTCTGGAACTGTATCTATTCTGCCTTCTGACACCCCCGGGGCCATGACACACTATTCAATCAACGGATCAGGGTTCGTTCCTTTCGATTCCGGGACGCTTCCGATCAGTGTGAATAGCGACATAACGATCAAGGCAACTAAAGCAGGTATGAATGACAGTAACAATGTAAGCGCTAGTTTTACGGTTAGTGTGTTGCCCCCGGTAATTACCCCCTATGCGTCTGAGTTCTATCAGCCGGTTAACGTTTCAATTGCGCCAGGCACAGTAGGATCAAGTATTTATTACACAACTGATTTCTCGACTGCTACAAATGGTTCAACTTCGTACGGTGGTCAATTCACATTAACTTCAAGTGCCACGGTTAAGGCCAGGGCTTATAAAACAGGAATGAAAGAGAGTTCGGAGGCTGTTGTGTATTTTAATATTGTGCAGATAACACCACCCACAGTGCTGAGTTGTACTCTCGCTGGCCCCGGTGCTTATAAGGCGAGCTGGAAACCAGTTTCTGGAGCGAATTTTTATAAATATACAACGCTTGATAACAAGACCTATAACACAGGCACTGCAACGTCCAGCATTCAGTCGTCGGGTTGTGCCTGGGTAAAGGCCTGTATTTCTGAAACAGTGTGTAGTAGCAGCTCGAATTTTTAAAATATGGATGATTGAAAAATGAAAAAAATGAATTTTCTTAATAACGCCGTCTTGTGCTTGCTTGGTCTTCTTCAAGGTATGTGTGCTGTTGCAACCCAATTAGCACCCCCTAAATACAGTGTGGTGGATGATTTTGGTGTGAATGTGCCTAATGGGCAGGTCACGACACGGGTTGATACGTTGTCGATAGGAGGAGAGCGCGGATTAAGTCATAGTATTTCAACCCATACCAACAACTTCCTTATGCGCGGAGGTTTTTATACTGTCGGTACCAATGATAAATTTGGAGGCGAGGCGCGTTACGAGCAATTGGCGGAGCAAAGTACCTACTATGTAAAGGATATGCTGGGATGTTTGAGTGATTGCAACTACGGATTTTACGTGATGCGTGTTCATGATCATGAAGGTTCGATGGATTTTAAAATAAAGGTTGGGAATTATGTTGTTGGCGCTGCTCCTAACGCTACAAGTGGATATACATATGAAGCCATGAGTGATCTTCGCCATACCCTTGAAGTGCCTATTGATAAACCTGGCTATTTGGTTTGGACAAAGCCAGATGGGACCAAAGTATGGTTTTTGCGAGCGCTTGGCCCAACGTTAGCATCAAGCGGGGGAGATTTAGAGAAAGTTATTTACCCGAATGGTTTTCAGTTGAATTTTCATCGGGGTATCGGTGATGACACTTTGTGGTCAGTGACCACCAATACCGGATTTCAGCTCAAATACAATTATGTGGAGGACTATTCTCCCAACCAAGGCATTGGTGCGACTAATACAAATATTTCAATTCCGAAGGAAAATACCATTAATTGGTCGCTAAATAATCCCAAAACGATTGTTGCGGTAAATAACGCTGTCGAATATTGCGATACAGACCAGAAAAAAATTTGTGTCGATCTGGTGGATCCATGTCCAACCCTAGGGGGTGGACAAATATGCAAAAAATTAACAAATAAATGGCCAACAGCGCGATTTAATTGGCCTGTTGGTATGCCCAGACGATTTTACTTCGGTGAAAATTATTATGAAGTGATTGATTCTGCGAATAGAAAAACTAAATTCCGTGTTAAAGCATTTGATACAGCGATTGATGAAAATGGTCAAGTGCTAACTGGTGTTCCGGCAAACTACGATTTTGTTCCAAGAATTGTGGGTATAACCCCGGCAGGGGCGATGACTGAGACCGTTACTTATGACTACGTAAACTATTTTAATAACGCTGGTGGTGATAACCCTTGGTATACGTATTATGTTATGCCTGGTGAGGTAGGGTACTTAAAGAATGCTAAAGGAATCAGTGGATCTATGGATTATTCCAGGAGTAGATCTACCTGGATTCCAGGCAGTAACCCGTACGCTAGAGAAATTTTGGGGAGTCCAGGTATTTCTGTTATCCAACGCCTCGATTTACTTGGCGCGTATTACAAAATATCAGATTTAGACGGGGATGTTTACTTCTCGGAAAATTATCTAAATGTTCCGGCTCGGAGAATCGCGAAAAATGGCCCAACAGAAACCTACTCTTACTTTCGAGGAAACCTAGCTCGAATTATCTATAATCGTGGTTTGCCGAGTGAGACTTCTACCGCCGCGGGGTTTCCCTCTGGTCAGTGCACAAACCCCAAAACCTGTAATCAGGCAGATTGGGTTTCAGACGCAAAAGGAAATAAAACAGAATATAAATACCATGCAGAATCTGGCCAGGTTGAGCGCATTATCTACCCGGCAAATAAACGTAATATTCGTGCGGAAACGCGGTTTAAATACGAACAAAAATACGCGAAATACTATACGGAAGCGGGGAGTAAATCGCAGTCGCCTGATGGAATTTGGTTAAAAACGGAAGAAAGCTCTTGTATTGACAGTGCAATGGACGAATCGGGAAATTGTGCATTGAATGATAAAGTCACCACACGCTACGAGTACCTGAGTGATAACCTGTTTATGACGGGTATGACAGTGACCTCGCAAAAGGATGGCAACAAAACATTACGCACCTGTTACCAATACGATATTTACGGAAATCGTATCGGTGAAACCCAACCAAAAGCCAATTTGGCCAGCTGCAACTAATAAAAGGATTTTGGTATGAAAAATAGAATTTCTCTCGGCGTAATTGCCTTATTGCTGTGTATTCTGGTTAGCGAAAATTTGTTCGCGGCACAATCCGCAACTCCCTACACCATGGCGAGTCGCTATGACCTGGCAGGGCAGTTGACGGGAACCATATCGCCTGACCCGGATGGGAGTGGCCCGCTGGGTTATCCCGCCGTACGCAACAGCTATAACGCTAACGGGTTGTTGGAAAAAGTTGAAACCGGGGAGTTAAGTGTTTGGCAAGATGAAAACGTAGCACCGGTAAATTGGTCTGCTTTTAGTGCGATTACTACCAAGTATTTTCAATACGACAGCTACGGCAGAAAAATTGTTGATGCTCGTTTGAATCAGCAGGGCTATACCAAATATTTGGTGCAAACTAATTATGACAATGAAAATAGAGTCAATTGTAAAACGGTAAGATTAAGTGCTGAAGATTATCGTATAGATCAATACTCCAGTTTGCCTGACGCCTGTACTCCATCAACCAGTTTTTACGGCAGTGACCGTGTAACACAATATGAATATACGACCGATGGTCGTGATTTGGTGAAGGTTGAGAAGCGTGCGGTCGGCACTTTGCTTCAGCAAAATTACGTTACCAATACTTACTATTCAGAATCGCGTTTGCTTGAAACCCAAACAGACGCCAATGGCAATGTAACCCGGTTGGAGTACGACGATTACAATCGCTTGTACCGTCGCTACTATCCTTCAAAAACAATTGCCGGAATTCATAACCCAAACGATTACAACCAGTATGGTTATGATTTGAATGGCAATATGAATGTTGAGCGTAAGCGCAATGGAAAAACCATCAGCTATACCTATGACAATAATAATCGCTTAATTAAAAAAGATCTGGCCGATAACACTTACTCGCGCGATTTGGTGTATGACTATGACTTGCGAGGTTTAACGCTTTATGTCCGTCATGACTCGGCCACCGGTTTGGGGGTTGTAAATACCTTTGATGGTTTTGGCCGGCAATCGGATAGCTTGATCAATATGGACGGGACAAACCGTCGCATTATTGGTTACCAGTATGATGACAATGGCAATCGCGAAAGAGTAACCCACCCGGACGGCACCTATTTTACCTATGGGTTTGATGGACTAAACCGTGTTAATTCCCTTAAACATGGTGACACTACTCAACTGCTCAGTGTTGGATATGGTGCGGATGGCCGTCGCAGTGGTATTACACGTACTGGTGGTGCAACGACGAGTTACGATTTTGATGATCTGTTGCGATTGGAAAAATTTGATCAAACGTTTGCAAGTTCTACCGACAACCTCACCACAACATTTAAATACAGTCCCGCTAATCAGGTTACGCAGTTAACTTACAGCAACAATCAATACCATTATTCAGGTAACGAAAACCGTACCGGTATTTATATTCCTAACGGGTTGAATCAGTATGATCGAATTGATGGGCAGCCAATTGCCCATGACTTGAATGGAAATTTAATCAATGATGGCTCAACGGTTTACACCTATGACGATGAAAACCGTTTACTGACAACCTCGTCGGCAACTGCTACCTCCTCATTTAAATACGACCCCTTGGGGCGTTTATATGAAGTAACCATCACCGCAGAGGGTACTACAAAAAAGATACAGTTTTTATTTGATGGTGATGCCTTAATTGCGGAGTACGATGGCAATACCCAGGCGTTGTTGCGCCGCTATGTCCACGGTGATCAGGTCGATGAACCCTGGGTGCAATACAACGGCAGTACGGTAGGTTCCTACAACATTCGTTACCTGCACGCCAACCATCAGGGTAGTATTATCGCCCAGAGCGTAAACAACGGCGTAACCATCAATAAACTCGCCTATGACAGTTACGGTATTCCCAATGCCGATAACGAAGGCCGCTTTGGTTACACGGGTCAATTGTGGTTTAAAGAGCTAGGCCTAAACCACTACAAAGCCCGCATCTACTCCCCCAAACTGGGCCGCTTCCTACAAACCGACCCGATTTTCTACGCAGACAATATGAATATGTATGCGTATGTGGGAAATGATCCGGTTAATAAGGTTGATCCGAGCGGGATGCAGGAAAAGTGTCCGGCAACTTATTGTTATGGGCCGATGTACGCGCCTGGTTATGATGCGGCTAAGGTAGATCAAAAGACTGTAGCAAAGAATGAAATTGAAAAAGGAAAAGACGCATTAAAAACAACAGCAGTTGTTGCGGTTACTGCGGGCACAACCGTTGTCGCTCCAGAGGTAGTTGTTGCAAGATTTGTCGCACTTGGGTTAAGGAGTGCGTCGCTTACAAAGCGTGCAAATACTGTACATGGTGCACTGGATCCAATTGCCGCGAGCAGAAGGACTACAGCGGCGTTAGATACAACAGATGGATCCAGGATCATAGCTAGTGGTGGTCGTGATTTATCACCAGCGCAAAGGGCAGCGTTAGAACCTGGGGAGATTGCGGCGAAATTCCCTGGAGCACATGCAGAAATAACTGCTTTGCAGCATGCTGACTCTATCGGTCTTGCACCAGCAGAATTAGCGACGACACGGGCTATATGCCCTCAGTGTGCCGCATATATTGAAAGTATAGGTGGCCGATTAACTAGCCCAACAACAGCAGTGTGGTGAATACATGATCAGATTTGATGAGGTAAAGTTGATTGTTGATTTGGAAAAGTTGTCAACGATAAAAAGAATAGCTTTTGCTGCGGCAGTATCAACGAGAGCTATTAATAACTATGAGTTCTATGCAAGCAGAATAGGTCAAGAAGATAATGCCCCATCTAAAATAGTTAGATCTATATGGGATGATATTTTTAACTACGCTTTTGATCTGAAAAAATGGGAAATTATTTTAAATGAAATCTTAGATTTAATTCCTGAGGAGGATGGAAAATGGACGATATGGCATGCGCTTGTAGATGATTCATTGTCATCGCTTGCTTATACCATTCGCTGCATAATAACGCAAAGTTCACAGGAGGCTGCATGGGCTGCGCGCAGAGTTTATGAGGCGGTTGATCAGGTTGTAATTAGTCAAATTGAAAAAGTATCGACACATGATCAAGAGTTGATGGTTTTGTCTAATGAATTGGTTCAGCGAGAACTTAAAAGGCAAGAAAGAGATATGCATTTAATAAAAACAGATGCGGGAAATGAATCAATTAATCGTATTTTTGAATATTCTAAAATTGATTTTCTATATCGAGAAGGCGAAGAATTCCGCCTCATTGATTGAACAAAAATGTTTAATGACTAATGCTGTCATTGGTAAGCTTTCTGTGCAGTTTTTATGAGTATGATCTCGTTTTTGTATTACTCCGTCATCAAAGCCAAGGAGCAGTGAATTACCCGAATCGTCACGGTTGTTTGTGACTGTTGTTGCCCACTAAAAGCTTCGGCCCATAACGGGCCGAAGCTTTTGAAAGCCAGAGCAAAAAACTTACCGTACTATCTCATCAATCCTCGCCAATTCTTCTGCACTAAAACTCAAATTATTTAATGCAGCAACGGAATCGTCGATTTGTGCCGGGCGGCTGGCGCCGATTAGGCAGGTGGTGACGGCGGGGTTGTTTAGGTTATTATCGCACAGAGCGTAAACAACGGCGCAACCATCAATAAACTCGCCTATGACAGTTACGGTATTCCCAATGCCGATAACGAAGGCCGCTTTGGTTACACAGGTCAATTGTGGTTTAAAGAGTTAGGCCTAAACCACTACAAAGCCCGCATCTACTCCCCGAAACTGGGCCGCTTCCTGGACAACCATAGAAATGGTGCAAAGGCGGGAGCTGCTGCAGGTGTTATTGCAGGGGTGGCGGTGGCAGGAGCCTGCGATGGGACGGCAGGAGTGTGCGCTCTGGGAAACCCCGCAATAGTTGCAGGTGCCACAGCACTAGGAGCTGTTGTTGGTGAGTCTATTGAAAGAGCTTATGTACAACTCGAACGTTTAGTTGCAAAAGCAACGACTGACGGTCCGTAAGAATCTCAGTATGCTCTTGTGGCGGAGACAGCTGGACTTTATCCTGTGTACGAAATGGTACTACAACTTTAAATGCTGGTGACGTTTGGAAGTATGGTACATCTGCGAATCCAGCGGAGCGTTATTCTGACTCCGCATTGCAGGGTCTTGGGCTAAGGATGGTCATTCAATCAACTGGAACAAAATATCAGGTGTTGGCGCAAGAAAAAATGATGTTAATTCAGCATGCGGTAACGTATGGAAGCCTTCCTCCCGGTAATAGAATTTTCAAGTGAGAACTATAGCATGAAAATTAGGTTCACAAGTATTTCATGGGAAGAGGTTTCTGAACTGTTGTCGAAAGTAATGGTTCATCTGGAGAAACATATTAACGCTTCTTTTTCAGATTTGTCATATGGCGCTGATGTTACCCAGTTTACTGCAGTGGCCATCGCGGTGGATTCGGTTGTGGATTCTAGCCAAAACGAAAAATTTGCTAAACGCCACGATAAATCGGGAACTTATAAGCATCCCCTGACTGGAGAGAAAGTTAAGTATATTAGTTTTTCTCTAACGTATTGCTATGAGGATCTTGAAGGGAAGGGTGAGTCTGAACTTCGCAAAATATTTTGCGCTGATTTATTTAAACGTTTGGATGATCCTAATATTAAAATTCCAAAAGGCTTTGACTACCCAGGGTTTGCATCAGCAATGAAAAATGCACTTGAAAAATATTTATAGGATAAGTAGCTCACATGAAATTTTGAGAATCCGCTAAAAAGCTTCGGCCCACAACGGGCCGAAGCTTTTTAAATGTAATGCGGAAAAACTTACCGCACAATCCCATCAATCTTCGCCAATTCTTCCGCACTAAAACTCAAATTATTTAACGCAGCAACGGAATCGTCAATTTGTGCCGGGCGGCTGGCGCCGATTAGGCAGGTGGTGACGGCGGGGTTGTTTAGGTTATTATCGCCCAGAGCGTAAACAACGGCGTAATCATCAATAAACTCGCCTATGACAGTTACGGCATTCCCAATGCCGATAACGAAGGCCGCTTTGGTTACACGGGTCAATTGTGGTTTAAAGAGTTAGGCCTAAACCACTACAAAGCCCGCATCTACTCCCCGAAACTGGGCCGCTTCCTGCAAACCGACCCGATTTTCTACGCAGACAATATGAATATGTATGCGTATGTGGGAAATGATCCGGTGAATAAGGTTGATCCGACAGGGATGTTCAATCAGACTTACTCTAATTCATTAGTTCGATATGCTGATTTTTCAGGTACAACACAGGGTAGGGCTACGACGTTGGCTAGAGCCGTTGCTGATGTAAAGACCATGGGTGCTGTTGGTTCAAATATGGGTGACGCGATTAGCGTCGTAGGTGCTATGACCGCTCAACCGGAGGTTGTTGCGCTTGGAACTGCTTTGTCAACGGCGTCGGCTGTGGCAGCTAATAGCGTTGAAACCAATTTTAGCGATGCTGCGACTGCTCAAGTGGCCGGTGAAGTTGCGGGAAAAGCTGGTGAGAACGCAGTACTTGCAGCTGCAAATGCTGCTGGAGCAGTTAATGTGGATGGCAGGGTTCCGAGTAAAACGTTGGCTGCTGTCGCTGATGCAGTGGGGATGACGGGTAATAAAGGGAAGGTAGCAGAACAAATCATTAATGGTGTAGCAACGATAGGTGAGGTAGCCTCTCAACAAACGTCTGGATTTGTGACTGATGAAGTGCTTGAAGATAAAAAATAGGTTTGGGAGTGATTTATGAAAAAAGATACGCTCATAAAAGTAAAAGTTAAAAATAATCTTGTTGTTTGGTTTAGATTGTTAATGGTTATACTGGCGTGTATTTCTCTCCTTCCAATATGGATTGCTATTTCTGATGGCTATTTTGTTACTCGTGGAATCCGACAGGAAAGTGATAGTTTTGGAATCTTCTTTTATGCATTAAAATTTGTTTTGGCTGCTGGGTTATTTATTTGGTTGGCGACAAAGGGCGTAAGCAAAAAAGAGAAAAGTGACCGGAATAATTCGTCGCACGGTTAAGTGTTTTTCAGCTGTACAAACATCTCAATGATATTATTTCTATATCGCCATCGTTGCCATCAGGTGCTTGTGCATAACCTGAATCGTAATGGGTGAGTTGATGTTAAATTGTGTTTTTTCTATGTGTTACGGTTTGTAAAGCTTCGGCCCATAACGGGCCGAAGCTTTTTAAATGTAGTGCGGAAAAACTTACCGCACAATCCCATCAATCTTCGCCAATTCTTCCGCACTAAAACTCAAATTATTTAATGCAGCAACGGAATCGTCGATTTGTGCCGGGCGGCTGGCGCCGATTAGGCAGGTGGTGACGGCGGGGTTGTTTAGGGTCCAGGCGATGGACATTTGGGCGAGTGATTGTCCGCGCGATTCGGCGATGGCATTGAGGGCTTGCACCTTTTGGATTTTTTCCGGGGTGATGTCTTTGTTGTTCAGGTAAATCAATTCCGGGCGCGCGGCGCGGGAGTCAGCGGGAATTCCATTCAGGTATTTGTTGGTGAGAACACCTTGCGCCAGGGGTGAGAATACAATCGAGCCAACACCTTCTTCTTTCAGTACATCGGTTAACCCATTTTCAATCCAGCGATCAAACAGGTTGTAGCGCGGTTGATGGATTAATAACGGCGTGCCTAGTTCGCGCAAAATGCGCACTGCTTCTTTGGTTTGCGCGGGTTGGTAATTGGAAATGCCGACATAAAGTGCGCGGCCGGATCGCACAATAAAATCCAGTGCTTGCATGGTTTCTTCGATGGGTGTTTCCGGGTCCATGCAGTGGTGGTAGAAAATATCGAAGTATTCCAAACCAGTGCGTTTTAAGCTTTGATCACAGCTGCTGACCAAATATTTGCGCGAGCCGCCAATACCATAAGGGCCGGGCCACATGTCATAACCGGCTTTGCTGGAAATAATTAATTCATCGCGATAGCGCACAAAATCTTGCGCAAAAATATTGCCGAAGGTTTGTTCGGCTGAGCCAAAGTTAGGGCCGTAGTTATTGGCTAAATCGAAATGGGTAATGCCCAAATCGAAAGCGCGGCGCAGCATAGCGCGCGCGTTGGATTGTGGATCAACGGCGCCAAAGTTTTGCCAAAGGCCCAATGATAAGCGGGGCAAGCGTAAACCGCTTTTGCCGCAGCGTTGGTATTTCATGTTGGTGTAGCGTTCGGGGTTGGCGACGTAAAGCGGATTGGGTTCGTGAGTAATCATTATTGATCCTGTGCCGTTGGTGGTGATTTGCAAGCCTGACTCGATAGGACGAGCGGTGCATTCTTGTGAGGTAGGTATTTTAGCCGAAAGCGCGCGCAATCTAACCTGTGTGCTATGTAAAGTTGAGTAGCTACAAGGCCGGGGTGCTGCCGCGACTGGGGTGCCGGTTTATGCCCAGCCGAGAGAGTGTTGCAGCAGCAATAAACCCCAGATGATCAGGATGCAAAAATTCCCCGCCATAAATGCCCACAGGCGATGAATAACATTGTTGTAGGTGAGGTGAATCCATGAATGGAGCAGGCGTGCAATAACGAAGCCCCAGGCAAACACAACCATCGCGGTGGATTCTACATTCATCGCAATGGCAATAGTGCCCGCAATATAGAAGAGGATGGGGGTTTCAAATAAATTCGTGTAGTTGCGTGCGGCTTGGGCCATATCGCCGGGCATTTCGCCCGTATGTAAACGAAATTGGCTGATTCGCACTTGGCCGGATTTAACGGCTCTGATTCGCAGGAACAACAGGCGAAACGCAACACCGAAGGTGAGTAATACCATGGCAAACATCGCATACAGCATGGAGTGCTCCTTCTTTAAGCAGTTATTGTTCGAGTTCACTATAGCCCAGATGCACGAGCAAGGTTACCAAATGCAGGTGCGAACTCAGGAGTGGGACATTCCGGGTGCAAGGCCCTATAATGGCGGCCTTTTTCAGGGGATCCAGGGTTTCCTGAAATTGATTCCAAACCGATTACCATAGGATAACTTCATGATTATCAAGCCAAAAGTTCGCGGTTTTATTTGTACCAATGCGCATCCACAAGGTTGTGCTGCCAATGTTCAAGAGCAAATCGCTTTCACTAAAGCCAAAGGCCCGGTTGCCGGTGCACCTAAAAAGGTGCTGGTGTTGGGTTGTTCAACTGGCTTTGGTCTGGCTTCACGAATTACCGCAGCATTTGGCGGCGGTGCCGACACTCTGGGTGTATGTTTCGAAAAGGAGCCTAGCGAGTCCAAGACAGCGACCGCTGGTTACTACAACACTTCGGCGTTCCATGATGCTGCCAAAGCTGCAGGTTTATACGCAGAGACTATTAATGGCGATGCATTCTCTGATGCCTGTAAGGAAAAAGTGATTGAGACCCTGAAAAACAGCATCGGCAAAGTCGACCTGGTGATCTACAGTCTCGCTTCTCCACGCCGCACCGACCCTAAAACCGGTGAAGTCTATAACTCGGTATTGAAACCAATCGGCAAGCAGTACACCTCCAAAAACCTGAATACTGACACCCTGAAAATATCGGATGTCACTATTGAGCCAGCTTCTGACGAAGAAATTGCGAACACCGTTAAAGTGATGGGCGGTGAAGATTGGGAGATGTGGATTGATGCACTCAAAAGTGCTGATCTGTTAAGTGACAGCTTCCAAACCGTGGCTTACACCTACCTCGGCGACAAGTTGACCTGGCCGATCTATGGCAAGGCGACTATCGGTAAAGCCAAAGAAGATCTGGATCGTGCGGCTAAAACGCTGAGCGCGAAACACGGCGGTAATGCGCGTGTTGCCGTGCTGAAAGCAGTAGTAACCCAAGCGAGTTCTGCAATTCCAGTGATGCCCTTGTACCTGGCTATATTGTTCAAGGTGATGAAGGCGCAGGGTACTCACGAAGGTTGCATTGAGCAGATCCAACGCCTGTTTACCGAGTGTTTGTATTCTGCCAGCCCGCGCCTGGATGATGCCAATCGCTACCGCGTAGACGATCTGGAATTGGATCCGTCTGTTCAACGCAAAGTCGAAGAAATTTGGGAGCAAGTGACGGAGGAGAATCTGTTTGAATTAACGGACTTTGAAGGTTACAAAGCGGAATTCTTGCGTTTGTTTGGTTTCGGGTTAACCAGTGTCGATTACGATGCAGAGACAAGCCCTCTGGTGCAAACCAACTTCTAAATAAAAATCCCCGCCCCGCGCGGGGATTTTTTTACCTCATTTTTTTACCACATAAGGAGCAGTAATGCGCAAACGTATTGCGATTGATATGGATGAGACCATTTGCGACACCATGGCTCGCCACCTTGATTGGTATAACACCGAGTTCCAGCAAAACCTTACCAAAGCCGATTTACACGGAACCAAAATTTATCAAGTAGTGCCGGAAGAGCATCGCGCACGGGTACGTGCCTACCCGGATATTCCTGCGTTTTTTATCGATATTCCGCTCTATCCTCATGCAGCTGAGGTTATTGCCGAATTGCATGAGCGCTATGAAATAGTGATTGCCACGGCGGCGATGGAACACCCTACGTCCTTCGCTCCCAAATATGAATGGCTGCGCAAACACTTACCATTTTTATCGCCGATGAATTTTATTTTTTGTGGCAAGAAGAATGTGGTGCAAGCAGATTTTTTAATTGATGACAGCTCGCGTCATTTTGACGGGTTTGTAGGGCAGGGGATTTTATTTTCCGCACCGCACAATGCACTGGAACCGGCGGATGTGCGCGTTAATGATTGGCTTGAGGTGCGCGACTATTTTTCTGAACAATAGCTGCGCGTGTCCCCCTCTTTGACCAAGAGGGGCCAGGGGAGATTAAAAGTGTTAACTGACTGGCATCAGGTTATTTCAAGTCTTTAAAAAAACGTTCGCTGCGGGGTAGAAAGTAATTGTCATAATCCAAAGACATGACAACGCCGCGCGAGCGCCCGACAAATTCACTGCGCGGCACAAACCCTATCACGCGCGAGTCTGCACTGTTGTCGCGATTATCCCCGAGCATCAAATATTGTCCCTCAGGCACAATCACCGGGTCGAAGTTAGCGAGGTGCGACTGGGTTTGACTGGTGCGTACTACATGGGTTTTGCCGGGCAATGATTCTAATAAATCGCCGGCCATTAACGGTTGGTAAGATATCGGTTGGCCATTGATCAGCAGGCGATTGTTCTCCATTGCAACTGTATCTCCTGGAACGCCAATCACTCGTTTGACTAAACGTTTGTCGGCGACTTTTGAATCAAATACGGCTATGTCACCGCGCGCTGGATCGGCAATTTTGTAGAGAGAAATATGGGTGAATGGAATGCGCAAGTCGTAAGCCATTTTGTTGATACTGATCCTGTCGCCCTCTATCAGTGTCGGTTTCATGGAGCCAGTGGGGACGTCGCTCCAATCGGCGATGGCGCTGCGAAAACTAAACATGAGTAAAAAAAATACTAAAAGTCCACGGTGTTCGGCCCATAATTTCTTCATAAATTGTCCCTCAAGTTGATCCAAATGACGGAATAGCGAAAAATACGCGCCATCTTTGATGCTTATGTATGAGCCCGGTTCCCAGGATTTTTCTATTATGTTTGCCAGTTTGCGCGGTATTTTGGTCACGGCGATTTTTTCTACAGTCACTATTCTCGTGACCATTCCGATTGTTTTTTTTGCACTTTTACGCTTGGTGCCCATTCCTGCGTGGCAACATTTCCTGAATCCCTGCCTGGATGCCTGCGCTGACTTTTGGATTTGGGCGAATAATTGGCAGCAGCGATTGTTGTTGCCAACGCAGCTGGAGATTGAAGGTCGGGGTGATTTGAGCAGGAATGAATGGTACATGCTGACCGCGAACCATCAGGCCTGGGCGGATATCCCGGTGTTGATGCGCGTCTTCGGTACTAACATTTCCGGAGTGAAATTCTTTTTCAAACGCAGCTTGCTCTGGGTTCCAGTATTAGGGCTTGCGCTTTGGGGGTTGGATTTTCCCTCTATGCGTCGCCACTCCAAGGCGGCGATTGCACGCGACCCGTCGCTCAAGGGGCAGGATTTGGAGCGTACACGCCAAGCCTGCGCGCGCTTTCGCTATCACCCTGTCACTATCATCAACTTTCTTGAGGGAACCCGATTCACGCCGCAGAAGTATCAGCAACAGGCATCGATTTATCGTCACTTGTTAATGCCTAAAGCCGGTGGATTGGCCTTTGCGTTGAATGCGATGGATGGACAGTTGCATCAGTTATTGGATGTCACCATCGATTATGAAGGCGGCATTCCGAGCTACTGGAATTACGCATGCGGCAAGGTAAAGCGAATTCGCATCCATGTGCGGCAGCTTCCCATACCGGCAGAATTGCTGGGGGATTATGAAGGGGACGCCGGGTTCCGCGCCGGTTTTCAGCAGTGGGTGAATAATCTCTGGCAGCAGAAAGACGAGCAATTGGAATTGTTCCGGCAGTCTGCGCAAAAGTAAAAATAGGCTAGGAAATCAGGTACTAATAACGTTATCCTAGCGGTGGAACTATTTTGCAGTTTGGCTATTTCACGGGTTGTTGTGTAGTAGTTTAACCGCGCAGTAGTAAATGGTTTCATAAACATCGACAGGAGGGCCGCATGTTTTACACACTGAGTGATCTTTTTGCCAAGCTAGGCCTGCCCAACTCTCCCGCCGCGATAGACGCTTTTATTGAAA
>JAGKXA010000063.1 GCA_021151615.1 Cellvibrionaceae bacterium | reverse complement strand
CTTTAAAGGTTTCCGGGACGCTGCTGCTCCATTTGCCCGCGTTATTAATTGGCCCGCGCAGTACTGCACCAGTTTTGGTTTCGGCAACCACCAGCATGCGTTTGATAACCACATTGCTCAGATCGGCTTGCGTTTTGGTGGTGCGCACGTAATTAATTTCCTGGTAGAACTGCAGTTGGCTCATTGGAATGGTTACACGAACCCATTGGTCACTCAGACTGGTTTGATCCAGTTGGAAAATGATTGCAGCGTTAAGGTTGTTGCCATCATGAAGGGTAATTCCCACGTTGACTTTTCCATTCTCTATTGCATCTACTTCGGAGCCATTTACATAGCTAGCGTAGGTTGTTTTCAAGTTTTCTACACTGGGGATGCTGGTTTTGGCGCTATTCACTTTTACATCGAAGACTAGCTTGTCGATGTCACCAAATTTATAACCATAAGAGAGTATGTTGCGCTCGAAACCGTTCATGTGTTGCATGTCCCAGTCAGCAATTTTTTTGGCCAGAACTACATTGATAGTGTCAACGCTACTACACGAGTCGTTAACTTTAGCCGTGGTGCTGAAGTCGTATGCGGTACCGCTATGTTTAAGGAGTTTCCATTCAGGGCGACCAGCGTTTTCATTGGTGCTGTGGTTCCAGCCGCTAAAACTTAAACTGGATAAACTTTGGTTTTGAATTCCGCCATCATAATCCGCAAAAATCGCGAAGGTTTTGTTGGCAGCGCTTACGTTTACGCCACAGTTGTCGATCTTCGCAATCGCGTAGCCGTTAACATTGGTTGCCGCTTGAGTCATTTCGCTGCCTTCGGCCAGGCTGGATGCACTGCTGCTGGAGGGAGCTATAGAGCTAGCGGGGGTGGAGCTCGCCGGCGCTGAGCTCGAAGGTGTTGAACTCGCTGGCGCGCTTGATGATGCCTCAGAGCTTTTGGAAGAACTGGGGATCGGGTTTGAATCGGGCTTGCTACTGCCTCCGCCACCTCCGCCACCACAGGCGGTCAGGCCGGCAAACATCAAGGAAAGGGTGAAGGTTTTCATCAGGGATTGCATAGTAATTCCAAAGCTCCGTTGTTGTTATCGTGGGAGAGTTTCTGGGCTGTTAAGTGGGCTTGTCGTGCGTGGCGGGAAGGCGTCGTGTAAGCGCTATCTTTGCAAATCTTGCTGTTATTGTCAGGTTAGATAAGGCCAGCAGACACACTATAACCCTTGTGTAAGTATGGGTAAATGATATTTGATTGCGCTAACAAAAATTGCATCAAAAATATCACACCAGTTTAAATTTTAGGATACGCATCCGTAGGTTTACTGTTGAAAACCGGCCTTGGAGGCTATGGTCAAAGGTCGGCATGGGGCGAGGTTACTGTTGCTGGCGCACTTTCTGTGGGTTGGGGGTGTCGGCCATGGTCATTTGGTCGACCACCAGACGGTCAGGGGCTTCGGCGTTTTCGGCGATCCTTTCAATCTCAGGGTGATCCAGCTTGAGTACGGCTTTCTGCAGAATCAGGGTGTTGGGGTAGGTGATCAGATTGCCGTCCTCGCGCTTGAGGATTACATGGAACAGGGTGATTTCCACAATCACGCCGCGCATATCATCATCTTTATCAAGCACCTTAATACGGTCGCCCACTTTATAGGGAAAGCCGAAAAAGATAATCATGCTGGCGGTTACGTTGCTCAGGATCGACCATTGGGCAAATAGGGCAATACCCACGACCGCAAAAATGGAGGATAAAAATACCGAGATTTCGCTGTAACCCAGGCCGAGGATCAAACACACCACCACAATGCAACAGAACACCATGCCGATATTCATCAGGCGGGTCATATAAAGCACGCGCAAATCGCCCAGGGCGCGGCGCACACTGACATCGTGAATTATTTTGTCGAGCAGTTTGGACGCGGCATAAAACACCAGAATGCAGGCGACGATAATCAGTAATTTGGAGAATATACTGTGACTGGTAATTTGTTCGAGTGTGGCAAAAATACGATCCACAATAACACCTATGGTTTACAAAAAAGTTTTGCCTGCATTGGCTTCGTTGATCAGCTGTTTGTGCTTGGTCTGCCAGGCGACGGCTGGCATTATAGTAAAAACCAGTGAGACTGAACGAGCGCAAAATGACATCCAGTGATATTCATCCCAACCGGCCGCATCCCAACCAACGGCATCCTCTGTTATGCATTGCCCATCGCGGCGGCCCGCAAATGGGGCCGGTACCCTTGCCGGAAAATAGTCTGGCGGCTATAGCGCGGGCGCTCACCCTGGGGGTATATGCGGTCGAAATTGATGTATTTCAAATTGAAGGTGAATTATTGGTCACCCATGATCGGCGTTTGGGACGTGTAGTGTCCGGGCAAGGAATTATTACTGAGCAGCCATTACGTTATTTGCGCGAGCAGCGCCTGGAAAATGGTGAGCCTATTCCAACCTTGCGGCAGGTGTTGGAATTAGTAGGAGATAAAGCGCTGTTGAATATTGAAATCAAAGGGCAAAACTCCGTACCTGCGTTAAAGCATATTTTGCAGGATTATATTGCCAGTCATCAGGGTAATTACGAGCAATATGCGGTTTCCAGTTTCGATCATCAACAACTGCACCAATGCTTGCGTGAATTGCCACAGGTAAAACGCGGCGTACTTATTGAAGGTATCCCGCTGGATTACGCTGCCTGCTGTGAATCGCTCAAGGCCTATTCATTTAATACCCATTTGAGTTTTCTCTCTCTGGAATTAATTCAGGATGCACAAAAGCGTGGTTTGAAAAATTGGGTTTACACTGTCAATCACACGGAAGATTGGCAATATGTACAAGCGCTAGGTGTGGATGCAGTGTTTACCGATAAACCGGATAAGTTGATGGAATTTAACCGCAGTTGTTAGCTTTGGGCATATTGTGATTTATTGTGTTCTGGACGCAATAAATCACGTAGATTCTTCGTCGGTATTTGATTTTCCACTGCGCGGTGCTTTTTTCTCAATATATACCTCAGGCTTTTTGACGGGTTCCAGGTCGATTAACTTATTGGTAATCCCTTCAAAAATAGTGCCCCATAATTCGGTGTTGGGCTTTTTATTTTTTAAATAACGAATGTATTTGGTACCTAACCAGATACAGGCAAAAAATCCAAGCACCAACCCCAACAATACATAGTCCCGAAAATTCATTTGCTGGCTCCTTGGTTAATCAAACGCTTTCGGTGATGGTTTTTTACAAATCTTTATTTGATTGAAATTGGGTTGATTGTGGGTAATTCAAGTGAGGTGCTTTACATAAATTGATTCAATTGTCTTTGCCTCGAGTGTAAAGGCAGATGATGAAGGGCCTCTTCTAGGCTATGCTCAAGCTGAATTGGGTTTCAGCTATCCCAATAACCATAATGAAAAAATTGCAAAGACAACCAAACAAAAAAAGCTAATTGCGCACTATTTTTTTCAATAACACTAACTGCCTCCAGGGCCACCATGAAAACAAAGCACACGTCTATTGATTGGTCATCAATTGTTAGGTATGGGCGATTCGTCAGCCTGCTGGGGTTGTCGGGTTTTCTGGTTGCTTGTGGTGGCAGTGGCGGGAATAACAACGGTAGCGGTTCTCAAGGGGCTGGATCTTCTGCATCACTTTCGGTGGTCTCGTCAGTTGCGTTTTCGTCGGCAAGTAATGCGATTGCGAGTAGCCAGATGACTTCCGGTCATGCTACATCAGCAAAAAGTCCTGCCCCGGATTTAACCGCTGACCCGGCATTACCGTTAAAAGGCAGCCCGGCCTACAACGACGCCAAAGAAGCTGTACGTTTTCTGGCGCAAACGACTTTTGGGGCAACCGCAAAAGATGTGCAGCGAGTAATAAGCCTGGGTAAAAGCGGTTGGTTGGAAGAGCAATTTAATAAACCGCAAACCAAACACTTACCACTGTTAGACAAACGGTTTACTGAAATGGGTTTGGTGGTACAACCGGAACAGGATAATAACGAAGAAGGATATTTACGTGATTTGCAACGCAGCGATATTTGGTGGGAAGTGGCACTCTGGGGCGATGATCAGTTACGCCAGCGAGTTGCTTATTCGCTGAGTCAAATACTGGTGATTTCCAATGTTTCCGACGTGCTTTATAACGATACGCGCGGCATCGCCAATTACCATGACCTTCTTGCGCAACATGCCTTTGGAAATTACCGCGACCTGTTAAAAGCTATTACGCTCAACCCCATGATGGGTGAATACTTGAGTCTGGTGCGCAATGAAAAAGCGGATTCCAATCGCAATATTCGCCCCGACGAAAATTATGCGCGCGAAATTATGCAGTTATTTTCCATTGGACTGGTGCAATTGAATCTGGATGGCAGCATAAAACTGGATGCACAAAATAATCCGATTTCCACCTATGACCAAACCACAGTCAAAGAATTAGCGCGCGTATTTACCGGTTGGAACATGGCGACCATTAAGGAATGGTGGGAATGGACTGAATCGGGAGCAAGTGAAATTTTGCCGATGAAGTCCTTCGCGAATTATCATGATTTTGGTGCGAAAGTATTATTTGGCAACCAAACTATCCCTGCCGATAAAACGCCTGAGCAGGATGTGGATGCCGCGCTGGATATTTTATTTGCGCATGCCAATGTTGCTCCCTTTATCAGCAAGCAACTTATCCAGCGATTAGTAACCAGCAATCCTTCGCCAGCCTATGTCCGCCGTGTTGCCAGTGTGTTTAATAACAATGGCAAGAATGTAAAAGGTGATATGAAAGCGGTCATCAAAGCAATATTGTTGGATGAGGAGGCGCAGAACGGTTACAAAACATCGCCCAATACTTTTGGTAAATTGCGCGAACCTATTTTAAAAACAACGCACCTGTGGCGCGCGTTCAAAGGGACTGGTACTCCCACGCAATTGGAGGGCGGTAATGTCACAGGTAAACGTGTGCGCTTTTATGGTTCCGGTCGTTTAATGGGACAGCGCCCCTTTGGTTCACCATCGGTGTTTAATTTTTATCGGCCAGATTATCAACACCCAGGCGACATAAAAAATAGCAATTTGAATTCACCAGAATTTCAAATTCTCACCGAAAGTATGATTATGTCGCAGGTCAGCACGTTAAGTAATGCAACGTTCTGGCGTGATACGCCCCACGATTGGCTGGAGCCAACCATTGGTGGTTTGTGGGATGCGTTTTCACCGCGTTTGCATTTGGATCGTGAGCGTGAGCTCACTAAGAATCCTGCAGAATTATTGGATCATTTAAATTTATTGCTAATGGCCGGGCAGATGAGCCAGCCCATGTACGATGTGATTTTGAATCATTTAAATGCAAATAAAGTAGACCCTACCTGGGATCAGGAAGGGCAAACCTGGCAGCGCGACACCATGATTTATGAAGCATTGTTTTTGGTGTTAGCCTCCCCTGAATATGCAGCGCAACGGTGATGCAATGAAAACGATGAATCGACGCGAACTTTTGCGCAACGCTTACTCTGTTGCACTTGGCTCCAGTGCACTTTATGCCAGTAGTTCATTTTCTGCTACCAGCGCGCAATTTCAGTTAGCCAATGCACTCACGCAGCCGGCCGATGATTACAAAACGTTGGTATGTATTTTCTTATTTGGCGGTAATGATGCATTTAATATGCTGGTGCCGCGTAGCGATGCTGAATACAACGCTTATAAAGCGTCGCGCCAAACTTTGGCACTGGAGCAGGCGAGTTTGTTGCCGATCAATGCCGCGCAAAATACCAGCCTGCAGTTTGGTCTGCACGCTTCCATGCCGCAGGTGCAACAGTTATTTAACTCGGGCAAGTTAGCTTTCCTGACGAATGTCGGCGCATTGGTGGAGCCGGTTACTCGTACTAGTTATCAGGGCAATAAATCGCTCTTGCCGCCACAATTGTTTTCTCACAATGACCAGCAAACTTTTCTGCAGAGTTTGCAATCCAGTGCGCGCCGGAATGGTTGGGCCGGGCGCGCAGCGGATGCCATGCTATCGGTGAATGCCAATAAAAAGTTGTCGATGAATATCTCGCTCAGCGGTTCCAATATCTGGCAGAGCGGTGTGGGAGTTACTCCCTATTCAATAGATGCGAGCGGCATTAAAGAGCTGGAAAACTTTAATACCAAAACAACCGATGCGCGCGAACTTAGCCGTATCCAGATTTATAAAACGTTGTTGGCACAACAGCAGGAAAATATTTTCCAGCGCGAATTTGCGCGCACGCAAACCATTGCTTGGGATCTTGCCGGCGAGATAAAAACGGCGCTGGATGCGCAAGCTCCATTGCAAACGGCATTTCCTGCCAATAACCCTTTGGCCAATAATTTAAAAATGGTAGCGCAGCTGCTGTCGGCGCGCTCTGCGCTGAAAGTAAAGCGACAAACCTTTTTTATTGGTATTGGTGATTATGATACCCACGGCGATCAGTTGCGTCGGCATGTGTTGTTACTGAGTCAGTTAAGCAGTGGGCTTGATGCTTTTTATAAAGCAACCGAAGAGCTTGGTGTTGCCAATCAGGTGACAACTTTTACTACTTCTGATTTTGGTCGTACCCTGACCAGCAACGGCGATGGCACCGACCACGGCTGGGGCAGTCATCAAATGGTGATGGGAGGTGCAATTAATGGTGGCCAAATTTATGGGCAATTTCCCGAACTGGTTATTGGTGGCAAGGATGATATAGGTGAAGGCCGTATCATTCCCACCACCAGTATGGATCAGTATGCAGCAACGCTCGCGAGTTGGTATGGATTGCCGAGTGGAAACTTTGCGGATGTATTTCCCAATCTGCAACGTTTTAATGCTGTTGACCTTGGCTTTTTTAAAAATTGAACAGTGATTATTTAAATTCCAAATGCGAGTAAATTTATGAGTTCTATTTCCCGAATAGTAATGGTACCAAGCCTATTGCTGGGGCTCGCGTGTGTGACTCCTTTGGTAGCGGCTGAGCCAGTGCAATGGCTGGCCGCGGATAACCCCAACTTTTTATACACTGGTCGTGTGGACTTTTCCGATAGAAAAGCTCCGCAGGTTTCCTGGACCGGAACCAGTATCAAAGCCAATTTCACCGGCACCTCGCTGGCGATTAAGCTGGATGACCAGCTGGGGAAAAATTATTTTAATATTTTTATCGACGGCGAAACTCAGCACCCCTATGTATTGGAGGCGAAGAAGGGTGAGCAAACCTATATCATCAGTACCGCGCTGAAAGCGGGGAATCACAGTGTGGAAATCTATAAACGTACTGAAGGTGAGGAAGGCTCTACGGCATTTAACGGTCTATTGCTGGATCAGGATGCTAAATTATTGGCGCCACCTGCGCGCCCAACACGTCGTATGGAAATTTACGGTGACTCGATCAGCACCGGGATGGGTAATGAAGGTGCCGATAACGGTATGGATCATCTGCTCAGCGAAAAAAATAATTACTGGGCTTATGGTGCCATTACGGCACGCAACCTGAATGCCGAGCTACATACCATTTCGCAAAGTGGTATTGGTATTATGATCAGTTGGTTCCCATTTATTATGCCGCAGTTTTATGACCAGTTAAGTGCGGTGGGAAACAATGATAGTCGTTGGGATTTTTCCCAGTGGACACCGGATCTGGTAGTGGTTAATTTATTGCAAAACGATTCCTGGTTGATTGATCGCGAAAAACGCTTACAACCAGTGCCCACCGATGCACAACGCGTGCAGGCTTATATTGACTTTGTGCGTAGTATTCGCGCCAAATACCCGAATGCTTTCATTATTTGCGCATTGGGTAGTATGGATGCAACGGCAACGCCCAAGTGGCCTGGCTATATTAGTGCCGCCGTTGAGCGCATGAAAAAAGAAAATAACGACCAAAAACTGGATACTATCTTTTTTGACTTTACCGGATTTGGCGGTCACCCGCGCATTGCGCAACATAAAGCTAATGCAGAGAAATTAACGGCGTTTATTAAACAAAAAATGAATTGGTAAGCGTACAAATCTTACGATCTGAAAACGAAAAAGCCAAAGGAATCTTCCTTTGGCTTTTTTATCGCGCTTGGTTGTGCGTGATTAATTCACGTTCACGCCAAAGAGATCGCGGTAGATAATGCCAACGGCAACGTATAACCAAGGTAAAACCCAGATAAGGCCGATGAATAATGGCAATGAAGCAATAATAGCGATCAGTATGGCAAGAAGTCCAAAGCCGAAAAAGCGGAACCAGCACGGGGTGATTCCTTTACGTGAGGTCTCTAACGCATCCCAAATTCCCAGATTTTTATTGACCAACAATGGCAATGCGAGTGCATAGGCGATCATTAAATAGATTCCGGGAATGACCAACAGTACGAAGCCAATGGCGATTAACAGCATCATCAACAAGTAGGCAAAGAACAAGGACAGGGTTTTGGGGAAATAGTCAAATACCATAAATGCGCTTACAGGTTGGCCTGAGGCGCGTTTGATTCCAATCATAAAAAGACCAGCGCCGAGCGGTGCGCTAACCAATAATTGTGCAAGCTGTACTACAACCATCAGAATAATAGAGGTGGTTGCTGATAGTGCCGCTGCGCCAGCGGTCACTATGCCGCCAACAATAGAAACGCCAAATACAACGGCAATATAGAGTAGAAATGCACCCCACATGGTTGCTTTAAAACCGTTAGTTAACGCCCAGGCCTCCGAGAGCACCGCACCAATTTGCCAATTGGGATTTAAAGGGTGATCGCCTGCCGCAGAGGGTTGGTTGAGGTCGGACGCGGGGGCTTCATAAGGATTGGTTTGTGACATTACATACTCCGTGTATTGAAATTAAAGGAGCTGCAATTAATAAATATTTGTTACAAGAAGTCAATTCCAATGCCGATAGTGCGCATTTTTTGAGGAGTGACAGGAGAAAGTGCGACAAAATTTGTCAATCTGTGAGTCGTAAAGTGACCGCCCAGCTAAAGATGTTACCCGCGCCGCTGTTTGAGCGGCACGGGCATGGTTCGCAATTAACGTTTCAGATCCAGCAAGCGGAAATAAGCGGTTTTGGGCTGTTGCTGACGATCGAACAGAAGCGGGTAGTTGGTGCGGCCTTTAATGGGGAAGTCATTTAGCCAACTGGCATCGTCGCTCACGCCCCAGAAAGTAACGCGGTCTACTTTATCGCGATGTTTAATCAAAATTTTAAACAGTGTTTCATAAGCTTTTGCGAGTTTTTCATCGATATCTTTTGGTAAGCCTTTGATGTAAGGGTCGCGTTCAGGCTTATAGTCAAAGCGGGTAGAAATTTCAGCAACCGGCAAATTCCACACCGATGGCAACACATCAATATCCAATTCGGTGAGATGAATTTTTAAACCTAATGCGGAATAGGCGAGGATGCTGTCCTCAAAATCTTGCATATTGGTTTCGAGTCCCACATGCGCTTGCATGCCCAAACCATGGATGGGCGCGCCGCGCTTTTGCAAGCGCGTCAACATCTCAAGGGTTACTTTGCGTTTATCGGCGCGCTCATTGTTGTAGTCGTTGTACATCAGATGTGCTTTAGGATCTACCTCATGAGCGAGGTTAAAGGCGTTTAGCAAAAAATCATCGCCCATGATTTTATACCAATGGCTATCGCGCATTTTGCCATCATCACCCACCGCTTCATTGACCACATCCCAAGCGGCGAGTTTGCCTTTGTAGCGTTCAACAATAGTGGTGATATGTTCTTGTTGCTTTTTCGCTAAATCAGCTTTGGCGATGTAGCTTCCATCTTTATTTTTAAATACGCTGTCCGGGATCTGGCTGTGCCAGCCCAATGTGTGGCCGACCATGTGTAAATTATGTTTGTTGCCAAATTCCACGAATGCATCTGCATCCTGCCATTTCCAACTGCCATCTTCGTTGCGCACCTCACCCCATTTCATGCAGTTTTCCGGCGTGATTGAATTAAAATCTTTATTAATTAATGCAACCAGTTTTTGATCTTGCGCACGAATAATACTTGCGCTGAGTGCCGCACCAATCAAAAAGTCATCCTTAAAAGCTTCTTTCAGCCCGGTTGCTGCTGCTGCTTTTTCGGCGGCTTGTAACTTTGCGGCTGCAATAAGTGCGGCAGTGGTGCCGCCCATCGCCAGCAAGTGTCTGCGTGAAATATTCATTGTAATTATTCCTCGGTCGATAGTTGTTGATAAAGTTTATGCCTAATTGTTATTAGCTTTGACGCTATTCATGTGAGTAGCGGCAGTTTGCCGCTCTGCATCGGGAAGTGTTTGTGGATCAAACCAGAGTTCCGGGCGATCCACCGGTGTTTCCTTAGAGAGTAGTGGATTATCCAATTTAAACAATTTTCGATTTTTCATATTGGCTTTGTGCATTACATCCTGAACAGCTTTATCACCATAAAAAACCTTGTCAAATTCGCCATTGGCGATGGCGCGTGCGAAACCGGTTTCCAAGTCTTTTGCCAGCCCCTGATTATCCGGCGCAACAAATAAATAAAAGGGCATGCGGTAATAGAGCATCAAGTTTTTTTCAACTGCTAATTCCATGTTGGTGCGCGCTTCCAATTCACCGAAGGGTTCGTTTACACCACGCGGGAAAGCGTCAAAGCGTCCGCCTTCTACCATATAAAACAAGCTGGGGTATTTGTTGGTTTTAATTACGTTAAAGCCGTTGGCTTCCAAAATTCTGCCATCGGCCCAGGTGCGACCTTGACCAATTGTTAATTTTTTTAAATCTTCCAAGGTCTGTACTTGGTCAAATTTGGCTTGGTCATTTTTATTGATAATAAAAATTCGGTAGCCCAGTAAGCCCTTGAATAGCGGGATTCGAATAGGCCGCAACAGTGACTCTATATTGCTGTCGGAAGACGTCCAGCAGACATCCAGCAAGCCTTTGCTACGGACTTCTTCATTGGTGCGGGTTTGAGTGAAATTTTCGTGGCTGATTTCCACCTGGTAATTCGGGTTATCGCTGTGGGCTATCGCTAGCTTTAGCATTTTGATCGCATAGGCGGCATTGGGGTCGCTGAAGTCGTTAACCCGCAAGATTTTATCAGCCGCGAGTAGTTGGGTGCTGGTGAACAAGCAAGCAAGTACGCTGATTATTTTCTTCATTTCACTAATTATTTTTATCATTTAAGGGGGGCCTGATAGATGAAGCTGTTGTTTTAGGTATGCCGAACCTATGCGCCTTACTTTACACTTATTAAGTGGGTATTCTTGTATACCAGTGTTATATTTGCAATGACTATAAGATAGCAGCAGATAGATAATAATCCACGGGAGAAGCACGTGCGCCGCGTATTTCAATGCAATCTATTCATTCTCTTTACGTTTTTTTTCACTTTCACAGTGCCAGTTCAGGCGGAAGATGGTTATGACCTTTGGCTGCGCTACCCTCCAGTGATGGAGCCTAAATTACGTAAGACTTACCAGCAACAACTGGGTAGCATAGTGGCGGAAGCGGCTTCTCCTGCACTGGCGGCCGCATCCAGCGAACTGCAGCGCGGTTTGGGTGGGTTATTGGACAAGCCCATTGTGGTCACCAAAAGGCTCACTGGTAATGCGTTAGTGATTGGCACCCCAACTAACTCCCCGTTAATTGCGTCGTTAGATTTATCGACGCGCTTGGCTGCATTGGGCAATGAAGGCTACCTAATTGAGCAGACGCAAATAAATAAGCGGGATGTAACCGTTATTGCCGCTAATTCCGACGTGGGTGTGCTTTACGGTAGTTTCCAGTTGCTGCGCCTATTGCAAACGCAACAATCCATTAAAAAAATTTCCTACGCCAGTGCCCCCAGGTTGCAACACCGGGTGATTAATCATTGGGACAATTTGAACCGGGTGATTGAACGCGGTTACGCTGGTTTATCGTTATGGGATTGGGGAACATTGCCAGACTATAAATCGCAACGTTATGTGGATTATGCGCGAATCAATGCCTCGCTAGGTATTAACGGTACAGTGATCAATAACGTAAATGCGGACCCACGCGTACTGAGCGACCAATTTCTGCAAAAAATTGCTGCGCTTGCCGATGTGTTTCGCCCCTATGGGATCAAGGTTTACTTATCCATCAATTACAATTCACCGCGTTTATTCGGTGATTTGGAAACTGGCGATCCGCTTGATCCGCGCGTTGCGAAATGGTGGCAAGAGCGAACCAAAAAAGTCTACGAATACATTCCGGATTTTGGCGGTTACTTGGTGAAGGCTAATTCAGAAGGCCAGCCCGGCCCGCAGGATTACCAGCGCGATCACGCCGATGGTGCCAATATGCTCGCGGCCGCATTAAAGCCCTATGGTGGTGTAGTGTTTTGGCGAGCATTCGTCTATCACCCGGATATTGGCGATCGTTTCCGTGGTTCTTACGATGAATTCAAACCCCTTGATGGAAAATTTGCCGATAACGTTATCCTGCAAGTGAAAAATGGCCCCATCGATTTTCAACCGCGCGAACCTTATTCCGCGTTATTTTCCGCGATGGAAAAAACCAACATGATGATGGAATTCCAGGTCACGCAGGAATATTTTGGTTTCGCAGCACACCTTGCCTACCAGGGGCCATTGTTCGAGGAATCGCTGCGCACTGAAACCTATGCGAAAGGCGAAGGCTCAACCATCGGCAACATTCTGGAAGGAAAGGTATTTAACACTCAGCGTACAGGCACAAAGCACACCGGCATGGCGGCGGTAATTAATCCGGGTACCGATCGTAATTGGACAGGTCATCCCTTTATACAGTCAAGCTGGTATGCGTTTGGTCGCATGGCATGGGATCACCATATGTCTGCAGAGGCCGCTGCCGAAGAATGGCTGCGCATGACTTTCAGTAACGATAAAAAATTTATCGAACCTGTGAAAAAGTTCATGTTGAGCTCGCGCGAAGCCGGCGTCAATTATCGTTCGCCGCTCGGGTTAACCCATTTGTATTCACAGGGGGATCACTATGGCCCGGCGCCCTGGACGGCAACTATGGAACGTGCTGACTGGAATGCAACCTATTACCATCGCGCGGCTAAAGATGGCATTGGTTTTAATCGCACGCAATCGGGTTCCGATGCCGTAGCGCAATATCCACAAATTCTTGCTAAACAGTACGGTGATGTAAAAACGGTTCCGGAAGATTTGTTGCTCTGGTTTCATCACGTAAGTTGGGATCACAAGATGCAATCCGGTCGTAGTCTGTGGGATGAGTTGGTGCACAAATATTACCAGGGCGTAGAGCAAGTGCGCAGCATGCAGCGTGAATGGGATGCGCTCGAATCCTTTATTGATGCAGAACGTTTCGCACAAGTAAAAGCCTTACTGAAAGTGCAGGAACGCGATGCTGTGATCTGGCGTGATTCCTGTATCCTCTATTTCCAAACGTTTTCCGGCAAGCCGATTCCTGCGGGGTATGAGCAACCAAAACATGACCTGGAATACTATAAAACCCTGGCGCGCACGCGCTATGTCCCCGAACCTTGGCATCCCGCCAGTTCCAGTCGCGTACTGAAATAAAAAGCACAGCCATTAAACGCTGAATTAACCCTATCAAAAGTTATTTGCCCCCCAATTGGGGGGTAACACTTTCGTTCATATTCGTTAATCTGCATTAACTCGCACCCACCTCACCTCTATCCAGATTAGTCATAGAAATATCTCTGTTATATAAGCATTGCTTTTGTCCAAACCAATATTTACTTGGAATAAGTATCAGAAGGCACTGAGGAGACGGCTATGAAAATAGTTAGCTTTTCGCTTGAAAACGGCAATCAATATTTTGGCAAAATCGACGGCCAGCGCTTTTATATCGGCAGTCGCGTCTCTTATGAGGGAAATAAGGGCTTAATGAATCTAAAGGGCACTGCGGTTCAGAAATACGACAGGAACCTATATCGCGACACTTATGGTTTTTGGGCAGACTTCATTCACCCGACGGCGATTGCCGAAGGTGCACTTTTTCATACGTTAAATACTTACGACAAAGCCCATTTTACCTTTTCCTTTTTGCAATACGCAGCGCATGTCCCCAACGGTGATTTTGTTGTCTACTTCCGCAAACTTCTAGCGCTGCCGTTGGCGAAAGACTATTTTCCTGATCTATCCATTGTTAATAACAGAATCTGTAAAATGTCAGATCACGGAGCCATTCCAATAGAGTCTGATACATCGACTGAATTATTAATGGATTATTTAAATCCCTCGCTAAAAGAAGTTGAAGATACCGAAGTCATTCAAGCAGCCAAGTTTGTTCATTGGGCACAAAACGACAAAGCCAACCGCGACGTACAAATTGATATAGGTATCAATCACTTCAAAAATAAAATGCGCGCCTATGCCACGCAATACCAACTGGATGGTGTTTTAGACACGGTTTGCTTTTTGGTGGCAGACATAAGGCACCAAGGTCGCGCCAAAACCCCCGCCATCATTGCTGCACTACAAAGTCCAATACCTATCGAAGCCTTATTAAACCTCGGTGAACCAAAATATCACGAACGCGTAAAAACGCTGCGCGCGGAAATTAATCGGTTAACAACAGAGGGTACCTTCGGGGTGAGGAAGTATAGTGTGGAGCGGGGGGAGTTTGTTTAGATTTGGTGTTCCCACATAATTTTTTGTTTCCTCTGAAATCAACTGACAGGGGATCTGAAATCAACTTACAGGGGAATTGATCTTGTACACAACGAAAATAGATAGATCACTGGTAATTATGTTTGGAGGAAGATATGGCAACAATTGAAGAGCTAAAAATTCAGGTTGCTCTTTTGGAGGAATTTGCAAAGGATGACGTAACCGGAGACATTAAGTCAGCATTTGATCGCGCCAGTGAGCTCCTTAAAGAATATCAAAGAGCAATTGAATCTAATCCGCTTGATATTACTGGCGCAGAGCAGGCTGCTGCGAATATTACTGGAATAAAAAATAGTGTTGCGCAATTGGTTTCTCAGCGAGAGGCAAAAAAATCTTCTGAAAAAACAGAAAAGTGGTGGTCATATGTAGGTATGGCGGTATTGGCTATTGTTTTTTTGGGGCTCGCTGCATTTATATATTCGTATGGAAGTAGCGTAGGGCTAGATAGGCTAGTTACTATTGAGGGTACTCGACCTTTGCTAGTTATTGCCGCTATCTCTAGCACAATTGCTTTTGGTGGTGCGTTGTTGCTTGGATCCTTATTTTCATCAGAAGGTAAGTTTGAGGATCGCTTTCGTCATGCGCGAGAAATATTTTTAGTGTTCTCAGGAATCTTCGGTACTGTAATTGGATTTTATTTTGGCGCAGATGATGAGAAGCAGCAGCGGTTAAGTGTTAGTGGTACTTTGAAAGGTACAACGATTGCTGGCTTTGTAACAGGAGGTAGTCCGCCTTACAAATTAACGGTAACTTATGGCCCAAATAGATGTACAAAAACTGAGGAAAGCCAGCAAGGACTGGTTCAGTTTTCATTTGCCGACAAAACGAAAGTAAATCTTGTTGGAATGAAAATATCTGCAATAGATAGTCGGGGGATTCAAGGAGATTTTTCATTTTCTAAAAATCAAGATGAACTTGTTCGCGAGGGCTGGAGTAATGCGAGTGATTTGCCATGCAACTAGATCGGGTTAGCCCTATGTAAACTATTGTTTTCTGACGACTGTTGAATTGGGACATTAATGCTGAACGCGATGTAAGGTATCCTGCAGGTTCATCTCTTGCAGGCAACGAGTAAGTACAATGCAAGAGTAAGGGAGGATAGTAAATGCTCTGGATACAAATTTGCTCAGCGATCGTCGCAGCTGCAGCTGCGTTGTTCGGCATTTGGTCTGCCTCGGATGTTAATAAGCCTATAGCAACTGTATCATCAATAATTGTGGTTATCGGTTTGGTCTTGGGAATAATACTTGTGGTTGTTCAGACTAGGGATTCCGAGGTGCAGCTCAAGGAAGAATTAACTCGTCATGAAAGTTTAGTTGTTTCCAATAATTTTTTGCGGGAGCAGCTTAACTCTATAACGACAACGACACCATTAACATCGATTAAAATAAAATGGGAAATTCCAGTGGCTGGAGTTCAAGAGAAACTCCAAAAAATTGATAATCTGAGTAACAGCATCAGCCATTCAATTCGGGTTTCTGATGATGAAATAGATCGGCTAGGAAATGAGTTGCACAGTAAAATGCTGTTGTCTTGGGATATCGATTTTGGTTATGCAGCTCGATTGCTTGCAATTGCAGATCCCAAACTGGATCTTTCAGTGCTTTATTCGGAAGAGACATTTGCTGAGGCGGATAAGCTTGAGCGAGGTGATTACGAAGACCCTCTTGATGTGGGTGGTGGTAAATACATTGGGCCTAATATTCGTCTTTGGTTTCCATTGAATCTAACTCACAATTCTGCCATTTCTCTTGGTAACAAGGTTGACGATATGGCAGGTAGGGCGTCTGACCCAGAGTTTTATCCAGCAGAAAAATTTTATGCTTCTGTAACAGACTTTGACTTCGATCTTAGTCAGCACTTATCTGATGAAATGTTGACCTTAATTTGGGAATACAAACAGATTTCATTGGAGCGAGCCGTGTTCGGACAAAAAGCCACTCTAGCGTTTCCAAATTCTTTTAAAATGCTACTTGTTGATGACGATTCAGCAGCATCAATGAACTCTGTTCAACCTCTTTTTACTGGCGATTGCGAAGGTCTTGTAGGGCCACATTCTCGGTTAACTATTGTCTACAATGGGCTCGAAAACTACCCAATTACTTATCTTGTGTATAAAGGCGAGCGCTCTGAATTACGTGAGCATCTGAGTGCATATGATCCTGATGAGTTGATGTTTGAATATTTTCCATTTGTCCTCTGTCGAGAATCTGGCAGAAGCGGTAATTCTAAAGCTTAAATTAAAATATTTACTTCTTTCGAAAAGGTTAATTTGGTCGGCGGTTTTTATCAGGGGCGAACAGAGGGAATGCCAGTTATGCATTAAGAAAATTAGTAATTAATTCTGGTGATTAGGAGGGTAAATGTTCAAGTCATTGTGGATTCCATTGCTTGTAGTCAGTGCAGTTTTATTTGGTATTAATTGGCTTGCTGATATCTTGCAGTCGTTAGTGCTTGGCTTGCTGCCACCAGCATTTGAGGGTTTGGCACCGGTAGCGCAGTTCGTGCAGTTGCCTATCTCTTCAGTTCGAAGTGCAGCTGATTCGGTTTCGGAATTTTTTATCCAGTTCGCCGCTATTTTTACAAGTCTGTTTGGTTTGATATTTGGGAATACTACCTTTGGTGAGTTCTTCACCGCGTTGCTGTTATCTATTGCTGCATTTGTCGCATTTGTTGCTTATGCGGTGGTGACAGTAGTTACATTTGTTTTTACAATTATTTTATTTTTACTGGCTCTGCTTTTTAGTTTTGTTGCATGGAGTTTTTAAAACTTCATTGGATGTTGAAATGAAGGATTTTCAGGTTGCCCTTAAATTGTTCAGGGCAAGGCGATAAAAATTTTGTTGAACATGGTGTGAGTTATCAAGGAGAGTATTAGTTATGCCTGCAAAAAAAACGATTCCTTGGCCTGATTCGGTTGCTGCAATTGTTGCAGTTATATCGTTAGTGGTAAATGGTGTTCTCGGAGTTCAAGCTTATAAGCTATCGGTTAAAGCTGATGACCGAGAACAGCAATTGTCTGATCTGGATAATAATTTAAAAAACTTTGAGCTATTAAAATGGGATAGAGAATCTGACACCTTGCTTGAAACAAGAATACTAGTTCTTACTGGTATGGCGTTATTTAATATAAGTAGTGCAGGTTTCGAAGATAACGAAAAAACTATCCCTGTACAAAAAAATAGCGTCCTTATTTCTTTCGAACAATTAAAAGATGAATTAGGTTATGGTAATAGTCCCATAGAAAAAGATGAAAATCAGCGTACACTCCAACACGGAATTGTTGTTCTTAAAATCACCAACTACGGATCGCACATGGCGGAAAATGTTAAGCTTAATACGAAAATGAAGACCTCTTCGAGTGATGGGAGTGACGACGAGAACCTCTGGGAGTTGAACTCAGCTAATTGGGGATCACAGAAACTGTCACTTGCAGATTTGAAACCCGGCGAATCAGTTATTGTTCCTCTTGGGCATGTTTTGGGTACTTCTCATTATTTTGGGTCTTTTTTTGTTCCTGAAAGCATAAGCTGCTGGAATCCTTTCAAAAAAATGTCTGCCACTATCAATACTGCTCGCATCGTGAAGTCAGATCAGTGGCTGAGTGCTGGCCTAAATATCTCCGTAGCACAGTAGCCACTAATAAACGGTCGAGGTAAAGATCAATCCTGCAGCGCAATTTAGTTAGCTTATCAGTTGTTATTGTAGTTTTCTCATTGGGTAATTTTCGCCTTGATCTTCTGCCTTTGTTTGGCGTTTTTTCGGTATAGGCGCTTAATTTCAATCGCGGCTGTGATAGTTGTTATTGTGTTGCGGTGTTTTATTGGCCGTGGCCCATTAAATCGAGGTTGAAGGTTTAATTAAGCAATGCTCCGCTAAACACGTCAGGAGTTATAGCTGATGGTCGAGGGCTTTGAGGGGCGATCTGGTGTTGGTTCCTAGGTGAGAAGATTGCCGTTGAGCTATCTAAATATTTAGTAATAGGGTGTAATTTATGCGGGAGTTAAAAGGGATTATATCTTTTTGCCCAGGGTTTACTTTCTATTCATTTAGCTAAAAGGGTTTACATAAATGACCGTCGCCGATGCACGCCAGACAATTCTCCAGATAGACCTTGCAATGCGTTCAAGGTACAAAGCGTTGAAAGACAATGTTCAGCCCCATCTTGGTCCTTATATTATCGTTGCCAATGGCCCTGAGGGTGGTACCTACTGGCTTGTTCAGAATGGCAAGGTAACTGAGGCGGTTACTCCAATCGACGAAATTTTCCAGTTAGCCAAATCCGTTGCGCATATACCATTAGGTACCTTCTCTGTTCTTGCTCCTTATCTTTCCGATATTGTGCCTGCGCATCATCTAAAAAATGGCGATATGGATCCGCGTGATCTGGCCGCTGTTGCCTTCGTTGGCCCTGTTTCCACTGACTGGGTTCAGCCCATCATTGAATGGTGCAAGCTCATTGTTACTACGCGCAGTGCTTTGGCAAATGCTGAACTTCCTGATGACCTTCGAAAATCATCTGAAGAAATTTGCGATGCTGCTATCCGGTTCATTGAGAATGCGGTTGAGACGTGCAAATTTACTATGGAAGAATTTGAAAGCTTCACTGGAAAAATATTTGACCAAATATCGAACAATATGTATTGGGCGGCGAAGGTCCAGATAAAGGCCGTCGCCGAGCTGATGACTCGCTGGAAAAATACGCTTGGTCCGCAATGGCGCGATGTGTATGTGCTGGTGTATTCCATGTGGACTACGAGTGTTCTCAATCAGAATACCATCATAATAAAAAACTTTATGGAGCCTGATCGTGTCGATACGCACCTCATTGATATCATCTGTGACCAACTTCCTGTTGGCGATCCAATTGGTGTGGGCGCGGAAAATCTCGCGCGCATAGTGCAGGATAATATTGCGGCCGAAATGATATTTCCTACCAGTCAAACCAATGCTGATGCCCTAAAAGGGAAAGAGGATCTGCTTTCGCAAGAAATACTTAAAATCCTCGGTGAAAAAAATACTCCTGAAATCTCCATGGCGGCTTGCCCCTTTGCCCGTTACAGCAGATAAAATCCTCGTTAACCCTGCCTTGTACATAGACAAGGCAGTTAATCCCGCACAGCGATAATTTTATGGAAAGCATGGTTAACTTCCCTTAACTCAGGTAAGGTCGCGGCTAGCCATTGGTTAACCGTTGTTAGGTTTTGAAAAGCGGCTTGGATGCACAGC
>JAGKXA010000281.1 GCA_021151615.1 Cellvibrionaceae bacterium | reverse complement strand
TCTTCAAAACTTAAACCGCGACCGCCCGCCGCAGAAAATACATCGCGCCCATTTAATTCAGAGCGCACTTGCGACAAACCACGCACAGCAACACCACTACCTTCAGCAGCAGGGTGTTCTGCATCGTTATTGGTGTAGCGACCAACAGTTACGCCCGGTACACGTTGCAGCGCTTCAGTCACACTGCGATCCGGCAACTTACCAATATCTTCTGCAACAATCGAATCCACTACTACGCTGGAATTCTTTTTAATATCTTGCGCGGACTGAATACTCGCGCGTTGACCACTAACAATAACCTCTTCAACTTGTTCATCGGCTGCAGCTTGAGCAACAGTCTGCATAGCAAAACCAGCAGATCCAATGGCCAGTGACAAGCCAGAAACCAACTTAATGTAGTGTGGCAGTTTCTTTTTCAAAAACGTTTTATTTTGAGTTGTCATGATTTTCTCCAGTTAGCATTATTTTTGACTACCCCGTAAGCTATCCCTTTATTTTTTTAGTAAGAGATATGTGCCTCTTCCCTGTGCTTTGAATTCTCCAGTATTACCCTCAAGTGTCAGCTCAATGGTGGTTTTTCGTGTTGCATCCATTAGCGAATAATTCGCTAACGAATGCGGGCTCCTCAGCTGTAGTGTGGTTGTGGTATTTGAGTCGGCATTTAGATAAATTTTTGCTTCAGTTAGCTGGCGGTTGTGCCATTTCAAATCCAGCGTAATGCCGCCGCGTGCACGCAAACCGGTGACAGAACCGGATGGCCATGCTTCAGGTAACGCTGGCAATAAATGCAACTCACCGTTGTGGCTTTGCACCAACATTTCGGCAACACCCGCTGTTGCACCAAAGTTGCCATCTATTTGGAAGGGGGGATGGTTGTCCCATAGATTAGAGAGCGTACTGCGTTGCAATTGTTCGCCCAAAACCTTATGGGCGCGATTGCCATCCAGCGCACGCGCCCACATATTCACTTTCCAGGCTTGCGACCAGCCAGTGCCACCGTCACCGCGTGCATTTAATGTGGTGCGTACAGCATTTAATAATGCTGGATTTTCATGTACATCAATTTGGCGTCCGGGATGCAGTGCAAACAGATGGGATATATGGCGGTGTTCATTGTTCGGGTCATCCAGATCCTCTTTCCACTCTTGCAATTGGCCCCATGACCCTATACGTAACCCTTCATCAAAGTTAATTAGTTTTTTATCCAGTTTTTTCAGGAATGCTTTATCGCCCAGCAATGCCGCTGCCTCGCGAGTATTGCGCAGCAAGTCGAATACGATTTGCTGGGAAATGGCCGCGCCATTGGTAAATGGGCCCTGCTCAGGCGAAAAACTGGGTGAGACAATCCATTTGCCATCGCGCGGATCTTTAATTAAAAACTCCAGCCAAAATTCCGCGGCGCTTTTCATGAGTGGGTATGCACGCACGCGCAAAAAACTTTTATCACCGGAAAATAAATAATGCTCGTAATAATGTTGTGCCAACCATGCACTGGCTTCTGGTTGCCAAAACGCCGTGGGCCACTCGATAACGCCGGTAAAGCCCCAGATATTGGTATTGAGGAAAAGTGTCCAGCCTTTATCGACGCCGGCAACACGTTTGGCAGAAATCTTTCCCGGTTCAACTAGGCTATCCACAAAATCAAAATAGGGCGTCATCAACTCCGGCAAATTGGTGGTTTCCGCCAACCAGTAATTCATTTGTAAATTGATATTTACGTGGTAGTCATCATTCCATGGGGGCGTAATCGAGTTATTCCACACGCCTTGTAAATTGGCGGGTAAAGAACCTGCTCGCGAAGAGGCAATTAATAAATAACGGCCAAATTGAAAGTATGTTGATTCCAGTGTGCGATCCAAAACTGCATCGCCTTTTTTGTAATTGCGGAGCAAATCCGGCGTGTTACTCGAAAATGGCTTTTGTCCTATATCCAATCGCACGCGATTAAATAGAGCTTGATAATCCTGTCGGTGATTATGTTGAATTTGCGCAAAGGTTTTTGCGCTAGCGACATCCATTTGCTGTTGCAGTTTTGCGTGAGGATTAGGGCCGCGATACTGCGGAAATTGTTGCGCGTAGTCAGTGCCCGCATTCAGCAAAATCACCAGGCTATCAGCGCCGCTAATTTGTACTTGCTGGTTATCAACAACAGAAAGCGTCCCACCTTGCGGTAAAAATTGAATTTGCGCTTCAAACTCCAAGCCATTGCTATGCAATTTACCCTTGGCAATTAAACGCCCGTTTTCCACACGGGTTGCAAGTGTGCGGTTGTCGGGAACGGACAACCCTGCGCGCAGTGAAATCTTCCCGTGCTGGCTCGCTGTAAGTTTTATCGCAATCACACCGTCTGGATAACTCGCGAGATATTCGCGCCTGTAGCTAACGCCTGCCTGTTCAAAACGCACATCTACCTGAGCATCGTCCAGGGAGAGGCTGCGCTCATAGCCACTGACACCGCTGTCATTTCCAGCAAAGGTTAAAACCAATTCGCCGAAGGTTTGATAGTCCCCGTAGGCGGTGACTTTTCGTCCCAAGCGCTCTGCTGCCCGCACAGGGGTAACAGAGCCATCTTTGGCTATCGCCTTGCGAATCTCTTGCAAGGCAGATGTTTGCGGCTTATCTGGCCAGCCAAAGTCGTAACCTGGTGCACCGGGCCCGCCGGTCCAGAGGGTTTTCTCGTTGAACTGGATTCGGTCAGCAATAACTCCTCCGCTGATAACAGCACCCAAGGCGCCATTACCAATCGGCAAGCCCTCACTTTCCCAATCGACTGCAGGATGATCAAAACGAATGTTCGATTCAATAACAGGCCCGGACGCCCATAATGAGGATCCGCACATGCAAAGCCAGAGGCAGAAGCCCCTGGTAAGTGACCTATTCAAAGGTATCAGGAATAAAGAGCGGGTCATCAAAAGCGTCATAGCTATAATATGGTTTATATGACTATTTGACAGAATACTAAGTGATTATTTTTATTAGTGCAATTCTTATCACCTGCGACAAAATTACACCCGATTAGCTGCTACCAAAGGAAACAGAGCGAAGGAACACTTCATGGCTACCGGCAATATCACACCCCTTGAGAATTGCCGTTTTCATTTTGTTCATTAACTGGCATGCCCGATCTGTATTTTCAGAGGGAGCCAAACCCAGCGGATCAATGCCAAAACCGCTGTACATACTGACCCAGGAGTCCTCCCGGAAAGACTCCTGCTCTAGCATCTGAATGCTGCCCGATGATTTGAAAGTGGCGATTTTTTCCGCCAGTGAAGCAGGAATAGCGGCTTCACGCAGGTGATTCCAATAGGCGCCTGAGCGCCCGTTAAGTTTGTAATGAAGAATGATGAAGTCGCGGATGCGCTCGTATTCCAGGCGATTCAGGCGATTGGCCTCGGCGACCCGAGACTCATCAAGCTCCAAATTCACCAGGAAAGCGGCCATTTTGGAAATGCCAGTTTGGATAAGGGAAATACTGGTGGATTCAAGCGGCTCCAGAAACCCACTGGAAAGACCTATCGCCACACAGTTCTTGTGCCAAAAGTCCTTTCTCATTCCCGTAGTAAAGCGAATCAAACGCGGCTCAGTGACCATTTCGCCGCGCAGATTAGCGACCAACTCCTCACGCGCCTGCTCGTGTGAAATAAATTGGCTGGAATAGACATAGCCATTGCCTACCCTGTGTTGTAGTGGGATATGCCATTGCCATCCGGCTGAACGCGCCGAGGAGCGAGTAAAAGGATCTGGCGCCACAACACTTCTGGTTTGCACCGCCAGAGCGCTATCGCTAAGCAGCCAGTGACTCCAATCCTCGAACTCCACCCCCAGGGTTTTATTGATCAACAAGGCGGGCATACCCGTGCAATCGACAAATAAATCCGCATCCAGCAGGGCACCAGACTCCATTTGCACCGATTTGATAAAGCCATTCGTCTCATCCAGATTGATCTGGCTCACTTTTCCCTCAACACGAGTTACACCGAGTTTCTCCGCGAACTGGCGCAGGTAACTGGCAAACAGGGATGCATCAAAATGGTACGCATAGTTGTACCAGGCAAGGCGGCTGTCCTCATTAAAACTGGGTTGGGCAAATTTCCCTCGCTGGGCCAGTTGCGTGCACAGGCAAAAGCTCTCCAGCGGCTCCTGGAAACCTTGCTGTTTTGCTGCCCACCAGGTTTGATGAAAAGGACGCTCCTCAATTTGCACGCCATAGCCGGCAAAGGGATGAAAAAAATTCCGGTTGGGCGCCGCCCAGCCTTCAAACTCAATACCCAACTTAAAGGTAGCGTTAGTCGCCTTGATAAATTCAGTTTCATTGATGCCCAAATCCCTTATGTATTGATGGATACCGGGGACAGTGGCCTCGCCTACCCCGATAGTCCCTATTTGCTCTGATTCCACCAAAGTTACTTCTATTCCAGCCTTTGCAATCCATCGGGCGAGAAATGCCGCTGTCATCCACCCGGCTGTGCCGCCACCGACGATGAGTATTTTTCTTATTGGTTTAGTCATGGGAAGGCTCCTGCGGAAAGCAGCTCAAGAGTAAAAGCTGCCCGGTATTATTA
>JAGKXA010000280.1 GCA_021151615.1 Cellvibrionaceae bacterium | reverse complement strand
ATGGTTACTAATTGAGTAGACCACCAAAAATCCACGAGTAAACTGATAGCAATCGCTAGAGGAAATCCCCACACAACGGCTAACCAACTGCGCTCCAGTTTCGGATAGGTGTTGCCTGATTGTTGCTGACGACGAAACCAGATATTCATTCCTGTAGCACACATAAAGCACATACCGAGTCCGAGGATGGCGTAGAGAATTTTTACCGGCAATCCACCAAAATGACCAAAGTGTAAACGATAGGTGGAAGCATAAATTTGCATGCCGACATCACCATTTGCCCAGCCCAGGTGTTTAATTTGTTCGCCTTGCGGATTAAATTGAAATGCGTCGTACCACACCAAACGATCTGGCAAATAGGCACCTATTTCCAATGTTTGGGCGGTTGTTTCCGGAAAATGAATGCTGAAATAGTAGGGCAGTAAATCTGGATGTTCGCGGGTAAATTTTTCCAGGATCGGTGCAGCGTTCATAAGAGGTTCTGCCACATTGGTCGCTTGCGGGTGAGGCAAATAAAGTTCGTTGGTGATTTTTGTCGTGTCACCTTTAAAAAAGCTGCCAGCAAAAACAAATAAAATAATTTGCGACAAGCCAATCAGTGCACCGGTAATGGCAATGACCAACATAAAGGGTGTGCTCCACACACCTATACGATTATGCAAATCTACTTGTTGTTGGCGCTGGCCACGATTAACGCGCAAGGAAAAAGCATTCTTAAAAATTGTGGGATGGGCAGCAATGCCACTGATGATCATGGCTACTAAAATCATCCCAATCACACCGACAATCACCATGCCCCAAATGCCTGGAATAGTTAAGGCGTAATGCAGTTTGACTAAAAAGTGAGTCCATTCGTGATCCACTTTTTCACCGAGTGAACCATCGGCGTTCACAAAAAATTGCGCTTCAATCGGTTCGATATGGCCGCCGACAGTAAAGCGGGGCATTTCGACAGTTGGCAAACCGACCCAAATATCTTCAAAGGGCTTTGCATCCGGATTATGTTGTTGGTGCCGGGCGAGCAGGTTTTCCAATCCCTTCTGTACCACAAGGGGATCTGCGTGTGTTGTCTCGTGAATTTGCGCTTGTTCCCAGCGTTCAAAGTCGGGATAAAAAACTGACACAACGCCAGTGACGCACACCAGATAAAGTAATGCAGCAATAAATAATCCTAATCCTGAGTGTGCGTTAAGGCTCGCACGCAGGGTGTTAGCGGATAACTTAAAAGAACTCGACACGATTGCTTTCTCTCGTTTTTATTTCGACGATGTTGATCCAATCAATTTGCAATTGATGCGTTAAAACAGTAGCGGCGTGAACAGCAAACCACCCAGGCTGACGCCGACAAAATAAACGGCGGGTTTAATCAACCTGGGCTTGGCCTTGCTCCACACCATCAGTACAGGCCAAAGCACCATCACCAACAGTGCAGCGTAGACAGTGCGATTAACGATGCTGGCATCCAGCAAGGAGAAAAGCGCCAGGGCGACACCTATGGCGGCGGCAAAGGAGAGCAATCCCACCACGAATATCTGTAGTAACACCTGTCCGGCTTGATTGGCTCGGATGCGGGTTGAGACGGTGACTTTATGGATGCGGGCTGGTTTTTGACGCCCCTGGGAATTCCAGGCGTGCCAAGGGGTGGTCATGCCAATCCAGAGCAGGGCGATAAAGCCCGGCAATATGGCCGCAATAGCCCAGCCCCGATCAAGGCTTAGGGCTATACCCAGAGGCCAATGCACCAGCAGCAGGGCGATCCAGCCAAGACTAATCAGTGACCCGTTGCGTGTTGGGCTCTGCCAGGCGCGGTAGAGCAGTGCGATACCAATCACCATGACGACCAAACCCAATACCAGCGGCCATGGGCTAAGGGTGGATAAGAACCAGGAGTTCATCAGCAGATCCTCTGAAATCAGGCGTCAGTTAGTTGATGATTTAAATAATCATTTGATAGGTATTATCATTTGTGCGGCATGGTTAGTCAATGAAAAGTGATATCCAATGAGAATGTTTCTTATTTTTTTGGGCGTTCCACGGTTATTGCTCGCGGCTTTTTTTGGTGGACTCAACTATTTTGAGGTTCGGTCGATAACCAATAACTATTGTGAGTGAATTGTTGGGTGAATTAAGCCGCGGAGATTTGATATGCAAGTTACTGCATCCCCTGTGTTTGTTGCACTTGCTACTGCACAATCGCCAGCGGCCAAGCCCCTGGAAGCGAGCGCTACCAGCATAGCCCCCGTCAGTAGTACCCCGGCAACTACAGATCAAGTTAGTTTCCAGCAGCGCGATTTACCCCTTACTTATGATCAAACTCCGGTGTTTATTAGCGGGCTGCGTGACAATAAAACCAAAGGACAAGCATCTTCTGCGCTTTCAAACAATTTACTGAGTTCACTGAATGCAGCCAGTGCGAAAAAAGCCACACTATCAATCAGCAGTGTTTTCGGTCAGATAGGTGCACTAAGTCGCGAAACAACAGAATTTCGCAATGAAGCGCGGCGCTTGCTGGTGACGCAAGAGCAGGCGGTAAAGAGTGCTTCTCCGAATTTTAGCTTGCAGCCGACATCTGATAATCAATCGGTGCGCTTGAGCGTTAAAACTAAAGACGGCGATAACATTCACATCGAGTTACTGCGGAGAAATATAGGTGTCGTTGGCAGTACGCTGGAATTCTCTTTTAAAGTGGATGGTTCCCTGAGCGATGCCGAGCAAAAGGCTTTGGGAAAACTCGCGGAAAAATTGGGGCAAATAGGCGATGAATTTTTTCGGACAGACACCACTCAACTACGCAACCTGAAAGACATAGATACCAGCCTTATCAGCAGTTTTAGTTTTACAATGAAGCGCCCGGCACCCAGAGATACTTTTGTAGAGCACAGCTACGAATTCAGGGTGAATGAACAGGCGCAAACACAAACCTTGAGTGCCAGTGATGTGCGCGGCTACAAGGTGGATATTACTACCGACCTGAATACATTGGTGAAGAGCAGTAGTGCAAATGCCAATGCGCTTGAACCCTATCTGGAAATCATTCGCCAGGCGGCGGATGATGCCAGCATGGACAACAAGTCGCGCCGCTTTATTCTGGATGCGTTTTCATCCATGTTTGAACAATTCCTCGCTATTCCCCAAACGCTGGATACAGATAGCGCCATTGAGGCAACTCAAGCTGCCTTCGATTCGGGCTTGCCAGATTTTACTGCCAGCATTAGTTCAAAGGTTGTTCATAATCACGAGTTCTACTCGCAAGCTGCCATACTGAAATTAACGCTGGAACAACATACGCGTGTTGAGTCCTATGCAGATACCACCTTGATAAAACAGGAGTCCAGTTTTGAGTTAATTAATAATCGCTTTGAAGGCATTTTTGATATAGAAAATCGTGAGATCAGCAATCCAAATTATCGCTATATCACTGAGCATCGCTCTGGAAACATTACACGTACCTTGTCCATGACCGAGGACAGGGTCAATAATTTATTGTTGGAGCAGGATCTGGCAACGAGCAAAACGGTGAGTGAATTTCGCAACTATAAATTGGTCGATAAATTGGTCGATAGTGATACTGATGAATTTTCCGGCCACAAATTAAAGCACTTTGCCGAAGAGTTGTTGGCGTTAAACGCCAACAAACAATTTTCGGCTATTAATCAATTGCTGGCGGATACCAAAAATATTTCTTTTTGATGTATCAGCGGCCGGTATCACCCGGTGGATGCTCTTCAAACCAGGAAACAATCTGCGGCATATGTTGTTCAAAGTTTCCCGGCGCTGAAAAATTCAATACACCTGCTCGCATCGGACTGCGATTTTCAAAGTCGTGTGTTATTCCTCCTGGTGCCAGTACAAATGAGCCTTTGGGTGCATCTATCCATTCATCGCCCAGCAAAAAACTCATGGTGCCTTCCAGCACATAAAAAACATCATCCTCGTCATGGGCATGTGCGCCCGGGCCAGTAGTGTGAGGTTCCAGCCACCACTCGGATATTGAATAGCGACCTGCGGTTTCAGCGCCATCGGCTTTAAACGAAGCAAATATCCTACCCATGTTGTAAGATCGGCCTGCGCCGGGTGCCAACACCAGGGGAGCGCGATTTTCGGAAGGCATAATAACTCCTTTATAAACGTTAAAATTTTTAATTAACGGCTGAAAACATTAACCATAAAAAATAACCCGGCATGGGCCGGGCTATTTGGTGATTAATTTTTTTTGAACCGTTACTTTTTTGCTTGCTCTTCTTTTACATATTTCATGATGTTGACGAAAGTGTCCGTCCAGTAAATATCTTTATTGTCAGCAAGGTATTTCAGCAGTTCTTCATGAGCCTCTTTGGAAGTCACTATATGATCGCCACCCACACCGTGGAAGGTGAAGTTTGCCATAGTACCTTTGGCGGCGGCCTCTTTAACAGTCGCAATTAATTGCGCACCGGTAACATTATTCGGAAAGTCCACGCCTACGCGGTAAGGGTCGAGTGTTTGCATGTCTGGAGTAACTCCGCCACCCGTGGCCTTAAAGGCCACAAATTCACTTTTAAGGCCGTCTACATAGTTGGCACCGCCAGCGTTCAAATCTATGCAGGGCGGGGT
>JAGKXA010000279.1 GCA_021151615.1 Cellvibrionaceae bacterium | reverse complement strand
GTTTTCATAGCTATCAAGAATCTGAATTTCGGGGAAAATTGATCGGCAAATTACCACGTAGGCGCCGCTCGCGCATCCGGCTAGCCATTAAACGCGCTTCAAAAGTGTTACCGATGGCAAGAAATTGACGTTTTTGGTTGGTCAAAAAGTCGACAGATTTAACAGTTTTTCGCGCCACATGGCGCATAAATATCTTCTGTGACGCCTATTGCATTGTTTTTAATGATGATTTCAGCGACGGCATCAAATATGCCTATTCAATATGTGATTGACATCACAAATAATCGCAGGAGAAACGTCATGACTAACTCATGGAAAATCAATCTCGTTGGTGTTTTTGCCGCTTGCTGCGCCTCTTTCGCAGAAGCAGGAGTAATTACTTGTGAACCTGATGATCAGCGCGTAGCTACGCTGAGCGATGCGATTGAGTGCAGAACGCAAAACTCAATCAACCTCAATGATTCCGATGATCTTAATGCCTTATTTGGCACTGATTACGATTGGGTGAAGGAAGGTGAATTAACGGCCGAAGGCCTTAATGACCTATTCTCGGTGGATACAGACTCCTGGGGAATTGATGTGACGGGAACCTGGAGTATCGATGAGTCTTTTTGGAATACTTATGGTCGGGCCATCATTACCATGCATGTAGGTCAAGGAGGGGGGAATCCTGATGCATTTGCTTGGCTGATTACGCCAGGTGAAACTTCTGGTTCGTTTTCCTATGAGCGAGTAGCGGGTAAAGGTGGTGGGTTGTCCAACATGTTTTTATTTGGTTCGGGAACCCCTGATGTAAAACTGCCTGAACCTAATGTCAGTTTATTATTGGTGATTGGTTTGTTCTCGATGTTCTTTGCTCGTCGTAGTAGCTCAGTTAAAGGTTAGGATGTAAAAGTAAAAAGCCGCGGAATCCTCCGCGGCTTTTGTGCCTCTAGCCAAATAATCATTCACTTTTTTCGCCGTTTGTTGACGATCAGTTTTGCGTTTGGCTTTGTGGGTTTTCTCATGCACGCCACCTTTGCGCATAATCGGGTGGAAGGCGTGTCCATTGCGACTTTCTTTTTTCATAGCAAGTTTCCTCTTAGATTGTCATTAGGTACCATTGTGGGTTTTGAATTTTGTTCAGCCGTTTTTGGACCTTTTTATTGGTACGAATAAACCCCGGTGCTTCCTGCGTCAGGCTAAAACAAAATTTTTCCGGCAAGTCGGTATAAAGCGAGCGCGGTGGTAACCCCCAATGAATTTCCTTCATGTGGTTGCCCGTCTCAAACCGATTGTAAAATACCTTGCTCATTCCTAATTCGTTGTGGATAAACCACAGACAGGCTGTCAGCATGGCTTCAGCCCAGACTTTCTTTTGCGTGGCGATCAATTTATCGCAGTAGGCCACCAGTCGTTGCCGGTTAATGGTAGAACCGCCGTAAATAAAATGATTGGTATCGCCGGTTTTGCTTGTCAGTGCCCGGATTTTGATTCGCTCCACTACGCGAATTAAATCTGACTGGATTTCTTCAATCAACACCTCATCGGAATTGAAATCAATATCCAATCTTGCCCATGCTAGCGTAGCCGTCCGCTTAATACTTTGCGGATGGTTGCGTGCGGTAAATTCATTTAACGCGCTCCCGGTGATTCGCTTGAATTCTGCATCCAGATTCTCGGGCAAGTTTAACTGCAATACCAGGTTGCACCCCGGTCGTGAGGTCTGTAAGCCGCCGTGACGATTGCCCCACTTTCCCAAGGTCAGTACGTAGTGATTCAAGTCATTTAGCACAGCAGTTTCCAAATGCCATGCTTCAATTTTTTGTTTTCCGGCAATGTGTAGTATTTCCTGAACAAAGGGCTTTTCCAGTAATTGCCGGCAACAGGATTGCTTTAATTGCTGTTTGCTCAAGGGGCCATTTTTACTCAGTATTCGTTGTAGTAAATAGGTTGCATATTGATCTTTACTGTAACGAAATACTGTTCTATTACTTGGCAAGCAAGCCACAACTTCATCCACTAATGCAGCATCCATCGTTTCCTCCTTATCCTTTAATACACAAGACTTGTTTGAGCGTATGAACCACCTCGATCAAATCGGATTGGTTTTCCATGACCTCATCAATATCTTTGTAGGCCGCAGGAATTTCATCGATCACCTGTTTGTCTTTACGGCATTCCACGCCTTTGGTTTGTGCGATTAAATCCTCTTTGCTAAACAGGTTGCGCGCGGCGGTACGGCTCATACGTCTGCCCGCTCCGTGGGAACAGGAGCAGAACGAATCTGCATTGCCTTTACCGCGCACAATGAAGGATTTGGCGCCCATACTGCCGGGGATAATTCCCAACTCCCCATCGCGTGCGCTTATCGCCCCCTTGCGTGTCACAATCACCTCAGCACCGAAATGTTGTTCGCGGCTGATGTAATTGTGGTGGCAATTAATTGCGTGGCGATCAGCGCGGAATTTGGGCAGAAAGGGAGCGATTGCGCGCAACACCAAACCCATCATTTCTTCGCGATTAATACGCGCATATTCCTGTGCCCAATTGACTGCCGTTACGTAATCCACAAAGTGTTCGCTGCCTTCGGTGAAGTAGGCGAGGTCTTTGTCGGGCAAATTATGGATATGTTTACCCATATCTTTTTTTGCCAGCTGGATAAAGTATTGGCCGATGGCATTGCCAATCCCGCGGCTGCCCGAATGCAACATCACCCACACATCCTTGCTGTCGTCTACACAGATTTCGATAAAGTGGTTGCCGCTTCCCAGTGTTCCCAATTGCTTGGTCCAGATGGTTTGCGGTTGCTTTAGCATATTCATCACTGCCGGGTGCTTTTCAAACAGCCACTCCACACCGTAAGCCAGTTTGTTACAGCTGCTGGTGCGCACATTAATCGTTTTATGCGCGGCCAAACCTACTGGCACTGCGCGCTCGATAGCGCTGCGCATCGCGGCAAGATTGTCGGGTAATTGCGATGACTTCACCGACAAGCGCACGGCACTCATACCACAGCCAAGGTCCACACCAACTGCCGCCGGAATAATGGCGTTAAGAGTGGGAATAACCGAACCTACGGTTGCTCCAATTCCCGCATGCACATCGGGCATTGCCGCAATATGCGAATGGACAATGGGGAGTTGTGCAATTTGTTTTAATTGCGTTAATGCCTGGTTTTCAATGTCGCTGGTGTAAATTTTTACCGGCTTCAAACCATTGGTGGCATTTTTGTTCAATTCAATTTTTACAGGCATAAAAATCCCTTGCACGCCTTGATTCAGGCGCGAAAAATTCGAGTGAACCTTCCGGATGACACGATCGGGGAATTGATCAGTAGGCAAGATTGTTGCTTTGCTTTTACGATAAAAGCTAAACAAACAAACGGTAAAAACAAAAAGCCCTGATCAGTTTCCCGATCAGGGCTTTTGCGCCTGACCTGGAAGGTAATTAAAACCTTCCAAGTCTGAGTACTCAGAAGGTGTTATGCGTTGGTGTAACCTGCGTAAGTCATTGTGAGTACTCCTGTTGTTTATCATTGAAAGTTAATGCGAGAAAAACTTTCGGGTTGGGCCTGAGCCTCTGATCGGTATCGTCGATACCAGATCGGGGCCGTGAAAATTGGGCGCGATAATACGCTGATTTTTTCGCCTGTCAACGAAATTTATAAATGGATTGCTAAACGGGACTCGTGGTTTGATTGCTGGTTATCCAGTGTGCATGAAGACAGTGCATACCAATCAGCATCTGGATAAATCTGGTTACCTTTTAGTGCGCGGCGTTCGCGGTAGCGCACGATGTGCGGGTAATGCGCGCGCCTATTTGTGCCGGGATCTTTGTGGTGGGCAGGGAACGTTTTGATGGACACGGATCTTTCTAATGGCTAAGGATCTTTGTGATGGACAGTCACATTAGTGTCTCAATTCTGTCATAGAATCGGTCAGCAACTATTCTTCATTACCATTAACTATTTTCATTACTAACTGTTCTTCAACGGTCATTGATTGTTAACACTAACTGGAACAAGCGAGGATTCACTGTGCCTGAGTTATTTATCCCTCCTGCAAAAAATACTTTTCCCGCTTACGGCATCTGGTTGTACAAGGAAAAAAGTCCCGCTATTAAACGGGTAAAAAAGGAATCGGCACCCAGCGCTCATGGTGATCGTCACTGGGATTCCAGTTATTTATTGATGGATTATTTCACTCACAATCCGCTCAAGAAAAAAAGTCGCGTACTGGATGTGGGTTGTGGCTGGGGGCCGACTTCGATCTATTTGGCCAACCAGGGGCACAAGGTGACCGGCCTTGATATTGATGATCAGGTTTTTGGTTTCCTACGGTTGCAAGCTGACCTGAATAATGTGGAAGTGAAAACCCGCCAGGGGCCAATGGACTCGCTGAAAAAAGCGGATTTAACCAAATTCGACGTAATCGTCGGAGGTGACATTTGTTTTTGGCCGGAACTGACAGATGAGTGGTTTTCGTTGTTGAAGCGAGCGGCTAACGCCGGAGTGAAAAAGCTGGTGTTGGCCGACCCGGGGCGTCAACCCTTTCTGGATTTGGTGGATAGATGCGAGCGTTGGCACAACGAACTGCTGACCTGGTATTGCCTGGAGCCCAAACGG
>JAGKXA010000278.1 GCA_021151615.1 Cellvibrionaceae bacterium | reverse complement strand
TAACCTGGTATTGCAATTTGGTGATGAGCGGCTTTCGGGGACTGGGCTGGATCTGGCAGCATTGCGTACCTACAACGCCATGGGTGGCGTGACCGATGGCGATGGCGATGGCTGGCGCTGGGATGGTGAAGCCTCAATATTGCTCACGTCGGGTACGTTAAACCAGCCTGGTAGTACGGTGAGTCGCACCACCGGTGACGGTCACGTTGCGGTTTATAGCTGGAATGCTACTACTAGCCGTTATGAATCCTTCGAAGGCGCTGGTGCCGTTGATACACTGACATTCGCATCGACTGAGTGGACCTGGACGGATGGCAGCACACAAGTTACAGAAAAGTATGACAGCGCCGGTAAGATCAAAAGCCGCATCGATACCAGCGGTAATGTCATCAGCTTTACTTACAACGGGAACAAGCTAACCGGCATCAAAGATAACGATTCAGGACAGGAGCTTGTTTTTAACTACGACGGTAATGGTCGTGTTTCACGAATTGACACTCGCTCAACGAGCGGTGGTTCCCTGCTGCAGCAAGTTCATTACGCCTATGACGGCTATGGTCGCTTAAGTACGGTCAAAGCGGACCTGGACCCCACCAACGGGGTTATTACAGACGTTTATACGACTACGTACACCTACGATGGCTCAAGTTTCCGTATTGCGAATATTGAGCAGAGTGATGGGACCTCTACCAGTTATACCTATGATGCTTCATTCCGCATTAAAACGGTCACTGATGCGACGGGCACACAAACCTTCAATTACAACCCGGCGAGCGGGAATACATTAGCCAACACAACGGTCACCAATCAGTTGAATCAGATCTGGGTTTACTCCTATGACGCTGCGGGTCAACTGAAGCAGATTCAGACGCCGGCAGTTGATGGTCAGATCATTACGACGCAGTACTCCTATGATGCCAACGGAAATGTTAGTCAAATCATTGATGGTCGCGGTAATAGTGTTGTCTATCAATATGACAGTCGCGGCAATCGGTTGTTGGAGCGCGATGCTTTAGGTAATACGGTAACCCGGACTTACGATGCAAAAAATCAGGTGCTGACAGAGACTCGTTATCGCGTGCCGGATAGCGATGGCGATGGTACTGCCTTGCCCAGCGATCCTATGACAACCCGGTACACGTATGACAGTGCCAACCGACTGCGGTTTATCGTTACCCCTGAAGGTCGTGTTACTGAATATCGCTACAACGCCAAGGGAAGTCTGACGGATACTATTCAGTACGCCAATGCCGTTTACAACACCAGTCCGGCTGGTGTTCCTATGGGAATTACCGAGACTATTAGTGAGAGCCAGCTGACTACTTGGGTCGGTACCCAGGATAAAACCAAATTACAACTCACTAAATATGCGTATGACTATCGCGGAAATCTTTCCGAGAAAACGGGTTATGCCACTACTGATTCAAGTGGTAGTGGTGTGCTGGATAGTGCGGCCACGGTAACGCGTTTTATTTATGATGCACATGGACAATTGCTAGAAACAATCGCCGTCCGGGGTGCCTCAAGGACAGAAGTTACCAAGTTAAGTGTGGTGGTTTACGATGGCCTTGGTCGCCAGGTAAGTGTTACGGATGCCAGTGGATCAAGTACTACTATTTACGATGGTACAAACCGCAAAATCAATATCACCAACAGTGCTACAGGTTTAACAACATCCCAGGCGTTTGATAGCAAGGGCAGATTGATCAGTGTCAGTCAAACGGCAACGGGCGAAACGGATCGCCAATCAAAATATTATTACGATGCAGCTGGTAACCTGGCGATGGTCGAAGCGGGAGGTAACCGCAGCTACACATTTTATGATGCCGCAGGTCGCGTTCAGTTCAGTGTCAGCGCTACCGGTAAAGTGACCGAGTATAAATACAATAAAAATAATCAGGTTACCGATCAAATCGAATATGCCAAGTTGGTAGACACCACGAGTTGGTTCGATAACTCGTCATTGGTAGTTACTAAAAAGTCCCTGATCAGGGGGACAGACATTCGTACAGACGCTATCAATGATCGCACCACGCAATTCGTCTTCGACGAGGCGGGTCGGTTAAAAATCCGTATTGATGCAGGTAACAATGCAACCTATACGGCTTACAACGGTGCATCTGAGGTCACTCAAGTACAAACCGGTGACCGGGTTACACGATACTACTATGATCAGGATGGTCGTCAGGTTGGGATATTGGATGCTCTGGGCTACCTGACAGAAAACAAGTTTGACGCGGCAGGCCGTCTCGTAAGAACTATTAAATACTATTCTCGCAGTAATTTAGTTGCGCTAAGCACTCCAACTTGGGAGGGTGCCACTAATCAGGTTGCGCCACTTGGAAAACTCTTCACTTATGTAGTTCCGCCTGCCTTGGACCCAAACGGGTTGGCGTTGACATACAGTGTCTCCGGGTCATTGCCCACTTGGTTGACCTTCGATCCTACCACGCTAACGCTGACGGGTACGCCTGTTACTCAGGCTCCATCGACGGTTGTTCTTCGCGCTACTAACAGTGCAGGGGCTTATGTAGAGACGACAATACTACTAACCACTGCTAATGCAGTTCCTGTTTGGCAAATACTGCCCGACATCTCTAAACAAAAAAATGAGCCAGTTGATCTAACGCTCCCTGCGGCCAGCGATGCCGACGGACATGAGTTGACTTATAACGCCACAGGTTTGCCCAAAGGGCTCTCCTTTGACCCTGCGACCCGGCGTATTACTGGCACGCCTACAGCGATCGGCAGTTATAGCGTTACCGCTACCGCAACAGATACGTTTGGCGCAATTGTTGCCGTCAAATTCAACTTTATTATCTCCGAGGGTGGGCAGCTCCCTGCAGTGGTATTTAACTTCGGAAGTACCACAACTTATGAGCTTCCAATAGGTTCGTTTGTAGATCCGGAGGGGGATCCGTTGACGTTCAGCGCAACCTGGACCCAACGGGTTTATCAGGGTGTAGATGCCGAAGGCGGTAGTGTTTACTCGGATGTAACCGGGCCAATTCCAGCGGGTTTGTCGATCAACAGTTCTACAGGTGCTATTACCAGCAACGGTGCTCTGCCAGTAGGAAATTATTTGATCACGGTGAAAGCCGTAGATCCTTTTGGTGTTGTGATATCCAAGGTCCTGTCGCTTACGATAAATGCGGTTCCGACTGAAGGGGCTGGGCTATTGCCTGACCGTTCAACTGTACGTGGTACATCTTTCAGCTACACGCTACCTGCAAATACCTTCGCTGACGACCAACTTGGCTTACTTACCTACAAATACGAAGGTTTGCCGGAGGGATTATTAGGAAACGGACTGACGATTAGTGGAACCACGACGGCGCCAGACGCAAGCTACACGGTAATTGTCACCGCAACTGACCCTTATGGGCTCAAATTTGACCGAAGCTTTAAGATCATCGTAAATTCCGCGCCGACCTTGCCAGGATCCTTGTCCAATCAAACGATTAAAACTTCTCATAACTGGACTTATGAGATTCCTGCATTTAACGATGCAAATAACGATAGCCTAACCTACACAGCTTATTGGTTGCAGGAGAGCTGGCAATCTAACGGAACGGAAAGCGGCGGTTCTCTGGTGACGACGCCGGGGCCACTGCCGTACTGGATGACCTTTGATGCAGCGACAAGAAGGTTTGGCGGAAATCCTCCATCCGGCGCTGTTGGTAACTATAAGATTGAAGTTCGCGTTAAAGATTCTGCGGGGGCGACCACTAGCGCCACGTTCGACATAGCTGTCCTGCTCCAATCTGGACCAACCCTCGCCAAAGCTATCCAGACCGTTGTTTTTGCGCAAGGCGCGGCGAGCACCTATGAACTGGCGTCCGGCACCTTTATCGATGCAGATGGTGATGCATTAACCTACAGCGCGGTCTGGATGCAATCGGTTACTCAAACCAACAGCGAGGGTGGTTCGTATGTAGCTAAATATCCTGTTGCCCTGCCACAGGGTCTGACAATCGATAGCGTTACAGGCACTATCCGCAGCGATGGAAGCACTTTCCCCAAGGATTATGAGATTGAAATTACCGCCAAGGATCCTTCCGGTGCTGCCGCTAAAGCGAGTTTTACGCTGGTGGTCAATAGCACCCCTGTGGCTGGCCCTGGTGCTTTGCCCGATACAACTGCTTACATCGGACAAGACTTTAGTTATACCTTCGGCACCAATATTTTTAGCGATGATCAGTCGCTGACATACAGTGCCGGAGTAACGCCACCGGGTATTACCTTTAACCCGAGCACCCGCAGTTTCAGCGGTATTGCATCGGGTACGGCTGGAACCAATCACACAGTGACGGTGACGGGGACAGATCCTTACGGTAAATCCACGTCGCGAGGCACTGCCGGGATGGTTGAGCTTCAATACCAGTACCCGTACTTTTAGCGGCACACCTCCAACAGCAACAAGCTACTCAATTGAGCTTCGCGCTGTGGATCCGAAAGGTGCCTATGGTGTTAAGCAATTTTCACTCACTGTTAATGCACAGCAAGGGCCTGTTGCAAATGTAGTCCCACTACCGAATGCAGTGCTCGCTCAAGGTACAAATTCAACCCACAATTTGCCAGCCAATGCATTTATAGATCCGGATGGCGACACGCTGACTTATAGCGCCGTGTGGATGCAATCATCCACCTACACCGATAGTGAAGGTGGTAGTTACACCATCAAGGTCCCAGCCAACCTTCCGTCAGGCATGACAATTAACAGTGCAACGGGCGCCATCACCAGTGACGGCACCACCCTGCCTAAAGATTATGAAATTGAAATTACTGCGCGTGATCCCTCTGGGGCCACCGCGAAAAGCAGCTTTACGCTGGTGGTCAATAGCACTCCTGTGGCTGGTCCTGGAGCCCTTCCGAATGCGACAGCCTACCTTGGCCAGAATTTCAGTTACAGCTTCCCGGTAAATGTCATCAGCGATGACCAAACCTTGGTGTACAGCGCCAGCGGAATGCCGTCAGGTGTTACCTTTAACCCAAGCACCCGCAGTTTCAGTGGTATTGCATCGGGCACCGCCGGAACCAATCACACAGTGACGGTGACGGGGACAGATCCTCACGGGCAATCCACCTCCCGCACCTTTGTGATTACCTTGGCAATTGCGAACGTGGCGCCAGTGTATCAAAGTGGGGTTAGTAATCAGGTAGCGAAAACCTCGCACGCTTTCAATTTTGCTGTTCCAGCAAATGCATTTACCGACGCGAATGGCGATACATTGACCTACAGCGCGGTGCTGTTGAGGGATGTGTGGCAGCCTGATAGCGGCAGTGAAAGCGGCGGATATTACGTAACGCAACGCGAGGCACTGCCGGGATGGTTGAGCTTCAATACCAGT
>JAGKXA010000735.1 GCA_021151615.1 Cellvibrionaceae bacterium | reverse complement strand
ATACTGATGGTTCGACTCTGAATGTCGACGGGGAAACTGTTGATTATCTGATGATGCGCGACGCTGTATTTGGTACATCTTTCTCAGGTTTTCGTAAGCGTCCAGCAGCTAGTTTTTCCTTACAGTGGGCACCTAATGATGAATTGGAATTATTGGCAGAAGGGTTTTATACGGGCTATCGCAATACCCAGCAAAACGCTATGTGGTTTACCAATACATTGGAACACCAAAACGGCAACATAGATATTCCGATTATTTACGAAGGCACTAATGTTGTTAAAGAGCATCAAGGGCGAGATAACGGCGGCTTCCAAAGTGGTGATTACTCTGATGGTAAAACAGATAGTTACCTTTATGCATTGGGAGACAATGGTTCCAGCAACGAAGGTAACTCCTTGGCTTACTCGTTGGATGCTGACTGGAGTTTTGATGGCAGCTTCATCGATAGTATTAAACTGGGTGGGCGTTATCAGGTGCGCACTGCTGACGTATTGTCGCGCGATGATAGTGCAGGTATAGGCGGTACTAGCGTAAGCCAATTGATGGGGCTGCTAACAGCTGCTGGAGCTTCCGGTGATGGCTCAGGTTTGGTGTTCACTGTAGATAATTACTTTGATGGGCGCGCCAATATTTTTGATGGCTTTATCACTGCTGATGGCTCCTATCTATTAAAAAATCAGAATGCAGTTCGCGCTGTCTATGATCTTGAAGATCCTATTTTGACCAAAAACTTCAGCGTTAATGAAGATGCTGCTGCACTTTATGCGACGACTAAATTTCACTTGGGGATAACCTGAGTGGTGAGCTTGGTTTGCGCGCGGTGGATTATCAGCAAGATCTGGAGTTCTGGCAAAATGGAATTTTAACTCCAGGCACATCGTCGGCCACTGAAGTCTTGCCGAGCATGGTATTCAACTGGAATATCACCGATGAGTTAGTAGGGCGCGCTGCTTATACTGAAACCCTGCGTATGCCGGAATATAATGCCCTGAACCCAAATCAAGATTTTCAGGATCCTTTAACTAGCACTCCTTATGGTACAGGCAGTGGCGGTAATCCAGACCTCAAGCCTACCTACTCTAAAAACTTTGATATGTCTCTGGAGTGGTATTTTGC
>JAGKXA010000277.1 GCA_021151615.1 Cellvibrionaceae bacterium | reverse complement strand
GTTACAGATAGCGTGATAAATAAAAAATAAATTGCCCACTCGCCCGTAAACAACACTATGGTTTTGGCGGGGTCAGCCCCCAATTGATCGGCAAATATTTTATAAACAATAAATGCCAGCGGGATGAGAGCAATAATAAAAATCAGAATTCGTCGCCATAAAACGGGCATGATGAATTATCCGGAAAAAAAAATTTCTACGGGCAATTACGCAAGCATCACCCGCCGCTGTAGGCTTAATAGAATTTACGCAAATCCATCCCTTTATAAAGATGCGCTACTTGCTCGCCATAACCATTAAACATTTGCGTGGGAACTATGTTGGGGCGCAACAAGCTGCTTGGCAGACGCCGTTCTTCTGCCTGACTCCAGCGCGGATGACTGACTTCGGGATTCACATTGGCATAAAACCCATACTCATCCGGCGCAATCATGCTCCAGGTGGTCTTTGGTTCTTTTTCGGTAAATTCAATTTTCACGATGGATTTAATGTATTTAAATCCGTACTTCCAGGGCACTACCAAACGCAGCGGGGCACCATTTTGATTGGGCAATACTTTCCCGTATAACCCCACTGCTAAAATTGTCAGTGGATGCATAGCTTCATCCATCCGCAAACCTTCGCGATAAGGCCAATCAATAGTACTGAACGAACTTTTTTGACCCGGCATTTCCGATGGGCGCTCCAGTGTTGTAAAAGAGACATACCTGGCGTTGCCGGTTGGTTCAAAGCGCTTGATCAAATCCGCCAACGGGAAACCCACCCAGGGCACAACCATTGACCAGGCCTCTACACAGCGCAGGCGATAAATGCGCTCTTCCAGATTTACGCCTTTCAATAAATCTTCCAGGGTATAAGTACCGGGCTTGGCGACTTCACCGGCAATCTCTACCGACCAGGGATGAGGTTTTAGCACATGGGATTTCGCCGCCGGGTCAGTTTTGTCGTAGCCGTATTCATAAAAATTGTTGTAACCAGTGACATGCTCGTAAGGCGTCGGTTTTTCAGTAATTTTCTGCTCGTTAGCTTTTGCAATCGCAATCTGCTGCTTTAACCATTCCGGCCCGGGTAAATCTTTATCAGCAATTTGAGTTGGCGCTGCTAATAAACCCGGCGCAGCTGTCATACCAACGCCCAAGGCCGCTGCACTCATGGTGCCGCGCATAAATTCACGACGGGCATTGTAGATGGCTTCAGGGGTAATCTCGGATGAAGGAATATCGGCAGGACTTTTGATTAACATGAGGGCCTCGGCATGGGCTAACTGGATGAGCTATAGACTTATCCTGATGACTTTTGTTACTGACGAACGAAAATAAAATTTCGCCCTTGAGATTCGCAAACATAAAAGCTTTCACCCAGTGGGTTGCAATCACGCCCATGAACATCTTGAGGCAAAACTGCAGACTCACTGACTCCCATGTTCGCCTTGTCTTTTTTTAAGAAGGAAAACATGGTTTCAAAGCGCTGCGAAAAATCCAAGCCCTTGCGGGTGATATCCTGGTAAAGATAGGTGAATTTCCCGTAAGTCATGGTAACGCCGCAAAGGCCTATTTCACACATTTTGGAAATATACTGCTGGTAAGCGCGCGTCAAATACAGGTTGGTTTCGCCTCCTTGATAAGCTGGCAATCCCATGGTGTTCTCAACCGATAACACCGCTTTTGCCAATCGCTGGTTAGCCTGATTACCGCGCAACACAAAACTATTACCTCCGCAATACAACTGCTTGCCGTGCAATTCACAAGCAGAACCGCCAACAGCCACCGGTTTTGTACGTTGGGCCAGCTGATTCAGCTCATTCGATGTGCTTTTTGTGACGATTCTGGACGTTTCGACAGGAGTTTTGAGGGGGGCTATGGTGATGGGCTCGGACGCAGCCGGGATAGGTAATTTAATCGCATTTCGCTCCGCCGGCCGCTTAAGCAATGAGGCCTGAACCTGCTCATTATTTTTTTTGAATTGTGCAAAGGGTGGAAGATTTTTGGTTTGCGCTTTGGCTTGCAGCTGGCAATAAACTTGTTCGTAATAGGTCTCTGCCAGTGCGAAGCAAAACTGATCGGCCCTAACACTCGCCGACGCCATGAACAGGAAAATAAAGCCAAGGCGAAGGCGGTGCATAAGCTACTCCTATTTATTAATGGGTTATCAACCAGCACTGATGAATTTTTGAGTTACGCTTGAAATCCTCGTCGATGGTCCGTGCACTTATATCCTCGATGGTAAAAGCACTGAGGGCTTCATTATCCAATTTGAAACTGCGCAGATTGTTAGAGAAGATCAGGGTTCCGCCTTCCGCCAAAGCACGCATCGCGTTATTAATCATCTGCACATGATCGCGCTGCACATCCAGAACATCTTCCATACGCTTGGAATTCGAAAAGCTGGGGGGATCCAATAAAATCAAATCAAATTGCTGATCATTTTGCTCCAGCCATTTCAAACAATCTGCCTGTTCCAAACGATTGCGCGATTCACTCAAACCATTCAATGCAAAATTTTTGCGCGCCCAATTCAGGTAGGTATTGGACATATCCACGCTCACCGTATAGCGCGCTCCTGCCATAGCAGCATGAACACTGGCGGTTGCGGTGTAGCAAAACAGATTTAAAAAGCGCTTGTCTTTGGCTAGATCCGCAATCATCAAACGCACCGGACGATGATCCAGGAACAAACCGGTATCCAGGTATTGCCACATATTGATGTGCAATTTCGCAGCACCTTCTTGCACACTGAATAAATCACCGGTTGGGCGCTCGCTCAGTTTTTCATACTGACTGCTGCCTTTATTGCGACGGCGTTGCTTGTAGCTAATATGTGCATCAGGAATATCCAATGCAAAAGGCACAGCCTGTTCAATTTCCGCAAAGCGGGATGCTGCGCGCTCTTCATCCACCGATTTCGGAGCCGCATATTCTTGTACATGGGCATAAACCTGGGGAGCGCGATTCGGCTGGGTTTGGCCGCGATAAATATCTATCGCTGCGGAATACTCGGGCATATCGGCGTCATACAGACGATAACAGCTGATATCGTTTTTCTTCGCCCATTTCTCTAACTGCTTGAGATTTTTTTGCAGGCGATTTACCAGCATCTGCGCACCGTTACTCAGCGCAGCGGCCTGCTCTTTTTTGTTTTCTATTTTTACTTTGGCTTCAGCAACCTTGCGCACTTCATCATCTTTGCTAAAACGTGCATCCTGCTCAACACGACTTTGCACAAAGGCTTCGCTGCTGATACTGAACATCAGCAATTCGCTGGGAATGGTACCGTTAAAGAATTTATATTTTTTATCCGCTCGCAACCCCATTTGCTTACCCAGATCCGGGTTGCCGGTAAACACACCGGCACGCCAGCCCTGGAATTCGTTGCGCAAGCGCTCACCCAAATGGGCATACAATAACTTGAGCGATTCAATTTCACCCAACCGCTCACCGTAAGGCGGGTTACTTAACACCAAGCCAAATTCCATGGTTTTATGGGTGGGTTTTACAAAATCCTTTAATTCCTTGCGACTGACGCGCAACCAATGATCCAGCTCGGCACTGACAATATTTTCTTCGGCGGCGCGAATCACTTTTAGATCCGCATCGTAACCGCGAATCTCCGGCAGATTGTCTTGCGCCAGGCCCGCTTTTTTGCGCGCAAATGCCTCATCGCGTAGTTCCAGCCAAATATCGTTGCGATGGTTTAACCAGCGTTCAAAGCCGAAGCTGCCACGTAGTAAACCGGGCGCTATATCAGCCGCAATTAACGCCGCTTCAATCAAAATGGTGCCTGAACCGCACATTGGGTCCAACAATGCACCACCTTGAGCTGCAATGTCCGCCCAACCAGCGCGAATCAATATCCCTGCCGCCAGGTTTTCCTTCATAGGCGCACTGCCCTGCTTGACGCGATAACCGCGTCTATGAAGGCTGTCACCGGATAAATCGATACTGACAATCGCCTTGCTTTTGGAAAGGCGCACATTCACCAATAAATCTGGATCACGTTTTGCAATAGAAGGTCTTTCGCCACTGAAATCGCGCAGACAATCCACAATTGCGTCTTTCACTTTCAGGGCACCAAATTGGGTATTACGAATGGCGTCGCTGGTACCGATAAAATCCACCAGCAGACTACCGCTGGGACTCAGATGCTCTTCCCAGCGAATTTCACGGACACCGTCGTAGAGTTCTTCCTGGGTGCCCGCCTCGAAATTGGCCAGCGGAAGGAGGATCTTATTGGCCAGGCGCGACCACAAACAAGCGCGGTAAGCCATTGATATATCGCCAGAAAAATAGACTCCCGCGACGGTTTCGCGAATATCCTCGCCCCCCAGTTGTTGGAGTTCGGTATTGAGTAGGCCTTCAAGGCCCTTGGGACAGGTAGCGAAATATTGATGAATCATGTGTATTCCAGAATGAACTTTCCTGAATGATGCCTGACTAAACCAAGGCGACATTCATAATATTGTCAAATAAACCTGCTAGGCCGATATGCCATATAGAAAGGCCCAAGCATAAAAAATTAATCGTTCACGGCACCGGTTAAATCTGGTGTACTCACAAAACCTGTCCCCAAAGACCAGATAATCAAGAGAAGGAGGTGAGAAACCCGCAACCTTAGAACGCAAGACCGCTTCAACGATAATCCACAAACTAGAGGTGCAATAACTGATGAAACGTCAAAAACGTGACCAAACAGAACGCGCATTTGTTAAAGGGTATCAAGCAGGTATTGATGGGCGTTCCAAAAGCCTTTG
>JAGKXA010000062.1 GCA_021151615.1 Cellvibrionaceae bacterium | reverse complement strand
ACATCCACCACGCTGGTGACCGCATTTAAAAAATATTCGCGCGGTTTATCTTCGTAATCTACAAAGGTTGGTTTAATTTCAGATTCATCGCGCTGTGAGCAGGTCACAGTAACGCGGGTTGGATTCTTCACACGGTTCAAACGGAAAATACCCGCTTCTACCGGCACCCATTGCAGAAAGTGAACCAACCAGCGTGGAGTAATGATCGATAACTGCGGCGTAGTTTTGGTCGCATTGGCGAGCTGGCGCGCTGCATTATCACCAAGCGCTAACTGAACTTCATTTTCGGTAGACATGCCGAACTCCTTTAAATAAAAAATCAAAAAAAATAAATCAGGAAAATTTCACAAGAGAGAAAACTGAAAATAAAAAGCGGCTAGAAACAGTAAAACCCATTAGAAGAAATCGCACTAAGCTAAGATCGCATTGATCTAAGAAGCGAACAACCTGCTATAGCCATCAGCAAAAGAATAAAAAAGCAGCGCCCCGTCCCGGCAACATAATTGCCCGTAATAACATTTAAGAAAGAATTAAAAATGTAAAAGGAGTAGCGCGCGCAAGTGTTGATTAATCAACACTTGTCAGCTCTGTTGCTTGCTCTTCACTGTCCAGCAAAAGCTCACTGCGCGCGATTAAATCCGACGTGGAAAGATTGAAGGCAGAGGCAATCTTGGCAATAGTTGCCAGCGAGGGAATTGCCACACCGCGTTCCACTTCACCCAGATAGGTGCGGTTTAAATCGGCACGCTCTGCCAGTGCTTCTTGTGACAAACGCCGGGTATCGCGCAATTGTTTTACCACCCGGCCAAAATACACATTAATACTCATACATCGGCCTCCTGTGGCACTTGTTGACGGGAACTAGCTTGGGTAATGCTGGAACCTGGTGGCACGCTGCGCGTCAACCAGACATTGCCGCCAATGATTGATCCCTTACCTATAGTGATGCGCCCCAATACGGTGGCGCCTGCATAAATAACAACTTCATCTTCCACAATCGGATGACGCGGCAAGCCTTTCTGTAAATGGCCTTTGTCGTCAGTGGGAAATGTTTTTGCCCCCAGGGTTACGGCTTGGTAAATCCGCACGCGTTCACCTATCACAGCGGTCTCACCGATCACCACACCAGTACCGTGATCGATAAAAAAACCGCGCCCGATTTCCGCACCAGGGTGAATATCGATACCTGTCAGCGAATGGGCCAACTCCGCCACAATTCGCGCTAACAAAGGCACACCTAATTGATAAAGCGTATGGGCCAAGCGGTGATGGATAATGGCGAGCACGCCGGGATAACACAGCAAAACTTCATCAACACTGCGCGCCGCCGGATCCCCCTGGAACGCAGCCTGGATATCAACATCCAGGGTGCGGCGCAATTCAGGCAAAGCGGCGGCAAACAAGCGCACAATTTGATTGGCCTGGGCTTTTAATACCGTTTCATCGGCCGGTGAATGTTGGACAGATGTATGTTGAACCTGTGCATTTTGCTGGCGAGCGAAATAAATCAGCTCCAGTTGTACCTGGCGCAACAGCTCATTCAGGGCCGCATCCAGGGTGTGGCCGACATAATAATCCTCAGTTTCCTCACGCAATTCCTGCGGCCCCAAACGCATGGGAAATAAAGCCCCGCAGAGTTCGCGAATAATTTGTTGTAGCGCATCACGCGAGGGCAACTCGCGCAAACCCGGCTCGCGTGAACGACTTCGCTGTGCACGCCAGTCATTGCGCGCATTACGCAACTCCTGCACGATTTTGTCCAATTCCCAAGTGGCCGTGTTACTGGTCACAGCATTCAACGGGGAAATCGATGTGTTCAATAATTCCGGTGGATGATTCGCACTCATACAACTTAGTCCTGCACCTATTTAATCCTGGATCTTTTTAGTCCTGAACCTATTTAATCCTGAATCTTTTTAGTCCTGAACCCAGGGCAATCCGCGCTGGCGCCAACCGCTGACAGCGCCGCGTTGCTGGTGCTCATCCAAATCTCCCTCAAAGCCTTCGCGGACATTAAATACCCGGGTAAAACCGGCGCTGGTTGCCGCCGTTGCCGCCGCCGCTGAGCGCTTGCCACTGCGGCACAAAAACAGAATCACCGCGTCTTTGGGTAATTTATTTTCCAGTTCACGCAGGAAGCGCGGGTTCTTGATTAAGGCGGGCCCCGTCTGCCAGGCGATGTGCAATGTATTGGGTACATGGCCAACAAACTTGCGCTCTTCTGCCGTACGTACATCAATTAAATGTGCGTGACCGCCCACAAATAATTTCCAAGCGTCTTCCGGCAATAGGCTACCGGCATAGGTTAAACCGGCAGCCTGTGCCTCCTGTTGGGCAACCACCAACAACTCAGGCAATGCTGGCGCGATCACTTTTTCTGCGGCAACTGCTGAATTATCAACAGCGGCATTTAACTGAATCACTGTCATGGTTTCTCCTCGAAAAGATGTTTGTTTTTAAACACCTTACTTCTGAATATTTTGGTCAACTTCAAGCGTTATCAACGGCGTGGTTGACCTGCTTTCGGGGCCACTATAGTGACGGCTATAGCCGATGGGAAAGAATATATCTCTATATCCTTATAATCACTTTTTCGTTCAGCTCACTGTTATAAGCTAGGAATATTTAATTCTTTCATAAAATTTTTTCTGCTATTTATGATGCGTGCCTGGATAGATTTTATTGCAAGGCCGATGCTATGCCCTTAACAGAATTAATGAATTATTTTAACGATCAGTTGCAAACCCAGGCGCGTTTACGCGAGCTACCCAAGACCGGATTTTTTAAAGCGGATAACCAATACTGGGCGCGCTTTGGTAATTTAATTCTGGGCAGCCAATTTGCAGAAATATTGTCAGCTAAAGATGATCAACCCATCGGTCACTATGCCGATTTATTTGTGCGCTCAAGCACCGGCAATTTATTAAATATCGACGACATAGTGAATGCACTGGAAGACAAAGAGCAAGTCGTCCATCTGGATCGCCTGGTGAGAACATTGCACTCACTCAATTATTTACAACAACACGATGGTTTCAAAGGGTTACTCGCCCTGCGCGTGCAATCACGCCATATTCTTAGTGTGGCCAATGAGCACGGAAAAACCTTTGAGAAAATTTTAAGTGATTGCGGACTGGGCCCGGAGCGCGTAGTGCTGCATACCAAATTGGTTGATGCACTTAGCCTGCCGCACTTCCAACAGGCATTGGGTAATTATCGCGAACGCCAATACCGCATTGGTATCAGCCTGCATGATGCAAACGACTGGGAATTATTACGCCAGCTGGAATTGCAACCCGATTATATTTTTTCCAATCCGGCGCTGGTACAGCAATTGGTGGATCATCCGCATTATCCGCTAGGTTCCACTCGCATTCTGGTGGCCGCTGCAACGGAATTGAGCCAATACAAACTGGCGCAACTCTCGGGCACTCGCTTTGAGGGTTATGTGCAGCTGCAACTCCCCCAGTCAATAAACCGTTACACACAATTGCATGCAGAACATTTTCAGATACCGCCAGACAAGCAGCCTGAATTTGCAGAAGCCAAACCCAATGATGCACAACGTCTGGCCGGTTAAAAGAATTAGCAATCTTTAGACTAGTAGAAGAGAGAATATTGGATTTATCGCCATGTGCCAGTTATTAGGAATGAGTTGTAAGCAACCAACCAGTATTGGTTTTTCCTTCGAAGGATTTCGCGCACGCGGCGGTCATACGGATGAACACAAAGATGGCTGGGGAATCGCATTTTATCGCGACCAGCAGGCGCAAGTTTTTCTGGATGAAGCGCCCGCCGCAGAGTCGCAGTTGGCAGAAGCTATTTACAACACCAACCTGCGCGCCAAAACTATTATTGCGCATATTCGCAAAGCCACTGTAGGTGAAGTTAAACTCAGCAATTGCCATCCGTTCAGACGCAACCTTTGGGGGAGCGATTGGTTGTTTTGTCACAATGGTGACTTGAAAGGATTTAATCCGTTATTGGATGGTGAGTTTACGCCCGAAGGCGATACCGATAGTGAATTGGCATTTTGCTATTTGCTACAACAGCTGAATCGCCATTTACCCGAGGGAACACACAATACAACAGCATTGTTTCAATGGCTAAACCATTTCAGTGAAACCATCGCAAGCTTTGGTAGTTTCAATATTATGTTGTCCAATGGCGAGTGGTTATACACTTATTGCTCGACCAACCTCGCCTATGTTGAACGCAAGTTTCCCTTTAGCCGGGTGACGTTAATCGATCGCGAGTTGTCGCTGGATTTGGGTGAACACAACAACCCGCAAGACCAGATGATTGTCATAGCTACCAAGCCGTTAACATTGAATGAACAGTGGACTGTATTTCAACCCGGTGAGGCGCGCTTGTTTAAAGATGGGGAATTATTTCTGGAGCGGTTAAACGGAGCCGATTAATTACACACTTGCTGGCACTGATTGTTAATACGATTGCTATTACTTTGCGTGCAAGAGTTGCCGCAGGGTAATAGCAATTCCATTTTTATAATTAATATTCCAAATCCTTAAATTCCCAAATCCTTAAATTCCCAAATCCTTAAATTCCCAAATCCTTAAATTCCCAAATCCTTAAATTCCCAAATCCTTAAACTCCCAAATCCTTAAACTCCCAAATCTTTAAACTCCCAAATCCTCAATATCCCAAATCCAACAGGGCTTCAGGTGCAGTCACAATAACCCAGGCCAGTAACGCCGAAACCAACACCACTAAAAACAACGCCAACCAGATTTTAGAGGATTCAATCGAGCGTGCACCTTCAAATCCACGGCGCGATTTTTTACCGGTTACCATGGCTTTAATCAGGTTTTCGCGTTTTACAAAGACATAAAAAAGTACAGCACTTACATGCACTGCCACCGCTGCAAGAATCCAGTAAAACAATTCTTTGTGAATACCGGTTAGCCTTAAGCTAAGTTCATTGCTGATGTAGCCATACAAGGGACCAACATTGAAAATTTCATCGTTGGCAAATAGGCCGGTTACCGCCTGCACCAACATTACCGTTAACAACAGCAATACCATCAGCGCACCGAGCGGATTATGACCGGGATAGGATTTGGCCTTGTTGGTTGCCAGGTGTTTGGCATAGCGCACACTTTCAAAAGGATGGCGAACAAAATTGGCGAACTGCGCGTGATGCGTGCCAAAGATTCCCCAAAGGATACGAAACCCCACCAGGATGACCACAAAATAACCTGACCACAGGTGCCAGGTAAAATAACTCACACCCAGCCAATTACTCACATAGGCAACAATAAATGAGGCTACTAATAACCAATGGAACACCCGAGTGGGCAAATCCCACACATGCAGGTGTGGGTTGTCATCCAAACCCTGAGTGGACTCAGTAGCCGTTGTGGGATCGATAAACTGTTCAGACATAACAAATACTGCCGGAAATTAATAAAAGCAGAGTTTACAACCTGGTAACGCATCAAGCGAAGATTACCAATACGGAAAAAATACTGCCGGAACAGCTCCGGCAGCATTCTCATCAAGGAAATAAAAATTATTTTTCCTTGTATTTGTCGTGACAACCTTTGCAACCCTCGGCTACCGCTTTTGCGGCTGCCTTGAATGCATCAGACGCCGTTGATTCCTTAGCGGCTACCTGCGCCAGGGTTTTGGTATTGGCCTGGAACTCCTTCAACAATTTTTCAAAATCTGCCGCGTTGGTGAACGCATCAGCTTTGGTTTTGGTGTCAGGAGTGCCCAGGTTGGAATCCGCCGGGAAGGTACCATCCAACAGCTCACTCAAAAAGGCTACGCGCTGTGCACGTTTGGCAATATCCGCTTGGTTATACGGCGCTTTACCTTGCAATACTTCACCAATAGGTTTGAAGTTGTTCGCGATTAACACAAACGCCGCCTTGCGCACAGCGATTGCTTGTTTTGCTGGTGAAGGGCCAGCGGCCGGAGCAGCTTTTGCAGGCTCATCTGCCGCAAACACGCTGGCGCTACCCGCAACCAGGCATGCAGCCCCCAGAATTTTTAACGAAGTTACAGCTTTGGCTACACGAGTCATTAACAGGTTTCTCCTAAGATCTATGTCTGTTGGTTTTTCATCAAGCTAACCGGTACGGCTATTTCAATTCACACACTTACTGCTTTATTCCAACACATGCGCAAAAATTTCACCCATGCTGTTTAAATCTCTGCAACTCGTGTGCCGATTAAAATTTTTTTTACACGGGTGCAAAATTACCCGCGTCATTAATACTACCACAACCAAACCCGCCATTATTTCGGTGCAGATCTGTTTGCAGATCCATTGGTTATTACTTCTGCACAGCCGTTATCCCAAAGGCGCCATTATTCTCGGCGCAGATTCGTTCGTAATGCTCCAGAATCAATTCACTTCCTGCGTGGTTTGCAGGCTCTACTTCAAAGTGCCAACCGTTAGGCGTATCGGTTTCGGTATAGCGCTTTGCAGGAATAGTAATCGTGAAAGGACGGGTATACACACTTGGATCTGTCAAGGTCGCCACATAGTTATAGCGACTGCGATCGCTATTAAAAATGTAGCGTTCCTCAATGGTTCCATTCTCACTGATAAATTCACCCGAGCGACCAAAGAGCGCTTTGCCATTGTGGTTGCGCACACTGACCACCAGGGTGTTTCCCTCCCAGTGTCCACGCGAATCACCGTTCCAGAGTTTGATATTTTCTGCCAGTGCAGGTTTGTTATCCAAATGAATGATGCGTGTGCCGGAATTGAACTGGAACAACACATAACCTGGATACTGACTGATTTCGTAGCCGTGCCAATACAGGGATTTTGGCACACCTGCCGGGGCGCAACGCGCCAGTGGCTCAATAAATTCCGGTTTTACCGGGTTGTGAAACCCTACCTGGAACTCCTTCACTTTTTCCAGCGCCCAAGGCTGCAATGGTACTTGCCCATCAGCAGGATCGCTCACGCGACTGGGTGCTCGCTCTGCACGCGGCCCCTGATCTGCCGGGCGCGGGTTAGGGTCATTGGGAATACCGCCCTGCGGATCAGTAAAATTATTGTGGTTGGCAATAGTATTGGACCAGTGGCCTTGCACATCCGGTTGCCCATCGGGCAAGCGCGAGCCAGTCCATTCACCGGATTTAATCTCCGGGAAATTTTTTTCAATCGGAATCCCTCCCTGGGCATTGGCAAAACCGGCGATACCCGATAACCCAATTACTAACAACGCCATCTGCAACCATGCAAGACACATCGAAAAAAAAGTTGTTGCTATTCGTTTCATAAAAAGCCTCGTAAATACCTGAGCAGTGATTCCATATTAAGGATTAGCCGGTGGCTTGGGTGGATAGAACTCGTCGTACTCCAGGGTAAAACGATAATCCTCAATCAACTGGAAATCTTTTTCACGGTGTCGATGCAAAATCACACTCAGGGTCCAGGGCCGACTGAATACTTTTTCATCGGTGACTGTAGCAACATACTCGATGGTGTTGCGATCGAGAAAAGTCCAGCGCTCAAGCACTTTCAATGCATCGCTGTGATAATTACCGGCGCTGTCGAACCAGGTTTTATCATTAAAATGCCGCGCATCCACTACCAGGGTATCCCCCTCCCATTTACCGCGCGAATCACCCAACCACCAGTCGTATGGATCTTTGGGATGATCAGTGTTGTTGGTAAAAATAGTGCGCACGGAGTGGCCAAATTGATGAACAATAAATAAATCTTTTTCGCGCTGGAAAATTTGAAACGGCGCCGGGTAATAAATGCCTCGCGGTACACCCAGGGTATAGCCCTTCAAGGCCGGGTCAAGCTTTTTACGTTCAGCAAAATTTTTCTGCTTTTGTGCCAATGCTTCCGGCAGGTAGGGAAGAAACTTTCCCTCCACCACTCCAGCACCGGGAGGCGCATCCTCGCGGTGACTGTGCGGTTCCAAATCGTAATCAGCGCCGCTAATACTTTGCCAAATTCCGGAAAAATCCGGTTTGCCATTGGCAAGGCGCGGTATGTCAGCTTGTGATGCAGGTATTGGGGCAGACTGAGCATTCGCATCTGAGCCAGTCGGTTTACTGCAGGCTTGTAGGCCCAACACTGCAGCAACGCCCAAAACAGCCAATAAAAAATTTCTGCTTGCGATGGAATCACGATTCCATTGGGATAGTATGTTCACGATATAGTTCAAAGGACACTCTCCAACTCAAGACTTGGGTGCCGGCTTCTGCTGATTCGCCGGAGCATCTGGCGCACCACCCGTAGTGAATACACGGCCATCAGGCAAACTCGCTGTTACGGCATAACCAAAATTCAATCCATTCTTTGCGCGATAACCTTTCAAGGTCACCTGGGTACCTATCGGCAATGTGGATTTAGTCAGCCCCTTTTGTTTCAAACTAAAAGGAGCACCAAATTCAAAACCCCAATTGGTTACAGTGCCATCATCCTGTTTCACATCGAAGTACAACCAACTGTGCGGATTCACCAACTCCAGTTTGGTGACAACGCCGGTCAACTCAATCGGCTGGTTTGCATCAAACTCCGCTGAGAACGCATGGTGCGCAAAGGATGAAGGCGCAATGAACAAAGTTAATAACAAAGTCATTAAATACGGCGCGTTAACCGGGCGAGCCAATCGTGTTGGTAGCCCCAATGGAAGAAAAAATTTCATAGCCGACCTCTTTGGGTAAATAGTGAGTGAGCCAGTGGTAAATCCCAGGGCCCAAAAAAACTTTGATAACAGCAATAACCTGCAATGAAAAAGCAAAACGTCCTGATAACGAATCTTGCATTGGCCCAGACTTGCAATTTGCAGACCAGCGAGAAAAGAAACCTTCCGCAGAGGTAATAATGAGGTGATGGAAGGGTAGTTAGCAGGCAACTCACGCAAGTAGTGTTTAAAAGCCAACAAACACTGATTGAAAATTGATAATCAAATTGTTGAAATGTGTTGCGCAGACAACAGGCTTCACTGTTTTTCATCAGCAATGACAATACGCGTTTGCTGATCGAAAAAACTGCTATGCAATAAATACAACAGTCCCTGACTGGTTTTCAGCACGGTCACGCACTAATCAACATGATTCGTTGAAAAATAACCATATTCCTTTGAATTACCAAACACTGACATTTGTTGGTATAGCCATTGCTCTCAGAGACAAGTGAATGAAAATATCTCACTGCCTAAAGGAAACAAACCTTATGAAAACATTTATTCAATCTATGAGTGGCTTGCCGCTAAAAGCAAGTGTGATTGCACTGGGATTAAGCTTGGCACATGGCGGGTTTGCAGCTGACTCAGCCATCAGTGCAGCTTATAAAAAAGCGGGCGCAGACAAGGTTAATACGCTGGAGTTTTCCGGTGCCGGCAAGTGGTACCAATTCGGCCAGTCCCCTGCCCCTGGCACCGCTTGGCCAGCGTTTGAGGTAAAAAGTTACAGCGCGAGCATTAATTTTGAAAACCAATCGGCGCGCACCCAGCAAACACGATTGCAAATTGTAGAGCCCAATCGCGAGCGCCCGGTACCGGTTGAACAAAAACCGGATCAATACATTAACGGTTCTATCGCCTGGAATCTCGCGGCACCGCAAGGTTCAGCACCGGGAACACCTGCAGTACCACAAGCACAACCCGCTGCCGTCGAAGAGCGCCAGGCAGAAATCTGGACAACCCCGCAGGGCTTTTTAAAAGCGGCACAAAGCAATAATGCCGTTACCCATAAAAAAGGCGATGCCTCATTGGTTGAGTTCAGCGTACAAAAATACAAATACCAGGGATTAATCAACAGCAAGCATGAACTGGAACAAGTAAAAACCTGGATTGATAATCCGATCCTGGGCGATACCCTGGTAGAAATTAATTACAGCCAATACAAGGATTTCAACGGGGTAAATTTCCCTGCAAAAATTGTAAAAGTCCAGGGCGGCTCCCCCGTGTTGGATATCAATGTAAGCCAGGTGAAAGTGAACCAGCCTGTCGACTTGGCTATTCCTGCAGATATTAAAGCCAATCCATCGCCAGCAGTTGCCGTTACCAGCAGCGAAATTGCACCAGGCGTACACTACCTGCAAGGTGGCACTCATCACAGCCTCGCCATCGAACAAAAAGATCATATCGTAGTGGTCGAGGCACCATTGAATGAAGCTCGCTCATTAGCTGTTATTGCCAAGGTGAAAGAATTAATTCCCGGCAAGCCCATTACTCATTTGGTAAACAGTCATCAACACTTCGACCACTCCGGCGGTCTGCGCACCTATGCGGATGCCGGCGTAACTATTGTGACTCATGAGTTGAACAAGCCATTCTATGAAAAAGCCTGGCAACAAGCGCGCACCCTGAACCCGGACAAACTGGCCAGTTCCAAAAAAGCTGCCAAATTCCAAACCTTTAAGGACAAGCTTGTATTGAACGATGGCCAGCGCCCGATTGAGATACATACACTGCAAGGTAATGGTCACAACGATGCCTTTGCCGTGGTTTACCTGCCCAAGGAAAAAATCCTGATCGAAGCTGATGCGTTTACGCCACCGGCACCCAATGCACCCGCGCCTACCAGTGTTAACCCCTTTGCGAAAAATCTCTATGAAAATATAAGCCGCTTAAAACTTGATGTGGCGCAAATTGCTCCTCTCCACGGCCGCTTGGTGACCTTGAAAGATTTGGAATCCTTTATTGCAGTGAATACAGCGAGCAACTAACTCTTGCAATAAAACTTTCCTGCAACAAAACCTTCCTGCCAAAGGAAAAAACGCAAGCAATAAAAAGGCGCCATTGAGAAATGGCGTCTTTTTATTTTAAAGCACAACCACGAACACGAACACGAACACGAACACGAACACGAACACGAACACGAAAAATAATTATAGAAATAATAAAAAAACAAAATATCAAACTGAAATTTGGTTATGAGAGATTACCAACATGGCTGCTTGCTTTTATTCAGTATTGATTAAATACAAATAACAAACCATTTTTTAACATAAAAATAATTTATAACTCGTAATTTTTTATTTTAATAAAATCAACACCTTAAATAAAAATCGCACCAATTTATTCAATTGGTATATCACTTGCAATTCGGGCAACGAAAGAAAAATATTTTGGAGCCTTTAATGAAAGCAAGTAAACACACACGTTTCCCAGGGAAAGCAACCAGTACCCTATCACCCATCGAACCACTATCATTTACACTAAAACCCTTGAGCCTGGTGCTCAGCGGATTAATCCTGCTCGCCAGCAGCCAGGTTTTCGCACAAACAGCGGAAGCGCCGGAAGAAGAGAAGGAAGTGGATGTCAATGAAATTTTGGACAAGGAACCTACCAGTGCCGGTGGCAAGCGCTCCGACAGCAGTGTAGAAGAATTGCTCGTAAGCGGTGTTAAGCAAGCGCAGGTAAAAACCCTGCACAAAGTTCACGAGGAACCTTTCTCCCAATCCATTATTTCCGGTGAGGTATTGAATCGCGAACTGGGCCTGGATTATGAAGCCATTTCCAAACGTCTTGCCAACGTCACCTTTAACCAAAACAATACGCGCGGTGCCTCCCTCTCTATTCGCGGCGTGGGCAAACGCGCCTTTGCCGAGGTACAAGATCCCAGCGTGTTGGTGATTCAGGATGGTGTAAGTTTTGGTCTTACTGCATTGGGGAATTTCGATTTCTACGATGTGGAAACCGTGGAAGGTTTTCGTGGGCCGGTAGGCACCCTGGGCGGAAAAGGCGGCAGCTCCGGTGCGGTGTATGTCACCACCAAAAAGCCGACATTTGAGTCAACAGGCGAATTAAGTGTTGCCTATGGCGAACGCGAGTCAATAATCCTCAAAGGCGCCTATGGCGGCCCTGTTATTGAAAACCTGTTAGCCTGGCGCGGATCATTTGTAGTTGATAAACAACGCGGCTATTACGAGCAACGCTACGACGAAAATTTCAGTCTCTACAATCGCAACCGTGTCAGTGGTCGGGTGCAATTATTGTTAACGCCGAGCGAAAATTTTAACGCTAACCTGAGTGTCGATATAGAGCCGCGCGGTGCACAACTGCAAAACGGACTGACCTTTTATGTTGATCAGCCAGAGCGCTTTGATAATGCCAGCCCGCTGGCACCCAATGGCCGGCTTACAGACCCCAGCGGTACGGGCACAAAAGCAAAGCTGGCAGGTTTTTTACAAGAGACGCTGACTCGCGACCCGAACACCAATGCAATTACCAAAATTACCGAAACTTGGGTAGGCCCACGCAATTGGTTTGAAAATAGAAAGTTTGTGAAGAATAACGTTTACAGCTACGCCGATTATCTGGCCAATGAAGATGACGAAACCGTTTATTTCAATGAAAACCAGGGGCAAACCGTATCGAACAAAGGGGCTTCATTGAATCTGGATTATCAACTGGATAATCATAAGCTCAACTCAATCACTGCCTGGCGCAACTATACCTTCGATGCCCACAATGATGAGGGCACTCCGTTTGATGTCAGTGTCGATGGCGGTGGTGGTGTGTTCTACAAACAATACAGCCAGGAATTCAGTATTGAAAAAGAAAAGGGCGATAATTTTGATTACATCGCCGGATTATTTTTCTTCCAAACAGAAAACACGATTACCTCCAAAACCGGCTGGGGTTCCGATGCCGGCGCATGGTTTGCGACAACAGGACAATACAATTCACTGGAGCGCAACGCCGGGGTAAATCGCGGCGCAGGCCTGGCATTGTTGCGCGACTCACTGGACAACGTACGCCGCTACGGCGCTACCGATGTAGAGACCGAAAGCAATGCAATTTACGGCAATGCCAACTGGCATTGGCATGAAGCAGCAACCTTCACGGCCGGCTTGCGGGTTGGCACTGAAGACAGAACCACCACCGATATTTTGGAGCTGCAAAATGAAGGATCCGGTAGCTGGTTAAATCCATCGAGCGTGCGTGGCATTAACCTGGGTGGTTTTGATGTGGTGGGCACGTCCAGTACAATTCCAGCGGAGCTGCGCGGTCAATTGGGCTCTATCACGCAACAGCGCGATCAATTCGGCAACCCCATCAGCTCAACGACTGTATTTACCAATACCAATAGCGATGCACAAAAAAGTTTGGCAGATGCACTCGCCAATAAATATTACGGAGTCGCCATCACCAATGTGCCCGGCGCCGCCTATAACAGTTTAACGGCACCGCAAAAAGCGCAAATCGCCAATGCCAAGGCGCTGCGCGCGAGTCAAATTGGCCAATTAGTTCCCACGGTTTCCAGCCACTATGACGATACTCTCTACACCAGTTTTTTAAGCCAGGCGTACGAATTCAACGACCAGATTCGCGGTTATATCACCTGGCAAACCGGGGAGAAATCCGGTACCGCATTTAACATCAATGGCGAACCTACGGGCGTTAAACCGGAAAAAACCAATGCGTATGAAATTGGTATAAAAACCAATTTGCTCGAGGGTGAGCTGGTATTCAATGCCAACCTTTTCCGCATGGATATCGACGATTACCAGCAAGCCATTCGCAAAGTGGATGAATGGACTACACAAGACAATATCAACAACGGAATCGTCCCCTCGCTCGCGTATGTCACTGCGCAAGGCAACGTTAATGGTGTGCGCGTGGAAGGTGTGGAGTTTGATGGTTACTACACCGGCGTTGAACATATTACCGTGCGTTTGAGTGGCGCTTACAACGATGCTTATTACACTGACTTTAAAAACTCGCCCAAACCAGCGGAATTAAATTACCTGGCAGAACCGTTTGTCGATCAAACCGGTAAGAACCTGCCTGGCGCCGCCAAGTGGACGGTGAACCTGGGTGTGGAATATCGCGTACCCGTATTCGGCTCCGCCGAATTCCACAGTAGTTTCAACACCGCTTACACCAGCGATTATTTAAACGCGGACGACTTGTCATCCTACAGCTACACACCCGGTTACAGTCGCACCGATGCATCAATCGGCTTGGGCTCAATCGACGGCGAACTGGATGTAAGCCTGATCGTGAAAAACGCCTTCGATGACCGCACCCACGAACGCGGCTGGAACAGCTACGCCCCCTGGCCCTACCCGCGCTGGATAGGCGTGGTGTTTACCGGAAAGTTCTAACCGGCAAAAAAATTTCAGCGAGAAATCTGCGCACTTGCATCCTCCACCGCACGCGCAGCCCGTCAAGGACGATGCCCTCCTCACCAGCAGCTAATTGCATAGCTAAACACTATTCAGTTAGCTGCTGTTCCGTTAAAGCCACTCCCACCACTGCAATCTCATAACCTGGCCACCGCGACAGGAACAAAAGCAACCGTCACAAAGTGGGTGAAAATAAACACTTGGGGATATATAGTTGGGGCTTTTGAATAAACTGCTATGAAATCATGAGCCAAAAATACTTTAATCCAAATTCAGCCCGCTCTCTTTTCATTGAGATTTACTTCAATGAAACTTATTTGGCAAGCGCCACGGCTTTTATGTGTGAGTCGAAGGTGGGGGATATCTTATTTACAAACCGCCATAATGTAACTGGCAGACATCAAGGATCCGATACACCTATTTCAAAAACTGCTGCAATACCTAATAGAATTAAAGTTAGATCACTCGGTTCGAGTGGCATTAATGAAGCTTTTGTAAATCTTTATAAAGACGTTGATCTATCGGAGAAAAATTGGGTTGAACATCCTGTGCATGGCGAGGCTGTGGACGTAGTAGGAATTCTATTAAAAACTAAACCTGGTTGGAATTCTTGGTATGTAGTTCCATTTGAAGACTGGCATAGATGGGAAATTGGGAATCGCATCAGTGTTGTTGGCTTTCCATTTGGGGAGTCAGCCGCGGGTTTTGCATTATGGGCCACGGGTTATATTGCGTCTGAGCCAGATGTAGATTACAACGGTTTACCTTTATTTCTAATAGACTGTCGTACCAGACAGGGTCAATCCGGATCACAAGTAATAGCAGAATTTAAAGCCGGGGACTTTGTTCAGCATCAAGGTAAAATGTATCAAGCACAACAGGCGATGACTCACTTTTTGGGTGTATATAGCGGTCGAATCAATGAAGCTTCAGATTTAGGTCTGGTGTGGAAACCAAGCGTGGTAAGAGAAATAGTCCAAGCGATTGAAAATTCCTAACAAGCGACCGCGGTAAACATTAGCTAAAAATGTAAGGATAGATAATGCCAAAGAAACTTTCACTTTATTCAGGAATGATCATTCCCCTCTGGCTTTTTATCGGAGTGACTATTGCAGGATTAATGAACCCGGGATATAGCCATGTTAATCAGGCGATGAGCGAATTAGGTGTAAAAGGATCTACCACTCATTTTATTTCCCCACTGATTAATAATTTTCCCCTGGGTATTCTTTTTATAGCGTTTGGTCTTTATCTCATCTCAACACTTAAACATTCGAAACTCGCTATAACTTCCGGTGCAACGCGTGAACTATGGAGCGTCAGTTATTTGGTTGGCAGGTTTATCCTATATGCTAGTGCAGCTTCAGAAGGAAAATAGCCAGCAAAGTAACTGAAAAAAGCAAAAATACTATCGAGTCAATTTTAATTGGTACAACATAATATCCAGATAGGAAATTGATTTTATGAAAGGCAGCTGTCTTTGCGGTAGGGTTAAATTTAGTTTCTCTAAATTCGATGGCGGAATAGCAAACTGCCATTGCTCAATGTGTAGGAAATTTAGCGGTGCTGCATATGGAACCTTTGGCACAGTGCGCACTGAAGACCTGAATTGGGAATCAGGTTTTAACCTTATCAAAATTTTCAATTCTTCTGAGAAGGCCCATAGAGGTTTTTGCTCAAATTGTGGCTCAAGCATCTTTTATCGGTTATCAACACCCCATGCCCCGTTTGAAATTGCATTTGGCCTGTTAGAATCAGAGCCTGCTGAATCACCAACAGCCAATATATATTGTGCATACCGGCCAAATTGGCCGCGCAACATAGAAGACATACCGAATTATGAAGAAGCGAGAGTGATTAGTAGCTAGAACCCTATACAATACTCAAAATAGATAACTGCTTTAACATACAAAACCCACTACCAGACAAAAGAGAAAATTATGGATAATTACCTGTTATATGTTGGCGTAGCAGCTGCCACAATATTATTACCCGGCCCAGCAGTAATGCTGACTATCAACAATTCGATCCAGAGAGGACTGCTAATGGCGCTCGCCGGCATACTGGGTATTGCATTGGCAATCCTGGTTGTTGCTGCCATTTCTGCCACCAGCCTGGGTATTATTTTGGCCAGTTCCGTAATGGCATTTACCCTTGTGAAACTGATTGGCGCCGCCTACTTAATATACCTTGGGGTGAAAATGTGGCGCACCAAGAGGACGATTGCTACGGAAGTGATTCGCAAAGAAGGATCACTCCTCAAATGCTTTGCAGAGGGTTTTTTGGTTTCCATTTCAAATCCTAAAGCGGTGATTTTCTTTATCTCTATATTTCCACAGTTTATTGATCTTTCGCAGGAATATAAGCCGCAATTTATTTTGCTGGCCGTTACCTTTAGTGCGTTGGTTATTGTCATCCACACAACATATGCCCTCTTTTCATCATTTGCCAAAGCAAAACTTACCTCTGGCAACATTGGCTCAATTCTAAATAAAGTCAGCGGCGGTGTTTTTGTTGGATTTGGTATTAATTTGGCAGCATCGAGCAAATGACACATCAGCGCATCACTTTACGAAACATTTCGATTGATTCGCAAAAACTTCGACTTAACCATAACCCAAAAGGAATATCTCATGAAAAAGCTATTTTTAATTTTATTAGTGTTGCTACCTATCCACGCATTTGGTAATACCCAGCCCAAAACAGCACTGGAAGTGGTTAACGCAAGAATGGCAGCCTATAACAACCATGACCTGGCCAGTTTCCTTAATACCTACTCTGATAGCATTCAAATATTTACCTATCCAAACATACCCTTAGGAAAGCCAGGTAAAGAGCACCTCGCTTTTATTTTTGAACCCATGTTTAAAGAAAAAAGCGTGAGCGTAAAGATACACAGCCAAATTACCCAAGGTAAGTACGTGATAAACCATGAAACCGTGACTTATGAAAAGAAAGAACAAAAGTATGTGTCTATCTATGAAGTTGAAAATGGCTTGATCAAAAGCGTTCAATTTTTAAGGGAATAAACCTGTTGCCCAGGCACTTGATATTGACGCCAATGCTCGCAGGACTTGGTTATGCTATCTGAAACTGAAAGCGAAAAAAAATTCCTAGTTTGGGATGCATTGGCGCGAAGTATTTCCCAGTGCCGGGGATAACCTTCGAGGCGCAAAGCAGCGCTAAAGAATTGGATTGACGAGAATCTATAGCAAAGCCCCTGCCCTCTTTAATATTGCGGAATTTTTTAAATGAGCGATACAACTACCGTTCCCTATGACTTATTGGTAAAAAAAATAGCTGATCGCTTGGTGCTTGCCGGTATTACACCAGAACAAGCGCAGATTGAAGCGGAGATTATGGGCGAAGCGGATTTATTGGGCGTTCCTTCGCACGGCGTGCGCATGCTGCCACCGCTACTGAAAGCGCTTGCAGAAGGGCGGGTGACGAGCAATCCGCAATTTACTTATGTTCGTCAGTTTGGCGCTATTGCGGTATTGGATTGCAACAACGGGCCGGGGCGTTATGCATCGGCCAAAGCCATGCAACAGGCGATGGATTTGGCAAAAGAATTTGGTGTGGGTGTTTGCCTTGCGAAAAATACTACCCACTGGGGCCGCGCCCATGCTTACGCCAGCCGCGCGGCGCAAGCGGGTTTTATCGGCATTTGCACCACCAATGCCATTCCTACCATGGCGATTGGCGGAGCAAAAAAAGCGGTGATTGGCAATAACCCGCTCGCGATTGGAATTCCCGGTGTAAACGCACAAGAACCGGTAGTGCTGGATATGGCCATGAGCCAGGCCGCCGTGGGGAAAGTGGGCACCTGGTTGCGCGAAGGAAAAAGTTTGCCCGGTAATTGGGGTATTGATGCCGATGGCAACCCCACCAATGATGCCAAAGCAATTCTGGGTGGTGCGGTGTTACCCATGGGCGAACACAAAGGTGCGGGGCTTGCCGTGATGTTTGAATTGTTGACGGCCGCTTTGGCCGGTGCGGCATTTACCCAACAAATTCGCCGCAACGATGCCAGTGGACTCGACCCTCGCGCAAGCAAAATATTTATTGCACTTAACCCGGAAGCATTTCTTACGCCGGGCGAATTCCAGCAATACACCGCCGCGTTTATTGCCTATTTAAAAGAGGATGCAGCGCCCTTCTCTTACCCCGGTGAACGCGGCTGGCAGACACGCGACAAACAATTAATTGCCGGCGTAGAAATACATCAGGAAATTGTGCAGCAATTAAATCAAGTCGATATTTATTTTTAAATTTTTTAAAAAAGGCTTCCCTGCCCTCAGCATTCAACCTAACACTGGCAAAGACTCATCTGGGATAACACAGGTCTTTGCCAGTTAGACGTATATTGGTAACACATTCTTGCAACTGCCATCATCTAGTAAAACAGATGAACATCAAGAAGTTACTGTGCTGCCAATTTCTCTACAGCGGCCAGCGCTTGCTTGACGTTATCCGTCGGAGATACTCCGCTGATTGTGGACGAAATTTTTCCATCTTCAGTAATGATAAAGGTAGTGCGCTCGGCAAAACCGTGATCAATGGCCTTACCGCGACTATCCACTTTCCCTGGCGCCGCATCGCGTACATTTAATTCAAATGATTTAGCCACTTTGCCTTCCGGATCAGATGCAACTGCAACCTTGCCCGCGCAATATTCCGGATCCGAGGAGAAATCATTGAGGCGTTCAATACTATCCAGCGATACGCCAATTACCGTTGCACCCGCTTTGGCAAACTTCTCGCTGTTAACAGAAAAGCTATGTGCCTGAAGGTTGCAGCCATTGGTATAAGCCGATGGATAAAAATAGACCACTACCGGGCCGGATTTTAATTTTTCCTTAAGGGAAAAATCAAACGCTTTACCGGCCAGTGATGCCTTGAGTGAGAATTCGGGAGCAACTTTACCTGCTTCCAACGCCGCCATAGCGGGCAACACCAGGCCACTGGCGAGTATGCCGGCGAGTAGCGATTTGCTAATTGAAAATTTCATAATTTTTTCCTTGATTAAGGTTTGCCTTGATATTTTTTTTGGTGAGTGTTTTCGCATTATTTTAATGCGGAAAGAAAATCATTTAGGGCGCTAATTTCCGCATCTGTTAGATTTTTAGTCACACTGTTCATAACCCCATCCTGGCTGTTGGCCCTTATCCCTGCACGCCAATCGCGCAACTGCTGATCCAGATAATGCCAATCTTGTCCACCAATAATTGGTATCAGTTCAGGTGCCAAATCAGGGTAACCAGCAACAGGTTCACTCACACCTTTGCCGTTTACACCGTGACAACTGGCACAAGCCTGTATCCCCCGTTGTGTATCACCTTCCAAAAACAGTTTCTGCCCTTGGGCATTGATCGAACCCTCACCACTCATGGCCGGCTGGCTGGAGTACCACGCGAGTACATCGACAACATCAGAGTCATCCAGATTCCGCGTCATCATTGCCATAAAATCATTATGACGCTCACCACTGCGAAAATCCTGGAACTGTTTTAACAAGTAATCCGGGCTCTGCCCTGCCAGTTTTGGAATTTTGGCTGATTCATTCGGTGCATGAATATTACCTTCCACTCCATGGCACTCTGCGCAGCGCTCATCTTCCGCCTTTGCTTTCCCTGCTGCGGCATTGCCACTCAATTCTGTGGCAACAGCAGATTGACATAAAAAAACCAGACATAAAATGATTTGGTTTAACGACTTCGACCTTTGCCATAACGCAAGGGCAACCAGCGATGGAACCCACAATACTAATTCCACCATACCTTAATCTTCTTTATAAAAGTTATGGCAGGTCTTGCAGGTACGCGATAGCTCCGTCGCTGAGTTAGCTGCAGTTTCAAAATCACCTGCTTGTACCTGACTGATAATATCGGCAGATAACTTTTTACTTTTTTCTGACAACTTCACCGCTTCGGCAACATCATTACCAGCAGCCAAATCCTTTTTATAGTGCTCAACGACCACAGCAAAAAGTTCATTTAATGTTTGGGCATCTGTTGTTGCGGCTTCTGCATCTTCCAGGGACACATTGGAAGTCAAACTATCATTGGTATCCTCAATGGTTTGCATTAAATCCATATCCATTTCAGATTCCTCTGCAAATGGAGTTGAAATAGCGAGCAGATTAAAACCCAACAACACTACGGAAAAACGTATAGCAACAGCAAAATTACGCATAAATTCCCGGCAATAAATATCAACTAAAGGAGAAGTAAAAATATC